>JAFWYR010000023.1 GCA_017522615.1 Bacilli bacterium | reverse complement strand
TCTTACTATCATCAATCATATTAAATTCTTCTTCACTTAAATTATTTAAATTATCACATAATCTCTCAATAGTATTTTTAAGTTTTACCTTATTTTTAAAGCAAAAAGATGAATTTGTTTTTCACATTTTCATCTTTTTTTCTTTTTTTCTAAATTTTACCGGAACTCAAATTTTTATTATTATATTTTTAAATATTTTCTTACGGCTCTCCAAGAACCTATCATACCAACTAGTATTCCTATTACTAATAATATGGCTGATGTATAATAGACAAATGGTACTGGTGAGATTAGTTTGATGAAGTCTGAAAATAGATGACCACCAAAATGTCTATATAGTTTTGTGTATCCATAGACAGTTAATAAAATTGGAATTATAGAACCTAATAGGCCTAGTAATAATCCTTCGATGATGAAAGGTATTCTTATGTTTAAGTTAGAGGCTCCTATTAATCTCATGATACCAATTTCTGTTTTTCTCGAATTTATTGTGATTTTAATTGTATTAGATATTAGGAAGGCGGTAACTAGTATTAGGGCTACTACGGCACCAATACAAATTTTGTGGATAAAGTCAAAGGTTGATATTAATTGATTGACCATTCCTTCACCATATTTAACTAAGGTTACTCCTTTAATCTTTTTAATTTCTTTTGCAGTTTTATCTATTTTATTTATATTTTTAACTTTTACTTGGAAGGTATTTTGTATTGGATTTTCTTCATTATCCCAATTTTTCATGATACTATCGAATACTTCTGAGGATTCCATCATATCTTTAGTAATTTCAGTTTTTGATTTATATTCATATTTTTCGATATTATCAATTACTTTTAATTTATCTTTTATCTTATCAACATCTTCTTCTTTTAATTCATTATCTAAGAAGGCTACTATAGTTACATCTTTTTCTACTAGTAATGTGAAGTTATCAACATTTTGTGATAGTATTATTGAAACAGCTACGACAATTAAGGTTATAGTTATACATGATATAGAGGCGAATGAGAGTGAAAAATTTCTAAATACACCTTTAAAGGCATCCCTTATGTTTCTTCCTATTATTCTAAATGTTTTCATTATTTATATGTTCCTTTCGCATAATCTTTTAATACTCTACCCGCGTCTAATTCTATAACTCTCTTATCCATTTTTTTAACTATATTTATATCATGGGTAACCATTATAATCGTCGTTCCTAATTTATTAATTTCATTTAATACTGTCATAACTTCCATACTAGTGTCCTTATCTAGGTTTCCTGTTGGCTCGTCACATATTAGTAGTTTTGGGCCATTGACTATAGCTCTTGCGATGGCAACACGTTGTTGCTGACCTCCTGATAGTTGATGCGGATAAGAATTAATCTTATCTTTCAGACCAACTAATTCTAGAGATTTTACTACTTTTGCATGTATTTCATCTTTAGGTAAACCAAATATTTCTAAAGCAAAGGCGACATTTTCAAATACTGTTGATTTTGGAAGTAATTTGTAATCTTGGAAAACGACTCCTATTTTTCTTCTTATTTTATAAACCTTACCATTTCTTAGTTTTCCTACATCAATTCCACCGACAATTATTTGACCTGCTGTCGGTTTTTCTTCTCTGTATAACATTTTTATTAAAGTACTTTTTCCACAACCAGTAGAACCAATTATAAAGACGAAGTCACCTTTTTCTATTCTTAGGTTTAAGTCTTGAATAGCGGTTACACCAGTTTTATAAGTCTTTTTTACATTAATTAACTTAATTAAATCCACTTTCATCACTTCTTTCTACATCTTTCCCTGAATCTCATATGTGTCTATAGCTATGACGAAGGCATCAGGGTCTATTTTCTTTATTCCTTCAGTAGCTATAAAGTATTGTCTTGTTGGTATAGCACACAATAATACTTTTTTCTTTGTATCTGTAAAAGCTCCCTTGGCTTCGATAACGGTTAAGCCATGATTAAGATTTTCAATAATAAAGCTTTTTATCTCACTATCTTTTGTGGTTACTATCTGAAGAGTCTTATATTCAGATATTCCCAAAATTACTCTATCACTTACAATACCTGAAATAGATAGTACTATTATAGAATAGATAAATGATTGCCAACCAAATACAATTCCACCTGCAAACATTATTAATCCTTCTGAATAAATATTTGACATACTGTATGGCATTTTACCATATTTTGTTAATATCTGTTTTAGAACGTCAGTCCCTCCACTTGTGAAGTTATTTTTGAATATAAGTCCTGTACCGATACCGGACATCAAAGCTCCACATATAGCTAGAACTATTGGTTCAGTTGTACCTAAATCTATATATTTTGGAATAAACTCTGTTAATTTTATAAATACTGGATATAATAGCGATCCAATTACCGTTCTACTCGTATCTTCTTTACCTAAAAAAACAAAACTTGCGATTAATAGTAAACTGTTGCCAAGTAAAATTATTAGTGATGAGTCTATTTTGAATAATTTATCAGTTATGATTGAAATACCACTAACTCCAGATATTAAATGGTTTGGTTTTATAAAAAGATTAAAAGAAACCGCTAGAAGAAAAACACCAAAGACGAACATTAAGCTTCTTTTTATCTTTTTACTTTCTTTTATTTCATTTAATAATTTAGCATTATCAATCTTATGTTTTTTTATAATCACTTTCTATTCCTCCTAAGACTAGCATTTATAAATCTATCTATATCACCATCCAATACTTTGTTAACGTTTGTATCTTCTTCATTTGTTCGATGGTCTTTTACTAATGAATAAGGATGCATTACATAACTTCTTATCTGTGATCCAAAATTAATGTCATCTATTTTCCCTTTTAATTCTTTTAATTCAGCTATTTTATTTTGCTGCTCTATTTCGTATAGTTTACTTTTTAAAATCTGCATAGCTTTCTCTTTATTTTGAACTTGGCTTCTTTCGTTTTGACAAGTTACTACTATTCCAGATGGTTTGTGAGTGATTCTTACTGCACTATCAGTCGTATTTACAGACTGTCCACCGGCTCCTGATGAGTGAAATACATCTATTTTTAAGTCGTTTGGATTTATCTCTATATTAACTTCACTATCTATTACCGGGGTTACACTAATTGAAGCAAATGATGTATGTCTTCTTTTGTTAGAGTCAAACGGTGATATTCTAACTAATCTGTGAATGCCCTTTTCATTTTTTAAATAACCATAGGCATTGATTCCAGATACGATAACTGTCATACTTTTTATTCCAGCTTCTAGTCCTGGTTGTCTATCAACTATATCTTCTTTATATCCTTTTTTTAATATCCATTTTGAATACATTCTATATAACATATTAGCCCAGTCACACGCTTCTGTTCCTCCAGCTCCAGAATGTATTTCTAAAACGGCATCATTTCTATCATATTCACCATTTAATAGAACTTCTATTTCTAATTTTTCTAAGGATTTTTGATAATTTTTTATTTCTTCTTCTGCTAAAATAGTTATTTCACTATCGTTTTCTTTTAAGGATTCTAAAGTAAAATCTATTTCTTCTTTTAATTCTTTTGTCTTTTTTAAAATCGAATTTAATGAATTATATTCGCCAATTATCTCTTCGGCTTTTCTTTTATCATCCCAAAAGTTTGGCTTTTTCATTTCTATATCTAGCTCTTTTATTTTATTTTCTTTTCCTTCTGGGTCAAAGTGACCTCCATATATCATTTATTTTTTTTGAATACTTTTCATAAATTGTTGCTAATTCGTTACTATCCATGTCTATCACTCTCCCTATGATTAATATTATATCATTTTATTGTCCATTTTACTATAACTTGACAGAAAAAAATTAAAACATATTTTTCCACAATAAAACGAGATATAAAATCTCATTTATCTTCTATTTTTTTTAATATAAAATATCTACTATCATATGCGCAGTGAGTTTTTATATAATCATCAATCATTTTTATATCATTTATCTTTTTATATTTTTTGTTTTTTTTATCACAAAATCCTTTTAGACGCAAGTGTCCATATGACCAATCTCCAAGTACGTAATCATAATCGTCAAAATAATCTGTCCAAAGCTCCTTAGCCTTTTCATAATCAAATCCACTTTTATAGTCTTTTTCTATTTCATATCTATATTTAAATTCATATGTTTTCATTATGTACCTCTCCTTTATTAATATACTCCTTAAATAGTTTTATTTCAAGTTTATGAGTTTGGAATGGATATTTTTTGAGATTCTTTAATGTTTCCGTAGTAAAATTCTGGTATCTTGCCAGTTATTAATTTCATGGCGATTGGGACTTTAGCTTTCATATCTATATTTTTATCATAAAACGGCAATAATATATCTTCAGTTACTTCTATATTGGCAAACACTTCGATTAAAGCATTGTTAATTCCATATTCTTTAGTTTCAACGGAAATATAACTTATTACATCCCCTGTTAGACTTATTTTTACTGGAATTTTGGGGCCTAAATTAGATAAGAGTGAATTACCAAAAATAAGTCCTGTATTAGCATAGAATATAATCCCTTTTTTTAAATCCTCTTTATTATATTTTTTTGTTAATTCATCTATATTATCGATTCTATAAATATTTCCCTTTTCTATATCATTCATATATTTTTGAATTGTTTTTGTAGCATTAGTTAGATATTTGTTAATTCTAGCTGTATCAAAATCAATACTTTTTATGTTTCCATCATTTCCTTCTGTTACTTTGAATATTTCGTCAGTAGTAATGGTTTTTGTTATGTTTTTTGATATGGATTCATTAATTATATAATTTGTAAATTTTTTCGTCTCTATTTCAGCGTAATCAAAAATTATTGTTCTTATTTTTTTGTTTAAAATATTTATTGATATAAAACTAAATATAATTATTATTATAAATATGTATATATAAACAATTAATGGCTTTTTTTTAGATTTTAATTTTATTCTTCTCATAATTTAATTATATTTTTTTTGCAATGTTAAAAGACTAACTAAGATAGCTAGTCTTTAAGAAACTCTATATTTGAATTTATATGTAACATCTATTTTTTTGTCTTCACGGCTAGAAAATTCAAGTATGCTTGATTTTACTTTAGCCTCAAATTTGTCTTTTGTCAAATGTTTTTTTAGCATTAATGATGAGAGAATTTCGTATTTAATTCTATATCTTGTCATTAATTTTTTTTCTTCTATACGATATGAAAGAGTTTCGGCATCTGTTTGTTGTTCTTCCTTCCATTCTGATGGTCTACCAATCTGTTCTGTTCCAGTGTCTTTTATTGGATAATCCTCTAGCTGTTTAGAATTATAATAACTATACTTTCTCTTTTGGCCATTGTACCAACGCCACTTTTTATCTTGATATCTGTATAGGGTTACAGATTCTTCATCACGGTTATTATATTTATTAGTATCAACTTCTGAAGAAACTGTGTATTTTGCATTGTTATAATAAACTTTTTCCCCTTTTTTATTTACATAGTAATATTTGTATCCTGTCTCATGGGATATACTTCTATATGATTTTTCCTGAGGATAATTTAAAGAGAACTCAGACCATTCAGATAGTATTTCAGAATCTTCATCTTTTTCTGCATAACCGTCTGGTCTTTCTGAAGAGAAGTCTGAATAATCGCCTTCGATGTCATACCACTTCCATGAACGATCACGATATCTATAATAATATGTCGTATCATTTTCTATAGTATATATTTCGCCTTCCTTTGGTATTTCTGGCATTTTTGACATATCTTGTGGTAATCTAATTCCATAATCCTCAGATACTTCATCTTCTATTTCTGAATCATCATAATAATTTGACCATTCAGTTGAATTTATTTCTCTATCATAGTAATTATAATACGGTATAACATCGACAATGGCATTTCCAGCTGGATAATAACTTACTTCCTGACTCCATCCTCCATATTTTTTCTTTACCGAACATTGATTGCATTTATTAACATCCAATGTATATACATAATCATCTTTATATTTGGTAACTTTCACTGTTCCTGTGCACATTTTGTCACCTGTATTCGCACTTTTTAAATATTGTTCTGAATATAGGTTTCCAATATTTACAGTTACATTTTCACCTTCTGCATTTGGAACATCACCTTGATCCTTTAGATAAGTCATAGTAGCTTTCTTTATACTATCATATATATTAATACATATTTTATTTTGAATAACAGTAAATATTATTAAACCAATTATTATTATTGGTAATATATTTCCAATAAACAATAGAACTTTTAACATAGGTTTTTTTCTTTCTAAATTAACGTTTATTTGATTACCTTGCTGGTCTACGTAAGTCATTCTTTTCATATTGATAGCCTCCTTTATTATAATTTTAACACACTGAAGGATTTTTTTAAAGATAATTCTTATAAAAATATTATATATTATTTTGTATAAAGTATAATTTTTTTCATTTAAACATATATTTTATTGAGGTTTTTATGTGGGAGAAATGTATAAGATATGTGAGGAAAAATGAGTAATTATGATTTAGAGGAAGATAGACTTTTAAAATTTCAAATTATTCTTTCATTCGTTTTTATTCTTACTCTTTTCATTTCTATCACACTGTCCTATAATTCAATGATGGACGGTAAAAAAATATACAGTGATGATGAAGCTTTAAAAATTCTTAAAATTAATAGAATCATTTCTTTTTTTATAGCAGTCGGTTTTTTATTTATTAATGTATATGATAAAAAATTAAAAAAGAAATATAAATTAGATAATTTAAAGAACGCGGATTTACAAATTATATCTAGTTTTATAACTTTAATTAGTTCTCTAATTGTATTATATGTAGCTTTTTCTAGTTCTAATGAAATAATTAAAAATGAAAATCCTGAAATATAAAAGGAAGCTTTATTTAGCTTCCTCTGTTACTCTAGTTTCTCTAATGACAACTACTTTAATTGTTCCTGGATATTGAAGTGTTTCTTCTATCTTGTTTTTGATATCTCTTGCTACTTTAACACTTTCTAAATCATCGATTTTATCAGGCTTAACAATTACTCTTAATTCTCTACCAGCTTGAACAGCGTATGTTTTTTCAACTCCGTCAATATCGTTTGCTATCTGTTCAAGTTCAGTAAGTCTTTGAAAGTAGTTTTCTAACGAATCATTTCTAGCACCTGGACGAGATGCGGATAAAGCGTCTGCTATAGCAACTAATACACTGATAACACTAGTAGGTTCGATATCACCATGATGTGATGCAATTGCATTTATAACAGTTTCTTTTTCACCATATTTTTTAGCCAAATCTACTCCTATATCAACATGGCTTCCTTCAATTTCGTGGTCGATAGATTTTCCTATATCATGTAATAGTCCGGCTCTTTTAGCTATAGTAACATTTTCGTTTAATTCCCCAGCTAATAAACCAGTTAATGAAGCAACTTCAATAGAGTGTGTTAAGGCATTCTGACCATAACTTGTTCTAAAATGAAGTTTTCCAATTAGTTCAACTAATTCTGGAGCAACTTTTGTAAGTCCAAGTTCGAATAAGGCATTATTTCCATATTCAATTAATTTGTTATGCATTTCTTTAGATGTTTTGTCATATACTTCTTCAATTCTTCCAGGATGAATTCTTCCATCTTTTATAAGATTTTCTAGAGTTATTCTAGCAATTTCTCTTCTGTATGGATCAAATGATGATAGAACTATAGCTTCTGGGGTATCATCAATTATTAAGTCAACTCCGGTTACAGCTTCTATTGTTCTAATATTTCTTCCTTCTCTACCTATGATTCGGCCTTTCATTTCATCATTTGGTAGGTTTACAACTGTTACAGTTTGTTCACCAGCAACATCTGAAGCATATCTTTGCATTGCAGAAACAAGTAATGATTTTGATTTTTTGTCTACTTCTAATTTGGCTTCAGCTTCTCTATCTTTGATGTAGGAAGTGATCTCTAGATTCATCATTTCTTCAACTTGTTTTAATACTTGTTTTTTCGCTTCTTCTTTTGAGTAGCCTGAAATTTTTTCAAGCAATTTAATTTGTTCGTTTTTCTTTTCTTCCAGCTCCACTTGCTTATTTTGAATATCTTTTTGCTTTTCAATTAGACTGTTTTCTTTGTCTTCAAGCATCTGTTCACGATTTTGCAGTGTCTGATCACGTCTGTCGATACTATCTTCTCTCGCTTGTAGACGGTCTTCAAGTTCTTTTATCTCTTCTTTCTTTTCTTTTGTTTCTTTATCTAATTGTTTTTTCAATTTATGATTCTCTTCTTTGGCTTCTAAAATACTCTCTCTTTTTATTTTGTCTGCTTCTTTTTTCGCATTATCTAATAAAGCTTGAGATTTTTTTGTTGCCGCAAAAGTTTTAATAGAATTTAAAATTATCATGGCAATTATACCAACAAAAAGGCCAATTAAAACTAGCAAAATGGAGAAAATAGGATTATTCATATTTATTACCTCCATTTAGAGAAAATACATTCTCTAATTATATTTTATCGGTAATATAACTATAAGTCAAGTGCATATTTTAAAAGACGAACTTGTATTCGTCTATTTACTATTTTTTATAAAGTTTTTTATATGTTCTCTAGCTTCTGTAGTTTCGACGTAATCTATCCATTCTTCTCTAGGGCCAAAAGATAGATCATCAGTTATTATTTTTACTCTATCTTTATTTTGGAGTTTATGATTTACCGGAACATGTTCATCATTGACAACTGCTCCAACCATTGTGTTTCCTTTATTCTCATCTTCACTATAGGCAAAATCTATTGGAGTTGAGCCTACTGGAAGTTCTCTTACATCACCTTTTGATGAATATACATATATTCTATCTGAGAATAGTTCTGATTTTACTTGAGTGACAAAATCTTGGTTATTTCCAAAGATAGAATTAATCTGTAGTAAAGATTTAAAGAATTGATATTTACTTCTTAAGTCTTCTTGCATTATGTGTCTGGCATCACCTTTACTAATATCCCAATAAGCTGTAAGTCCAAAAGAAGCTATTTTATCCATGTCAAAGGTTCTTATTTGAGTTTGAACTAGTTTTTCATCTGGGCCAAATACTGTTGTGTGAAGGGATTGATACATATTAGTTTTGGGATTACATATATAATCTTTGAAACGGCTATTTACTGGAGGATATTCTCTATGAATGCGTCCTAGAGTTCTATAACAATTATCTATTTCATCAACCATTATTTTTAATGCGAGTAAGTCATGAATATCTGATATTTTGTCACCTCTATGAATTTTTTTATATATTCCATATATGTTTTTTGTTCTCACTTTTATTTCATTAGGTATATTTTCATTATCTAATATAGATTTTATTTTAATTAACATCTCTTCTAGAATTGGATTACTATCCTCTTCTATTTTTTCTTTTTTTTCAGCTATCTTTTTATACATGTCAGGTTTTAAATATCTAAGAGATAGATCTTCTAATTCACTTTTTATTCTGTAGGCACCTATGTAATATGCGAGCGGGACAAATATTTCCATAGTTTCTAGAGAATTTTCTTTCTGTTTAAATTCACTTTTGAACTGTAGCGTTCGCATGTTGTGAAGTCTATCAGCTAGTTTAATAATTATTATTCTTACATCTTCGGTTATTCCAGTTATTATTTTTCTAGTATTTGCTAGATTTTGTTCTTTTTTAGATGAAAAATTCATTTTAGATATTTTTGTTACTCCATCCACTAATTTGGCAACTTCACTATTAAATAATCTTTCTATCTCTTCTTTGGTAGTGTCAGTATCTTCTAGAGTATCATGAAGAAGTGCGGCACATAGAGTATCACCATCAGCATGCATATCTGATAAAATATAGGCAACGTTAAGTGGATGACATATATAAGGCTCACCACTTTGTCTATATTGTCCTTCGTGCAGATGTTTCGCATATTCGTAAGCTTTTTTTATATTGTCTATTTCTTCTTCATTATATTCTTTTACCTTTTCTATTAGATCTTCAATTGTTAACATAAAAATACCTCCTACTAAAAAAGCAACTTAAAAAATATTTAAGTTACTATTATTTGGAAATGATGAAAAGATTTTTCTTATAAGTGTTAAAATCATACATCATCCCCCTTTAAAATGTTTTAATAAATTTAACACTTTTATTTATCTATGTCAATATCTTTTTGTACTTTTTTCCACATTTCCTTTATATTTTCAAAAGATAGAGTTTCTTCTACTTTGTCTATATCCACCCATATTACTTCAGTTACTTCGCCTTCTTGCGCTAGTGGATTATTATCATCTACTACTTTCCCTAAATAGTAGACTACTTCTTTTGAAATATTTGGATTTGGACTATAGTAAATTCTATATGATTTACTATCATCTAATTTTACATCGACGTTGGTTTCTTCTTTAATTTCTCTGATTGCTGTTTCTATTTCTGTTTCTCCTTTTTCAGTATGTCCTTTTGGAAAACCAGTGAATCCTTTTACTTGTTTTACCATTAATACTTTTCCATCTTTTATTATTATTCCTCCGCATGCTTTTTCATCGCAATTCATATTATCCTCCTTCATCTATAAAAGACACTCACTGAGTGCCTTATTCTATACAAGTAATTTTAACTTGATACATTCCATTTGGACTTTCAACATCTCTTACATCACCAAGTTTCGCACCTATTATGGCTTTGGCAATTGGAGATTCATTTGAAATCTTATTGTCAAACGGATCTGCTTCTTTAATACCAACGATGGTGTATTTTTCTTTATCGCCATCTTCGACATATTCTATTTCAACTGTATTTCCAACATTGACTTTTGAATTATCAACATTTTTAATAACTACAGCTTTTTCTATTTGTTTTTCTAATGTGACGATACGATTTTCCACTTCTGATTGTTCATTTCTAGCGGCATCATATTCAGCATTTTCACTTAGATCTCCTAGGGCTCTAGCTTCTTTTAAAGCCTCTATAACTACTGGTCTTCTTTCCATTTTTAAGTATTCTAATTCTTTTTTCATGTCTTCAAGACCTTGTTCAGTTACATAAACCTCATTATCTGTCATTTTTCTCACCTCTGTTTATCTAAATTTTTTTACTCACAAAATATTACTACTTATTTTATCTTTTGTCAATACATTTTATCATGTAATTTTTTGCGACTGGTTGTGGTACTTTTAGATATACTATTTGTCTCGGATGTCTAACGATTTCTATTGGTTTTTTTTCATCGTCATATATTTCTTTAATTTCAAATTTTTGACTATTATTTGGTCCGAATATTTCAATAAAATTTCCTGTTTTAAAATAATTTCTCTGTTCTACTTTAGCAAGATTTGTTTTTTTATCAAAGTCTAATATTATTCCAATAAAATCTTGATTAGTAGTTTCTTTTCTACCATTATAATATTGAGATTCTTTTCCAAATGTTCCATTAAAAAATTGATCTATAGAATCGCGGTTTGCTACATCATCTAAAAGTTTTTCATACTCTATATTATATTCATATTCTTTAGGATTTTGACAATAATCATCGATTAATTTTCTATATACTTTGATTACGGTAGCTATATAGTATATCGAACGCATGCGGCCTTCTATTTTTAAGCTATCGACACCTAAATTAATTATTTCTGGAATATATCGAGCTAGGCAAAGATCTTTAGTACAAAAGGTAAAAGGTTTATCTCCTTTTAGTAATTTATTATCTTTATATAAATCGAAATCCCATCTACAAATCTGACTACATCCACCTCTATTTGAATCTCTATTAGTTAAATAATTCGAAAGTACGCATCTTCCACTATAAGAAGCACACATTGCTCCATGGATAAATATTTCAAGTTCTATATCGTTTTTTTCTTTTATGTTTTTTATATCATCTTTAGTACATTCTCTAGCTAAAACAATTCTCTCTACGCCCTCATTTTCCCAATATTTTACTGCTTTACTATTTGTTGTTGAACCTTGAGTTGATAGGTGAACTGTAAGATTTATCTCTCTAGCTATTTTGATAATTGCTGGATCACTTACAATAATAGCGTCTACATTAATTCTTTTTAAGTCTTTTAAGTATGGAGTTATCTTTTTAAACTCTTTATTGTGCATGGCAATATTTACAGTAACATATACCTTTTTATTTAATTTATGGGCAAATTTTACTCCTTCTTCAATTTCTTCTATGCTGAAATTTGGAGTGTTTGCTCGTAAGTTAAAATGTCCTCCAATATATACAGCGTCAGCTCCATACATTAAAGCTATTTTAAGTCTTTCTAAATCTCCGGCAGGAGCTAATAATTCTGGTTTTTTCATGTTATTTCACCTTATATATAGTCTCTTGATATAAGAAACCATTTTCCTCTTTCATATTGTTATCTTTTAGTATATCTTTTATATTAGGTATTAAGTTACTGTTATATATTAGATAATCTGCATTTATATTTTCTTTTATATTTAATATGTAATTTGAATATACTGTTGTTCCATGTTTAGTATCAAATATATTGTATGTTTTTCCTTCTTTATATATTTTATTTCCTTTTTCTTTAATAGAAAATGTACTTTGGTAATTATCTACAAGATGTCTTCTCGATGTAAACATTGGTATATATCCAAAAACATTTACAAATAACTTAGCTTTAGTATTTTCTCTTATTTCTTCTATTTCTCTTTTTGTAAGTTCTGACGAAAGATATGAAGATTTTACTCCTTTATCATACCAATAGTTAACTGTACCATAACTGTTAGCTAGGTGTTCCTGATTCCATATTAGTTCTGTTTTTAGATTTAATTCTTTTTTTAACTCTACTAGGGCTATATCATAGAAAATAATTCCATTTATCTTTATCTTTTCTATTTCTAGTAATATTTCTTTTAATTTAGTAATTTCTTTTTCATGAATATTTTTGTTGATAAAAATATATACTTCTTTATTTGTTTTTTTTATTTCTATAATATCTTCTAACGAAAATACACTTGGATAGTTAATACTAAAATCTTTTAGTGGTATGAGATATGCATCTACAAGGTCTTTTACCTCTTTACCAGTATTAATATCGCTTATTATTAATCCTCTTTTTCCCATAGTTTTCCTCCGTTTATCCATTTTATCACAATATTGATTTTTTTTAAAGTTTGGAATTTTTATCAAAATGTGTTATAATATTTTTTCGCAAAGGGGGGGAAATATATGAGAAATATCGAAGAGATTGAAGAACTTATCAATCAAAATTATAAAAATACTTTATTAACTAAGGTAAAATGTGAAAGATCAAATAAAACTACTTCAAAATTTACACTTGGTACTTTTGCATTAGGACTTGCTTCTTTAGCTATTTTTTCAGGTGTTAGCAATGTTCTAGACGGGTCTAGTCTTGTTTTAGCTTGTACACCTTCAATAGTTGCAATGGTTGGTGCTGGAACTTTAAGTGTAATGAGTAACAATAGAACCAATAAGTATTATTCTCAATTACACGATTTGGATGTTGAAAGATTTGATTTAAATTTAGAATTACAATTAAGTAAAAAAGAAATTATTAATCAAGCAATCGAGTCTAAAGATTTTAGTGATATTGATGATAATTTAATCGAAGAAGCTTCTAAAGAAGATTTAGTTGCATTGTCACAAGCTTTAATTGAAGAAAATAATGTATTATCTTCTGATAATGAAGTTAACTATCACAGTCCTAAAAAAATAGGAAGAAAGTAAAAAAAAGACTTATTTAGTCTTTTTTGTTTTTTTGGAAATTGTTTTTTTCTTTAATTCATCATATAGATTTACATTAGCAACTAACATATAAGGTATAATAAGGAATATAATAATTGCTAATATAACTAGTCCTAGTATACCCCATCCAGGCATATTCATGTTGAAAGCAACTGTATATACTATAATTCCAGCTAGTGACCATAAAATGAATGGTAAATTAAATATAACGATATCAGTTTTCTTTTCATCGGTAATATCCATACTCTTTTCAAAAATGTCTATTACTGGCATTTTTTCATTGTCATATAAAATATAATATACTTGTGAAAAAGATAGCATTAATAGAAAATACAATGAAGCGATAGCTGTACATAGAATTATACCAGCTAATATCATGAACGATGTTAAAAGAACATTTATATCAGCTTGATATGTAGTAAATACATATAAGGTACTTCCTGCGATATATTCTAGTATTCCACATACAACAGTCAATGCAGTTAAAATAACTGTAATAGCTGATGATTTCCAAAATAAATCTGTTCTATTAAATAGGTCCATAATATCGGTTTTTCGACCTCTCGCTGTTTTAATAACTATTTGAAGTAATCCCTCATATAATAGTCCAGTTATTAAAATATTAAATAATATGTTCATGTTTTCATTATATATTAATTTCGAAGTTCCATTAAATAGTGCCTCTATTAAGTTATATATTAATAGAGCAATAATTATAATCACATAGTTGTTTTTTAGTTTTGCGAGGGCTTTTTCCCTCATTTTTTTATGATCCATCATACATTCCCCTTTATTCTTTTACTTATAGATATTCCGTCTCCGGTTTCTATAAATTCTGTTTTAAAATTTTCATTTTGTTTTAGATATTCTCTGTATCTGTTAATTTTTTTTACTAAAGCTCTTAGATTTTTACTTTCTATATTATCTGGATTTTTTGTTAACCCATGAAAATTTAAATTATCGGTAATGATTGTACCATTTTCATTTAAATTTTCTTGAAATTTTTCAAAGAATTTTATACTTTGAGCTTTAGCAGCATCGATAAATATCAAATCGAATTTATCTTTTATTTCTATTTCTAAGGCATCTTTTAAAATGATGTCAATTTGATTATTTAGTTTAAATAGTTCTATGTTTTTTACTGCTTCATTATATCTGTTTTCATCTCTTTCAACTGTGGTTATTTTTATATTTTTATCCACTTTTGCCATTCTAATTGCCGAATATCCTATGGCTGAACCTATTTCTAAAATAGATTTAATGTTGTTTTCTTTAATATACTTTTCTAAGAATTCAATTCCATCTTCTTGCATTATAGGGATATTATTATTTTTAGCATATTCTTTTAGATCTTTTATGCTGCCCATTTTCCTTCACTTTTCAATTTTGAAATAGTTTGATTATGTTCACTTAATGTCTTGTTAAAATATACTTTTCTATCAGTATCTGCAACAAAATAATAATAATCGTTGTTCGTTGGTGTAATGGCAGCTTCGACAGATGTAATGGATACGTTAGAAATAGGTCCTACTGGTAGTCCTTTCATTGTCACGCATCTTGTGTTATATCCATTACAGTCATCTAACTCTTCTTTAGTTAGCGTGTCTTTTAATGTTTTCTTAGCAGCATAATAAGTAGTTACATCACTACCTAATGACATATTACTATTTAACCTATTATAGAATACCCCAGCTACTAATGCTCTGTCTTCTTTGGTTACAGCTTCTTGTTCGACAAGTGAAGCTACAGTTAATAACTCATGAATATTATATTTATTACTTTCAATTTGAGATTTATAAGTTTCTAATTTTTCAGCTGTGTTATCTAACATTTTTTTAATAATTGTTTCAGCATCCATTTTTTTTCTTTCAAAATGGTATGTGTCTGGAAATAGATATCCTTCTAATGGATAATATATTCTTTCATCAAATATACTATCGGTTAAGAACCAATAATCTTTTTGCAAAGATTTAATAAATTCTATATCTGTTATTTTGTCAATAAAATCATTTGAAGAAATTTCCGTCTTTTCTTCGACTATTTTTGCAACTGCTGGAATGTTTAGCCCTTCTCTAAAAGTGAGTTTTACCTCATCAATTTTTTGATTGTTTTTATTACTTAATACTTTTACTACTTCTTGGGTACTCATTGCTTCATTTAATTCAAAATCGCCAACTGTAAGTCCTGATGGTTTAGCGAATTTTATATACAATTTATAGAATGTTTCAGATTTAATAAGATTTTGTTTCTTAAGCTTTTTAGAAATATTGAAAAAATTGTCACCTTTTTCAATAGTTACTAATTTTGGATCTGTGTTAGAACTTACAGGTCCTGTTTCAAGTTTATATACTCCGACTAATATTAGAAATAGAAGAATTATAAGTATTAACAAAAAGAGTAAGAACTTACTCCATGAAAATCTACGAACTGTTTTCAAAGTAAAGACCTACTCGTTATTATCGCTACCGGCAGTTCCGTTAGATCCACTGTCAGATTCCATTTGGGCTTGCATTTCGTTAAGGATTGTTTCAATTATTTTCCACTCTTTTTCAGTTTCAATTGGTTTAAGTGGTAGTGCAGCAAATTCATTATTTTCATCAGATTTTAAATCGCCTGGTTCATATATAGATGCATAAACTTTAGTATTTCCTTCATCATCGATTGAATGATCAGTATATACTATATAGTGTTTTTTTGTTTCTGGCGATTCAAATAAGAAAAGTGCTTCACAATCTAATTGTCTTCCCTCATCATCAATAGCTTTAAATTTTACAACGTTACCATTCTCGTTCATATTTTTTCACCCTTTCTCTTGTCTAAATATGTTTGTAAAATAATATTGGCAGCTAAACTGTCTATTTTCTTTTTTCTCTTTTTCCTAGACATATCTGCTTTTATCATATACCCAGTAGCTTCTTTTGTTGAAAGCCTCTCATCTTGAAGATATACTTCAATTTGAAATTTTTCTTCAAGCATTTTTTTAAATTCTTCTGTTTCTAAAGCTCTGGGTCCTATTGTACCATTCATGTTTTTTGGATAACCAAGAACGATTTTCTCAATAGGTTCTTTTTCCATAATAGTGGCTAGCTCTTCTATTGCTTTTTCATAATCCTTTTCTTGGAAGTTTATCGTGCCATAAGTGGTTGCGACAGTTTTGGTTATATCTGATATCGATACTCCCAGGGTTCTAGTTCCTAAATCAAGTCCTAAATATTTCACGTAACCACCCTCTATTTATGTACAGTATCATTGTAACATTTATTTTTAGTTTGTACAAGTCTATTTGAAATTTTTAATATTTTGATATATTTAAGTAATATTCTACAAAGATTGCTATTTTTTCGACAATATGTAAAGATTGGAAAATTATTTATATTTTTTTAATTTGTACATTATGACTTTCTCTATTATTGCATTATTTTAATTATATTTAATGTATTTTTCTCCAAAGACTGATAATTATCGACAATGTGTAAAGATGTGCTATAATGTGGTAAGAAGGTGAAAAATGAAGAAACGTAGAATTAAAAAAGGTCCTATTATTATTTTAACTTCTATAGTAGTGGGATTTATAATTATTTTTATTGGGATTGCTTTATATAAGCATTATAATAGTTTAGAATATAAATTAACTCAAATAGGTTATAGTGAAGAAGAGATATTAAAGATTAAAAATTTGGATCAAAAAAGTATAGATTATGCTTTAAAAAATAAGTATGACAGATATTTAATTACACTTACTTCTCAGAAATATTTTATTTGGAAAAATTACGATAATTATAAGAGATATATGACTAAGGAATATAAAGGTACTAAAATCGATTATAATGATGTTATTACTAGGGTGAACACAAAAACTGTTTATGATGCATATACTCATACTAGTGAGACAAATATGGATTTAGGATTTGGAATTTTAGTAAATAAATATTATAGTTTGCCAGATAAATATGCTCCAGATGATATAGAACAAATGAATAGCGCTTATGCATATCCAAACAATAGTATTAGAAAAGATGTTTATGAGGCTTTTAAAGAGATGAGTAAAGCGGCTAAAAGTGATGGTCATACTATAATAGTTAATTCTTCATATAGGTCTTACGATGAACAAAAAGAAATATACGATGATTACCGAGATAAAAACGGAGAGGAATATGCGGACAAGTATGCAGCTAGGCCTAACTATTCGGAACATCAAACCGGCCTTGCACTAGATATTTTTTCGCCGGGTTATGGTATGAAAACGTTTGAAAATTCTGAAGCTTTTAAATGGCTTCAAGATAATAGTTATAAATATGGATTTATTTTAAGATATCCTAAGGATAAGGAAGGCATTACAGGATATTCTTATGAGGCATGGCACTACCGCTTTCTTGGAAAAGAACTTGCTAAAAAAGTTTATGAAAGTGGTTTAACTTTTGACGAGTATTATGCATATTATTTAGATAAGTAGGTTTTGATATGAAAAAGATTAAAAAATGGTTAATAATAATTATTATAGTAATTTTAATTGTTTTATGTTTTATTATATTTAATAGAAAAAATAATTTTTCGAAGGCTGGATATAGTGAAAAAGAAATTAACAAAATAGTTAAAATGGTTTCAAAAGATGATTATAATTACTTTTATAAGAAATATGATGATTCTTTAATAGATTTAATATCGTCTAAAGATTATAAGAAAAATAAATTTAAAGAGTATATAAAATATTATGAAAAAAATAGTAACTCTAAGATTTCTGATATTGTTACTATCGTGAATAGTGGTTATGATTTGATGGATTATCCTGCTTCTAGCTTACTTGCTAGTTTAGTTAAGGAAAAATACTATATAAATTCTAATGTGGCTAGATATTTAGATTATGGAAATAGTAATAAAATCAGTTCTAAAAAAATAGTTTCAATAGTTAATGCAGATGCAGATTTAGATTTCTATTCTAAAACTAATGAAGCTAAACTAAGTGATAATAACTTGATTTTAGTAAATAAATATAATCATTTACCAGATGGATATGAGCCGGATGATTTAGTTACTTTAACTTCTAAATATAATAGTGGAAGAAATAGTTCAATGCGAAAAGAAGCAGCGGAAGCTTTTATGAAGATGGTCGATGGAGCTATGTTAGATGGAATTACTTTAAAGAATGCTTCAGCATATAGAAGTTATTCCTATCAAGTAAATTTATATAATAGTTATGTCTTAAGAGATGGAAAAGAAAAAGCTGATATTTATTCAGCAAGAGCTGGATATTCAGAACATCAGACAGGATTATGTACGGATATCAATACTATAGATGATAGTTTCGATGGAACAGATGCAGCTAAATGGCTTAAAGATAACGCCTATAAATACGGTTTTATTATAAGATTTCCTAAAGATAAAGAGAATGTTACAGGATATAAATATGAATCATGGCATTATAGGTATGTTGGAGAAAAAGCGGCTAAAATAATATTTGATGAAGATTTAACTTTGGAAGAATATTATGCATTTTATGTTTTAAATAAAAAAACCACATAACAGTGGTTTTTAATTTTCTACAGTTTGCTTCATAACTTTTTCAATTCTCTCTTCTAAATTTTTACCTTGTGGATCCTTAACAATAAAATCACTTAAAAATCTAGGTCTTGGTATGTTAAAATGACTTTTACTGATTCTTAAAAATCTATTTTTGGCTTCTATTAATTTTTCTTTATCTAAGCTTATTCCTAATACTTTTTGAAGATTAATTATAGTATCGATTGCCTCATCACTATTTAACTGATATATTATCTCATCATAGGCTTTTTCTTCAGCAAAAGATAATAAAGTACTATATATCTGTTTTAATCTGTCATCTAAATCATAGTATGTTTCCGGGAATGTTAATAAACTATATATTTCGGAAATTACTAATGAATCGTAACCTTCATTTTCTGTTTTATAGTTTATACCTTCAATAGATTCTATTATCGGATACAAATTACTATCATAATAATTGTGTTTAATAGTTTTTATAGTTGGTTCTTTTCTATCTAATATTTTTTGATATTTTTCAAAAGGTTTTTCTCTTAATTCGATATTATATCCTACAACACCGTCCACATTTACGTAGGCATTACAACCTAGATCTTCATAATCTGATACAGTATTTATTCTTACGGCATTTAATTTGGATTGTCCATATAAGAAAATATCAGGTTCTTCTAATGAATGGGTATATAATATATCTCCTAAATCATTATAGAATACTCGGTATATTATATTTCTTCCATTAATATCTTCATAGTTTTTTTTATATCCACATGTAAATCCATTTTTGTTGATGATTTCAATTGCTTCTTTTGAGGATATACTTGGGTATAAATCATCGTTAGTTTTTTTTAATGATTGATTGTCATTTAATATTTCTTGAACATGATCTTTACTTTTTTTGTTTCTTAAATCAGTACGTTCTTCATCTGTAAAGATATACTTATCAGGATTTTGTTTTCTTTCTTCTTTATTTCCGTCGAATATTGCTTTATATTTACAAATCGCGAATGTTTCATAATTTAATTTATCTATATCTTCAGGAGTTATTGTTATTATTTTTTCATAAAACTCATCGATGTTTTGATGGCATATTTTATAAAGTGTACTTATTTGAACACCTCTAATATTCATATCATCTAGTATTATTAAAGCTCCTATGGTACTCATTTCGCCTTTTGTTTCTAACATTTCATCTATTATTGCTGCTGAAGGAACATTTTCTTCAATCATATCTTGAATGATTAATGGTAATGAGGAAAAATCTATTTCTTTTCTACATTGATTCATATGAAGCCCTCCTTTTACTCTTTTATTTTATTATAACATCTTTATTTATTTATCAATCAATGTTTTTATTTTTCGGTGTAAAGTAAATGTTTAATGTTTTATTTCTATAACATAAGTTAATCGTTTTAAATAATCTATTTCTTCAATCATATAATTATAGATATTATTTATTTTTTCAATTTTCATAGCTTCCCTTCTTTCAAATTTATGATATCAGTTATTATTTATCTTTTCATTACTTTCGACAAAGTTAGCTATATTTTTTTAGAAAAAAAAGCAAATTTATTTTTTTGCCTTTTTAGTTTTTTCTTTAAATATGTATTTTTTATGACTTTCTCGGATAATGTTATTCATATCGGAAAATAGTTCTGGGTTTTGAGATACTATTTTAGTTATCGCTTTTAACGATTTTAATTCTTCTTCTTTTTGTTTATCTTGTTTTTCCATTTGATTTCACCTCTTCTTTTTTTCTTTCTATGAATGATTCAAAATCTTTCGTTAAAGTGCGCTTTCTAAGTAATAAAGCTTCCTCTATAATCTTCTTATTTTCAGGTTGTTCACATACTATACTATTTTCAAAAAATCCTCTAAAAATCTCTAGATACTCTTCATCACTCATTGACTCTATTATTTCACATTTTTGATAGCAGTCTTCAAATATTTCATCAGAAATAGATTGTCTTCCATCTGCATACATTTCAAATATTTTGATATATATTGGTGGTTTATTGTTTGAATAGTCATGTTCATGTTCATTAAAACCACTTGTAATATCTCCTCTTCTAACATCATCTATGACAAATTTTAAAGCTTGCTCTTTATCAATTCCGCAGACTCTACCATTTGACGATACAAAGTTATCACCTTTAGTATCATAACTATACATTAAATGGTCAACAATAAATTCGTGCATAAAAGCTGAAACTTCTTCTTGAGATAGTTCTCTAGGGTTTTCTTCACTTTGCCAGCTGCTGTAATCAGTTCCTCCTTCTAAATATTCAGAGGCTGTACATCTTATCATTTCACCGTTTATTCCTACAGGAGCTTCAGTTATTCTAACATCTAGGGAATTGCCTGGATTTATTATTTCCTGTAGTTTACTTGCAGCATGTGATATATATGGTCTACCAGGTTCTCCTAAATTTCCACCCATTGTTAATGTTGGTTTTAAAAAGTAAAATCCTTCTCTGCCTCTTAATCGGCACGTATAGAATTCATGAGTTCCTCCTAAGTAGATATGCGATTTTTCAATTATATCATATACGTCATCTGGCTCTATTTGACTAAAGTAATCAAACGGAGTTTCTATACCTTTTGTTTTATCACTGTCGATTTCATAATATCTATCTTCTTCTTGGACAGAACCTTTTGTTCCTTCTTTTTGAGATATTATAACTGGTATAGTTATCCATTCAGATTCTGGCTTTCCTTCGTTAAGTGCAGCTTCTAATTCTTTGGCGAAGGCTTTTTCTTCTCCTAGATTACCATTATCCCTGTGCATAATTGCCGTTGGAATTAGTCCATCTCTCCAGCACAATGTTTCGGCGTGTCCTTCGAGTAAGGCGTTAGTAGTATCTCTAATTCCTAGTTGATAAAAACGTTCTCTTATATTTTTGTCCGAAGCTGAGCCATAAGGAATTGAACCATTACTTCCCATGTTTACATTGGAACTTCCAATATATGAACTTTGAGGAACTCTTGTATATAAGACAGTTATGTCATTTCGATAAAACTTTTTGCCTAAATCACTTATTGGTGATAAACATATTTGGGAAGTGCCTGTTTTTATTATTTCAATTACGTCTTTGACAGTTTGACCAGGCATTAAAACATGTCCGTAAAAGGTATATTCACTATGGCTTAAATCAATAGTTCCGTCTTCATTTATTTTAGAACCTTTTATTTTTCCTTGTTTGACGTCTTCAATACTTGTTAATTTTTCATTTGCTTCTAGTTCAAGAATAGTTCTAATATGTTTTTCATAATTAGACATATAGTTTTTAATAACTAAAGTATCTTCAAAGTTATCTTCAATTAGTATTTTAGATATTTTAAGTAACATATCATATCTCGATGTTCTCATTACAGTATCATATATAAATCTTAAGTTAGTCATGGCCGCTATTATTTTTTGTTCTAATTCTAATGAATGAGTACTTTTGTATAGACTTTCAAGCATTATATAGTCTCCAGTATGGGATAACATATTCGTAAATTCAGAATAATTTTTTCCAGTTAATACTTCGCATAATTTGTCTCTTAATAATTTTGACTTTTCTTGTTCTGAAAGTTCACTTTCAATTATACTTTCGATGCTTGCCTCTATTTGTATGTGAGCGATATTTTTTATTTCTTTTAAGTTATCAACATTTAAATTTTCTATTTCAACATCATTATTTAATAAGAATAATAGGTTTTCGTTTTCTTCTTTGGATAATGTTTTTTTACTTTTTGTTATTTCTAATAGTAATTTTTGAAAGTCGTTATTTAAACATTTTTTTGATGTTTTTAGAAGTAGTGGTATTCCAAATGCATCGTTTTCTTCTGGATAATTTTGTTTTAAGTAGTTGAAGACTATTAATGCATTATCTAACTTATTTGATTTTGTTATTTCTAATATGCTTTGAAAATTTTCATCTAGCATTCCATATCTAATTATTTGGTCAAAAGTAAATGGTATTTTATCAAATAGTGGATTATATATATCTGGGTGAAGCAATTTATATACACTAGCGTCTGAAGGACTAATCTTTTCAATAATATCCAAAATTTCTCTATTTTCACAAATCGATGGAGCAATTAAACCTTTATCTACTAGATTACTTAAAAACCAAGAGTTCGATAACCATGAATCGTGCATTTCTTCATAATCAAAAACATCCTCAAACTGGTAGCTTCCTTCTTCTATATTATTTTGAAGGACTTTCAATGCAATATCATTGTTGTTGGTACAATATTTTATATATTCTGGATGATGTTTTAAGGCAAATTCAAGAAAGACTTTTGAATTAAAATACATTGGATTACTAGATATAGTTTCTTCAGTAAAATATTTATCAAATATTTTTAAGTTATATTTTATGCAGTTTAAAAATTTTTCAAAAGTTATATCTTCGTGGCCATGATATAGTCTTATGTATTCAGGATGATACGAAAAGATAAATTTACAAAAAGATTGAGAATTGAATAGTTTTTGACTTTCCTCCACTTTATTTTGGGTTATGTATTTATCAAAAACATCTATGTTATAGTCTATATGTTTGATAAAATCTTCTATTACCTCATTACTTTCACCTTTGTATAGAAGAATATACTCTGGGTGATATTTAAAACTTATTTGCCTAAATAGACTGTTTTCAAATAACATATTATTATTTTTTCCCACAAAATCTTTGGTAATTAATTCATCAAAGTGCTTTTTTGAAATTATACTATGAGCTAACGTGCTTATGTTGTCACTCGTCCAAGCTGTTGAATAAAAGTCATGCATGTATTGATGCAGACCTTTCTCTAAAATCTTTTTCAATAGATATTTATTTGAATATAATTCATATGGTATTATTATTTTTTTGTCTGATTTTCCTAAAAAATCTACATATGAATCAAGTTTTTCTTTTGGTATTTCAGTGTTCCATGCTTCTGGATAGAAGATAGTTAGATATTCAAACAGCTCATTTTCTAAGACTTCTTGAAGAAATTCACTACTATAGCGAAGAGGATATGGAATGTATGCACGATTTGAGAAAAAAATGTTATTTTCAGATGAAATATTTGATTCTTTTAAATATAAAATATAATCTAGCATTTGATTTTTTAGCATGTCAGTCATTTCTTCATTCCATATTTCACTATTATCAAAAAGCCTTAACAATCTATATATTTTTTTATTTAAGACCATTTCTAATACATAAGCATCTTCTTTTAATAAATATTCTATTTCATTAGGAATTATATCATTGTTATTTGCTAAATAATCTAGATATGAATCGATATTATTCATAAGTATTTTTTTGTTTTCATCGGTCCAACATCGCGAATAAAAATCATTTAAAAAATGATAAATGTTTCTTTCTAATAATCTTTTTAGAAAATCACTATTTCCCCTTAAAAAATATATAAAGCCATTTTTACTTGAAATTAAATAGTCTATATATGAGTCAATGTTTTCACACAATATTCTTATATTGTTGTCACTCCAAACTTCACCAAAGAATAGTTCAAGACATTCGTACATTTTTCTTTCTATTATTTTTTTTAACATGTATTCGTTATTTCTAACCGCATACGGTATTTCTTTTACATTATTATGGCTTATAATTTCAATATATATGTCTATATTTTCATCAGTCCAAAGTGAAGAGTCACTGAATTTATGAAGTTCATCAATTTTTTGATGTGTAATACAGTAGTTAAAATATCTTACTTTACTATATAATGCCGATGGAACACTTATATCTTTTGTTTTTTTTAGGTTTATAAATGCATCGACGTTGTCATCTGTCCAGGCATTAGAATAAAACATATTAATAATATCTAAATCACCTGAGTTAATATATTCTGTAAGCTTTTCTGGATTATTAAAAATTCTTTCAAAGGTTTCATCAATGTGAGCTTCAATTTCTTTTGGAAGTGTAATATTATCTACTAAATTATTGTCACTTAAATATGACATAGCTCTTAACTTTTCATTTTCTATAATCCAAATAATGGCTTCTAGATTATCTCTTAGCTGTTCTATGTTAGTCATATTAAAATGAGATAAAACTTCATCTAACTCTTTTTTTGTATTTTCGCTCATAAGTATTATCCTCCGAGTTTATAATAGCACTTTTTTATAATTAATACTATTTTTTTGCATTTTTATATGTAAATTATTGTAAAAATAGAAGTTTTTTATAAGCTTAATTTTAGAGTGGAAAAAATTATAAAATAGTAGTATAATTATAGTGGTGCTTGCGTATGATAAAAACATTTGGGGCTAAAGGCTTAAGTAGTTATGCCAATCGTGGAATGACTTTAGAAGCTGATTTAGGGGCAACTAATGAATATTATTTAGTTAATGATATTGCGGTTATTTATAAAAAACCTACACCAATTACAATTTCAAAAGTTAATTATCCATCTAGGGTTGAAGCTGTAATTAAGGAAGGTTATTTTAGAACTCCGTCAACTACTGATTATAATGGTGTATATAAGGGAAAGTATATAGATTTTGAAGCTAAAGAAACTAAGAGTAAAACTTCGTTTCCTTTAAGTAATATACATAAACATCAGATTGAACATTTAAAACGTATTTATAGTCACGGTGGAATAGGTTTTTTAATAGTTCGCTTTACTGTTTTAAATAAAACCTTTTTATTAACTTATGAGGCTTTAAGTGATTTTTTAGATAATACAAGTCGTAAATCAATTCCCCTTTCATATTTTGAAGAAAGTGGATATATAATTAAAGATAAGTATAATCCTAGAGTCGATTATATTTCTGTCTTAAACACATTATATTTTGGAGGTAGTAAATGAAACAAGAATTTGAGAATATTAAAGCTTTTATGGGAAAAGAAAAATTTAATCTTATCATTTTTATTTTATCAATTGTTATTTTTGTAATTTCTTTGATTTTATTTAATGTTTTTGTTTCCCTTTTATTGTTTGTACTCGTTAATCTAGTGTGGACTATACCATATTTGAAATGGAGAAAAAAGATTAATGATAGAAGAAGAATTAGAGAAAGTCGATCTGGAAGTAGAGTTAGAAGAGTTAAAAACGATTTTCCAGAAGAAAGTAGTGATGATATGCCAAATAAAAGAAGAACTAAAGCTGTGAAACTTAAGAAAAATGGTAAAAAGAAAATGAAGATATGGAAGAAAGTATTAATAGTATTGATGTTATTTTTCATTATTGGAGTAGTTGGAGTTGTTTCTTTTGTACTTTATATAGCGGCAACTGCTGGAAAATTTGATCCTAATAAACTTTATTCTAAAGAAGCTAGTACCCTACTCGATAGTAATGGACAAGTATTTGCGAAACTAGGTTCTGAAATGAGACAAAAAATTAGTTATGATCAGATGAGTGAAGAGATGATAAATGCTATTGTGGCAACGGAGGATTCTAGATTTTTTGAACATAATGGTTTCGATTTACCAAGATTCCTTAAAGCTTCTTTCGGTCAAGCTATGGGACAGAATGCTGGTGGAGCTTCAACCTTAACCATGCAGGTTTCTAAAAACCAATTTACTTCAACTACTTCATCTGGTATTGAAGGTATTAAACGTAAATTTACTGATATATATATTTCAATGTTTCAAATTGAAAAGAAGTATTCTAAAGAACAAATAATTGAATTTTATGCTAATTCATATTATTTAGGTAGTGGGGCTTATGGTGTTGAACAAGCTGCTCAAACATATTTTGATAAAAATGCGAAAGATTTGAATGTTTCTGAAGCAGCAATGATAGCTGGTATGTTCCAATCACCAGTTACATTTGATCCTAACATTCATCCTGAAAAGACAGAAGCTAGAAGAAAATTAGTTTTATCTCTTATGAAACGTCATGGATATATTAATAATGCCGAATATAATATAGCTAAAGAATTAACTGTCGATAAGATTGTTATTAAAGGAAGAAGTGCTAGTTCAACTGGCTCAGAATATCAAGGGTTTATTGATACTGTTGCTGAAGATGTCGAAGATCAAACTGGATTTAATCCATATTCTTATTCGATGAAAGTATATACTACTATGGATAGAGAAAAACAAGATAAAGTTTCAGCTATTATGAAGGGCGAATCATTTGATTGGGAAAATGATTCAGTTCAAGCTGGTATTATTGCTCTTGATACTAAAACTGGAGCAATCGTTGCTGTCGGAGCTGGAAGAAACAAATCTGGTGCGAGAAGTAGAAATAATGCTACACAGATAAAAAGACAAATTGGTTCTACTGCTAAACCAATGTACGATTATGGTCCTGCTATTGAATATAACAATTGGAATCCATCTCATATGATTATCGATGAACCACATACGTATAGTGATGGTACTGAAATTAACAACTGGGATGGTGGATATAAAGGTCTTATGACTATTAGACAAGCTTTGATTGAATCTAGAAATATACCTGCTTTGAAAACATTCCAAAGTTTGAAAAATTCACAAATTAAAGATTTTGTACAAAGTATTGGTTTATCACCAGAGGTAGATAGTACTGGATTTATCCATCAAGCTCACTCTATAGGTGGTTATACTGGAGAATCTCCTATGACTGTTGCTGGAGCTTATGAAACGTTTGCGAATGGTGGATATTATGTTAAACCTTATAGTTTTACTAAAATTGAATTTGATAAAGATGATAAAACTTATGAAAGTAATACTGAAAAGAAAAAAGTGATGAGTCCTGAAACAGCATATATGGTTACAGATATGCTTGTTGATACTGGTAAAAATGCTTTAGGTAATTATAGTAATATTAATGGAGCTCAGTTTGGAGCTAAAACAGGAACGACAAACTTTGATAAAAAGACACTCGCAGCTAGAGGATTCCCTGATTATGCAGTTAACGATTTATGGGTTGCTGGTATTAGTCCAGATTATACTATAGCTGTTTGGTATGGATATGAAGATAATTCTAGTGGACTTTATAATAAATTTGGTTCAAGCCAGAATTCGAGATTATTCCAAGCTGTGGCTAAGAATTTCTTTAAATCTGATTCAACGTTTGCTAAACCTGAAGGATTAGTTGAAGTTGGGGTTGAAAAAAATACTGGTACTCCTCTACTTCCTGGAGCTAATACTCCTGCTTCAGAAATAACTACTGAATTATTTAAATCTGATAGTAAGCCTACTGAATCTTCTGCAAGATTTAATACTTTGGGTAATGTAACAGATTTAAGGGGTACCGTTAAAGGTAATATGTTATCTCTTTCTTGGAAAGGTATCGGTACTCCAGAAGGATTAAATCCAAGCTACTGGCAAGGTTTTGTCGATAAAGCATTTGCTTTAGATAAAGATAGATCTTCATTCTTGTCACATGTTATGGGATATAATAATGGAGTTTTAGGTAGTGTTACTTACGATGTTTATTTAAAAGAAAATGGAAACATGAGATTAGTTACATCAACTGGTGATACTAGTGCGACAATTAAATTATCCAATGCTAGTAATCCAAAAGTTGTAGTCAAATCTACTTATACGGTATTTAAAGGGGCAGAAAGCTCTGGTACTGAAATAGCTGTAGATTACAAAGGTATTAGTCCAAGCGATGTTAAACTTTCGCAAACAAGTATTTCAACTAGTTGGATTGCAGGTTCAAACTTTAAATATAATCCTGCTGATCATGTCAAAGCAACAGCTAATGGTGAAGATATAACTAGTGAAATTGATTTTGGTAAACCTACTTATACCGATAAAACAACTAAGAAAGAAGTAGATATAAATGAAGTATCAAATACTCCTGGAACTTATTTAGTGACTTATGATTGTAAATATTCGGGTACTTCAATTGGAAAGCTTGAAGTTACTGTAACTACTACAGAAGAAAAGGAACCTTAATTCCTTTTTTTTGTATAATTAAAAACGGACTATTTATGTCCGCAAATATCTTTTATTTTACATGTTTCACATTTGGGATTTCTGGCTGTGCAGTAGTATCTTCCAAATAGAACCATTTGATGATGTCTCTTACATAAATCTTCTTTTTTGAATTTTTTTGATAGTTTCGTTTCTATTTGCAAAGGATTATCATTTTTTTTAGCTAGTTTTAATCTTTTACTAACTCTTGATACATGTGTATCGACTGCTATGCATGGTACATTATAAATATTACTAAGAACTACATTTGCCGTTTTTCTTCCGACGCCGGGTAATGTTTCTAAGTATTGTCTATTATTTGGAAGGTTACCGTCATAGTCTTCTTCTAGTTTTCTAGCAATTTCTATTAGATTATAAGCTTTTTTTCTGAAAGTTCCTATGGGTTTTATTATTTCCATTACTTCATTTATATCGGCTTTGCTAAGCTCTTTTAATGATGTGTATTTTTTAAATAATATTTTAGTAACCATATTTACTCTTTTATCGGTAGTCTGAGCACTTAACATAGTTGCAAGAAGTAACTCATAATCTTTAGTATAGTTTAATTCACATTTGGGATTTGGAAATAGTTCATCGAGATATTTTTCAATCCTGTTCGTTGAGCCAGTCATATTCAAATACTTCTTTCTTTGGTTTTCTATTTTTGTGTTTTTCTTGTTTTTTCTTTATATCCTCTTTTGTCTTTATTCCCTCGCTTTTCCAGTTGGATAATATTCGATCTATGTATTTTAAATTTTTTACGTTATTAAACATTGCTTCTTTTAATGCTTCCTCTATTATTTCTTCTGTAAAATTTTGATCCAACCAAGCGCCTATTATCTGTACCTCAATAGTACTTAATGTTCTACCAAATTCACTTTCTATTTTATCGTATATTGTAGTCTCTTTAGGTTTATTATCACTTATTATATAAAGGGCTAATTTATTATATAGCTCATCGAGATTAATGTGTTCAGAAACGATATCCCCTCTTACCATTTCAATTCTTAGTAAGTCTTTTTTTGTTAGTCTATCTATCATATTTAACGTTTCTGGAATAGTCATATTTAAATCATCTGAAATCCTCTCTGGATCAAATTCATTATTACCGATTAAATAGATAATTAATAAAAGCTCTTTTTCAGTTATTTTTAATTTTTTATAATTAGTTATTAGAAGTTTTGGTATTGGTATTGTCCCATTTTTTAAAATATCTATTATTTTCCCAGTCATTCTCATCATCCTTTATAGTTTATTATAACTTAAATGAGATATTTTGCCAATATTATATTAACTAAAATTATATTTCTTCCATTCTTTTTTTATTGTTTGATTTTTACTAGCTTTCAGTGCAGATTTCATTATAGTATACGTGTCTTCCTTGTTATATATTTTACTAATTATTTCATAAAGTTCTTTAAATGATTTCGATGTTAATGCGACCATTAATAATTTTTGTCTATTAATTGGAATATTATTTTTATAAAGTTTACGGAAATATATTAAATCTTTTTTTGTTTTATTTACTATTTTAATTTTGCCATTTGAAATCATTTTATTATCATAATTGATGACAAGTTCATATAATTTGTTTTCTTTATAATTTTGATTATAGTCAACTTGAGCAAATGTTATTATTAATGGTTTTTTATTTTTATACAATTTTAGTATTACACTTGTTTTTGTTACAAATGGGCCATATTTGTTAAGTAGGACAGATTCTCCATAATATGCATGTTTGTATTCTAAGTTTTTTTCTAAACCTAATTCGATTACTAAAAATTTTTTTAATAATTTTTGATTCCGAAATATTTTTTTAAAAACCGGTTCAAAGTAAAGTGGTATTAACTTGATAGTTTCATCTATTTTTTTATAGTCTTCGATATTAAAAAAATTTGGTTCGTATTTTCTTTTAGATCTAAATATAATTTCTTTCATCTAAATTGCTCCTTCTATTTCAGTTATTTTTTTTATGAATTCATCAGCTTTACTACCTAAAACTTCAATAATTGTATTACGCGATTCGATAAAAGATTTAGCTGCTGTCATTATTAGCCAAACTTTTTCTTCGGTTATTGTTTCTTCTTTAGTATTTTCTTTTTCATTTTGTTTAAATTTTAAAACTATTTCTATTGTATTGTCATTTGTCATCATATCAATTCCTTTCAGCACAAAGTATTAAATAATTTTATTAATCTATTATTTTTTTGCATATTTCAAATTATAGGTACTTACCTCCTTTCCTGTTACCTCTCTATATATAATCATTCTACACTTTTTTATAATTTACTTTTTTATAATAAAAAAACAAATATTATTTATATTTGTCTTTCTATATATTTTTCTTTAATATAATTAGTTATACTTTCTTTAGTGTTTTCTATCTCATTTTCTATTAGTTTATTTTCCAAATCATTTATTAAAGGTTTTAAAAATGGCCCAGCTTCTTTATTTAGAACTTCACATATTTCAAGAGGAGATAGAGCAATATCAAGTTTACTTCTAATAGGCATTTTCGCAAATTCCTTATTTAATTCTTTTTTATCTATATCTTTTAATTCTGCAGCCATTGTACAAGTATATAAACCATATTGATATAGAACATGCCTATCTAATATATTCTTATCTTTGACCTCATTTATTTTATGAATGGTTTCTCTTTCTATGGAATTAAAGTTATAATTATCTAATACATTTAATTCGGCCCAGGTTACTATCATCGATGGAGTTATCTTTATGTTTTTTAAATTTGGTATATCCAAATGTTTTTCTAGTTTTAATTCTAATATTAATTTAATTCCATATTCCTTATTAGAATTTGAGAAAATAATATCTAATTCACTTTTTTTAACATCTTTTGATAGTCTTTTTAAAGTGTTTCCATATCTTTTAATATATTGTTTTAATTTTGAATCTATTTCAAAATTTAATACTGTTGCAAATCTGATAGCACGGAGAATTCTTAGGGCATCTTCTTTAATTTTAGTCTTTGGATTTCCAACTACCCTAATTATTTTACTATCTAAGTCTTCTTTAGCGTTTAATAAATCTATTTGATTTCCATCTTTGTCGATGGCTAGTGTGTTTATAGTAAAATCTCTCCTTTTTAAATCTTCTTCTAAATTATCTACATATTCTATTTGTTCTGGATGCCTAGAATCTTTATATTTTAGTTCTCTTCTAAATGTAGTTATTTCAAATCTCACATTTTCAAAAATTACAGTTATTGTTCCATATTCTGAGTTTGAGCAAACTATTTCACTGAACATATTATGTAGTTCCATCGGGGTTGCATCTGTGCATATATCGACATCATTTGCAGTTCTCTTTAGATATAAATCTCTAGGATAACCACCTATTATGTAAGCCTTATATCCGAAGCTTTCTATTTTCTTTAATAATTTTAATGCAATATCGTACATTTTTTCATCTCCAAATTTATATATAAAAAAAAGGCAATGAAGCTTAGTTCATTGCATCTTTTAATTTAGCTCCAGCTTTAATAGAAACAGCATTTCTTGCAGGAATAGTTACAGCTTCACCAGTTCTAGGATTACGTCCTTGTCTAGCAGCTTTGTGTTGTTTTGTGAAAGTACAGGAACCAGTTAAAGTTACTTTACCTTCGTCTTTTAAACCTTTTACAATTCCATTTAAAACAGCATCAAGTGCTCTTGTAGCGTCTGCTTTTGTCATTCCTGTTTCTTCTGCCATATAATTTACTAAATTTTGTTTTGTCATTTTCTTTACCTCCTATGTTTGTTAAGCTATCTTGCTTACATTTACATGTTATCATGTTTGACTATAAAAATCAATATATTTTGTTGTTTTTTTACGTTTTTTATATATTTTTATGATATAAATATAATTTAAATACTATTTTTATTGTTTCCAATTACTTTTATATTAAAAATATAGATATTTCTATCTATATTACAATGGCAAATAAATTACTTGATCCTTTATTTACGAGTTTTGAAAGTGTTTGTTTTAATTTATATCTAACTTGCTCTGGCATGAGTGATAATTTAGCTTGAATACCTTCTTGAACTATGACATCTAAACTTCTTCCAAATATTTCGCTTTTCCAAATGTTTTCCATTCCTTCATCTTTATCTTTCATTATATAGTTTATTAATTCCTTACTTTGAAGTTCTGATCCAATTATCGGTTCAAAAGTACTTTCTACATCAACTCTAAACATATGAATTGATGGAGCTACTGCTTTTAGTTTTATACCATATCTACTACCTTGTTTTATTACTTCTGGTGTATCTAATGTCATATCCTGTAGTCTTGGTGAAGCTACACCATATCCTGTTTGTTTTACCATTTTTAAAGCATCTTTTATTTGGTCATATTCTAACTTAGCTTCATTATAATCTTGCATTAAACTTAATAATTGTGATCTAGAGGTAATATCTATTCCTATTATTTCTTTTAATACTTGATTATATAATTCACTTTTTGTCTTTAAAGTTACTCTTACATTACCTGTAGACGTATCAACTTCAGATAGATATGCCTTTTCTATATATTCACATTCTTCTAATTTACTTGTTATGATGTCTATATCTCTTAACTTGTCAATAGGTTCGATACTTTCTCTTATGGTTTCTATATATGCTTTTTTTAAAAAATTATTTGGTGATAGGCAAGCTACCCAATCAGCCATTTCAATATCTATACAATTAACTGGAAATTCATATAATGCTTCTCTTAAAATATTATAAGAGTCTCGCTCACTCATATTGTCGATATTCATTGGCATGACTGGAACTCCATATTCTTCTTTTAATCTCTCCGCGAGATCTTCGGTCTCTGGTAACATTGGATGAGATGAATTTAATATTATTATGTATGGTTTACCTATTTCACTCAGTTCCTGGGCTATTCTACTTTCGGCTTCAATGTATGCATTTCTATCAAATTCACCTATTGAACCATCTGTCGTTATTATAATGCCAATAGATGAATGATCTTTTATAACTTTCTCTGTTCCTATTTCAGCTGCTTCTATAAATGGTATTGCATCTTCATACCAAGGTGTTCTGACCATCCTTGGACCATTTTCGTCTTCATATCCTTTAGCTCCATCTATGATGTATCCTACACAATCTACTAATCTAACATTTGCACTAAAATCATCTATTTTAATTTTAGTTGCATTACTAGGAACGAATTTTGGTTCGGTTGTCATAATAGTTTTACCACCAGCTGACTGTGGTATTTCATCTAATGTTCTTTTTCTTTCATACTCATCTTCAATATTTGGTACTACTAAGTTTTCTATAAATCTTTTAATGAATGTCGATTTTCCACTTCTAACTGCCCCTACTACTCCTAAATATATATCTCCTCCTGTTCGTTCGGTTATATTTTTTATAATATCTAATTTTTCCATTTTATCCCTACTTTCCATTTCTAATTAAATATATGAACTATGTTTTTAAATATGAATAATAATATCTGAAAAAATTTCATTAAAAAGGCAACAATAACTACTTACAAATTGTTTGCAGTTATTGTTGCCTATCGGTTTTGAAAAAAATACTTTTTAACTGTTATTGCTAGTTGACTATAACCCTACTTAGTAGTATATAACTGGTCTGACTTGTTAGTAGTCTTAAACTTATTGTTACTACCTAGTTTATCACCTCATAATGAATATATTAAATTTGTTTTAGTGTGATATATTCTTATATTTTCTGTGTAATGTTTGCATATTTCATTAGGATATTAATAAATAATATTTTTTTGCTTTTATTTAAATAATTCACTAATGGATATTAATGACTAATGGCATTCATCTCTATAATAATCTTCTACAGAATGGGTGATGGATAAATAATAATTATTTTCAGCAGATGGATTATAATTCTTGGAGATATAATAATTTCCAGATTCTGTGAAATCTTCAAAATTTATGCATTCACCATACTTAACCATGGAATATAGTCCTATTACATTTTTATTCCTATATTTATTATATTTTTTATTCTTTGGAATAGCAATATTCAATTGATAAATATCACTAGTATTACTTTCAATCAATAAGGTTTCAGATATATTTTCATGATTGTACCAATTGGTTTTAGATTTTTTTATCGATAAAGGGATCAGAGCTTTATTGATATTTTTTTCAGTAGTGTACTCTTGATTTTTTAAAAGTGCATATATATACATATCATCAATTTTATATAAATAGTCTTTATAGTTATAGTATACTATCTTTGTTTTATCATTTATTTTCCAATAATTAAGTTTACTATCGATATAAGACAAATAATTATCTGTTTTGTTATAATATTTCTTATAATTATTCTTTGACTTAAAGCTATTTAAGACAACATTCATATCATTAAAATTTAATTCTTTTAAGTAATCATTAAAATTTAAATTTTCAAAATTTTTTGTTCCTATAAAATCCAGTCTAATATTTAAATGATCAACAATGTCATATAAATTGTTACCATTATAGTATTCTTTGATTAGTCCTTTTTTTGTTCCTTTTTCACCTTCATTTATATCAAAACCGTAATCGATATCATATTTATAAATATCCTTAAAATCTTGCTTTATTAAATCAAGAATGTCATTAGATATTTCTTTATATTGATAGTTATCTCTTCCATCATCAGATGGTTTATTTCCTATTATTTGAACAAAAAATATTTTGTCATTTGCTTTTAATTTAACGTTGACATAGTCAGATAGCCCATACGTAGGTAACACAGGAGCCATACTTTTGTAAATACTTTCTGTATCGATAACTTTTGCGTCAAAGTTATACTTTTTTTTAATATATTCTAATGCATTGATTTTCGCTTGTTCTATATATTTCTTTTCTTGTTTGTTTTCAGTACATCCACTAATTAAAAATATCGTAAAAATAATAAAAATAAATATACAAGTTCTTTTTATTCTCATAAAACTTCAACTCCATAATTCAATTTTTCCCTATATATAGACTACCATATATGATTAATTTATTGCAAGTGTATCATATTAATATTATTTATACATTCTTTTAAAATTTTAGGATCTTCTACAATAAATTATTATTTTGCTTTATCACTGAGAAATATATGTTTATTATCTTTTAAATACTTTATTAGCAGCACTATTAATGATATTTAATAGAAAAATTCACTTAATTTTTTATTTTTGAATAAAAAAGGAAAATGTTGTATTCCGATTTTTTATATATTATAGTATATTTTATATAGATTATCGCTTTTTTAATTACGTTCAAGGTTCTGGCCATTCTTGGGTAATCTTCTTAATCTTTAGTTCCATCTATGATGTATCCTACATAATCAAGTAATCTAACATTGGCACTAAATTTTCATTTTTCCAATTTTAAGAACTCATGCTACTCCTAGATAAATATCTTCTTCTGTTCGTTCAGTTATATTTTTTTTTACTTGAATAATATTTCATAATAAAATTGTGGTGGTTATATGGAAAATATGTAATTCTGCCACTATTTTATTAATTCTCGCCATTCTTTTTCCCTAAAACCTGTTAATATTTTATCTTCACTTATTAGTAAAGGTCTTTTAACAAGCATTCCATCTGTGGATAATAATTCTATTTTTTCTTCATCAGTCATTTTTTCTAACTTTTCTTTTAACCTCAGTTCTCGGTATTTCATTCCACTTGTATTATAAAATTTCTTAATATCCTTTCCACTTTTTGAAATCCAATTTTTAAGTTCTTTAACAGTTGGATTATTCTTTACTATGTCTCTATCTGTAAAATCGATATTGTTATCTTTTAAAAATTTAATCGCTTTTTTACATGTTGAACATTTTGGGTATTCTAGTATTAGCATATAATCACTTCCTTTTTTTATTATACTTTTTTTATTTTTATTTGTCTATAAAGAAAAAGAGCTTATAAGCTCTATTTAATTTTAATTTGTTTAGTTTTTGATTCTTTTTCTGATTCTTCTTTTTTAGGAATGTCGATTTTCAATATACCATTTTTAAATTCTGCTTCGATATCATCTTCTTTAATTTCTTCACCGACATAGAAGTTTCTAGAACATTCTCCATAAAATCTTTCTCTTCTCACAAATTTTTCTTCTTCATTATCTTCTTTTTTTTCAACATTGGCAGAAATTTCCAAATAACCATTATTTAAAGAAATATTTATATTTTCTTTTGAAAAACCTGGTAGATCCATTTCAATTATGTATTTATCTTTTGTCTCTTTAATGTCGGTATTCATTAAATTTTGATTTCCTTTTGTTCCAAAGTCATTCTTAAAAAAGTCATCAAACAAATCAAAACTATTTCTTCTTGGTACTAACATCATATATATCACCCTTTCATAAATGTGTTATCAATGAATGGTAGCACATATCTTTTTAGTACATTTTAATAATAGCACTATTTTTAGCAATTGTCAAGTGTGAGTGCTAAAATATGACATTTTTTTATATTTTAAAAAAACTTTGAGAATTTTTGCTTAAGACTTTTTCTAATTCTTCTTTTGATAATTTTAACTTTTTTATTCTTTCTATTGAATTCCAATCTAACGTTTTACTATCATATGCTGATACATTCCATGGATAATCGATATCAAAGCATATTTTATCAATTTCTAATTTATCGAAAAGAGTTTCTAAATATTTTTCCTCAGAATACATTCTATCTTTACAACTTGAAAGCAATGCATCTGGCCCTAATCCAACTACAAAATTAGGATTATTATTTACTATTTCAAAGCTTTTATCACAAAGTCTTACTCCATGTGTTAAATAGCCTTTTATTCTATTTTTGTCTAGTATTCGTATCCAAATTAAAGGGGCATTTTCGTTTCGATAATACCAGTCCAATGAACTGTCATTTTCATTTATATCACAGTCTGTGTGGATAATTAATGGTATATCATATTTCTTTATTATATTCCAAAAATCATCTTTTATTTCTCTTGGAGATATAATACTGGAATATCCATGTATTTTAAATGCTATTGGATGATATTTATCGATTATCCTTTCTAAGTATTCAGGTGTATCAAATATAGCATTAACTAGTGGGATAAAATGAAGCTTTATATCTGCGATATTTTTTATATTTCTATAAAGCCTTTCGTTGACATATTTATATGGATTATTTGAAACTAAATTTGGTCTTAATCCATATTGATCTTCTACACCGGTTACGATATAGTTTTCTTCTCCATAGGTTGCAAGCATTATAGGAGTTACTTCGCTATTTCCTATTCCGATTTTAGGCATTGGAACTGGCATTATTAGGCTTTCAGTTATGCCGATTTCTTTAGCTTTTTTTACATATTCTTTTAAATTTCCTTGTATATCCCATGCATTGTCTTTTCCAATGTGACTATGTGAATCAATTATTTTCATTATAGTTCCTCCTAATGGAAAATATTATATCATAAAAAAACCATTTTTAATGGTTTAAATCATTTTATCAATATCTTTAGGAACCTGATCATTGATAACAGCTTGGATAATCTTATCTTGTTTCTCTTTCGATACTTCTCTCCCAGTCATTTTAGATAATTCTTCAATTACCTCTCTTAGAGTTCCTTCATTTTTCATATCATTTTGTTGTAATTTTTGGGCTAGAGTAAGAATCGTCTCTTTATTTACATTTGTCTTTTGTTCTACTCTATTAAAAAAACTATCCGAAAATTTCAATTTTAAAACCTCCTAAATTAATATATGTAGGAGGTCTATTTTTGTTATTGTTCACCTTTACTTTTAAATTGAATTACTATAGGTGTTCCTTCAAAATCAAAGTTTTCTCTTATTTTGTTTTCTAAGTATCTTTTATATGAGAAATGAACTAGTCCTTTACTATTTACTGAAATATTAAATGTGGGAGGGCAGGTATTAACTTGATTTGAAAAATAGATTTTTAATCTTTTGTTTTTGTATGTTGGAGGTAGATTTAAGGCATATGCATCTGTTATTACATTATTTAATGCACTTGTCTTTATCTCTCTATGAGCGTTTTCGTTTACTTTAGTAATTTGTGGCATTAAAGTGTGAATTCTTTTTCTAGTTAAAGCTGATAAAAATACTATTGGAGCATAAGGAATAAATTGAAATTGATTTCTAATATCTTTTATGAAGTGTTTCATCATTTTATCTTTATCTTCGATTAAATCCCATTTATTAACAGCCAATATAACGGCTTTACCTGCTTCTATGGCATATCCAGCAATATGCTTGTCATGTTCAATTATTCCTTCTTCGGCATTTATAACTATGACGCACACATCTGATCTATCTATTGCTTTTAGTGATCTAAGTAAACTATATTTTTCGACATTTTCATATATTTTACCCCTTTTTCTCATACCGGCTGTATCTATTACTACGAAGTCTTTTCCATGATATGTAAATGGGGTATCTACGGCATCTCTGGTTGTTCCAGCAACATCGCTTACTATTACTCTTTCTTCATTAAGAATAGCATTTACCATTGAGCTTTTTCCAACATTTGGTCTTCCAATAATTGAAAATTTAATAGTATTTTCATCATATTCTTCTTTACTTTCTTTAAAGTCTTTAGTGGTCATCTCTAATAATTCATATATTCCTCTATTTTGTTCAGCACTTATGCAAGCATAATTATCGAAGCCTAGATTATAAAAATCATATTGATTATCTTTAAATAATTTTGAATCTGATTTGTTTATTACAACTATTATCTTTTTACCACTTTTTAATAAAATGTCCCTTACACTATAGTCACTTGTGGTGAGTCCTTCTTTACCATCGACAACAAATAGTACAACATCTGCTTCATCAATGGCTATTTCAGCTTGTCCTTTAATCTCTTCGTTGAAAGATCCCTTAGTGATTTCTATTCCACCTGTATCTATAAGATGAAAGATATGATTTTCAAATTTAACAGTTCCATATATTCTATCTCTCGTTACTCCTGGTGTATCTTCTATAATAGCTTCCCTACTTCCAACTAGTCTATTAAATAGAGTCGATTTCCCAACGTTTGGTCTTCCAACTAAAGCAACATCGTTTCTTTTCATATTATCACCTCCGTATTTATTATTTTACTTGTTTTAATAATTCTTTTTGCCATATCACCATATATTACTTTTGAATTTTCAATTATTTTTCCTAAAAATATTTTACTATTTGGCTTGATATAGATGTTTTCTTTATCTTTATATATCGTCATATTATCTAATAAGTATTTATCGATATTTTCTATTTTATATAAAAAAATACTATCTTCTATTTTGATATTCATTTCAATATCATTTTTAAAATAGTCAAAATAGTCAAAGTCTTTTTTTATATTTATAATAAGTCCATAATAAATATCACGATATATATTTATGTCTAAACATCCTTCTAAGTTTATACTATAATTATCATTTATTTTCTTTATAAAATTTTCAATGCTTTCTTTATTATTTATATCTATTCTTTTTACATAATCTTTACACAAAAAAATAGTAATATCGTCATCAACGATAATTTTCATTTTCATCACCTAATAATAGTTTATGAAAATAATTATAACTTGATAGTTTACATTGTACGTTCTATTTTCTTATAAACATCTTCTTTTCCGTCTTTGGTAATACTTGAGAAAGTAATGAATTCATCACCTACAACTAGATCTAAATCATTTATAATCATATTTCTTTGTCTTTGATTAGATGTAATTCCAATTTTATCAGATTTAGTACCAACTATTACTGTTGGAATTTTATAATATTTTAGAAAATTATACATTAAAATATCATCGTTAGTGGGTCTATGTCTGAAATCAATAAGTAGAAATACACATCTTAAATTTTTTCTATTTATTATGTAATCTTCAATCATTAAACCAAATTTTTTTCTCTTGGTTTTACTTACTTTCGCATAACCATATCCTGGTGCGTCTACAAAATAAAATTCATCATTTATATTATAGAAATTAATAGTTTGTGTTTTACCAGGTCTACTAGATGTTCGTGCATAGTTTTTTCTATTTACCATTGTGTTTATAAAACTACTTTTACCGACATTAGATCTTCCAATTAATAGATATTCTGGTTTATTATCTTCAGGATATTGACTACGTCTGATAGCCGATATGGTTAAGTCGACTGATTTAATTTTCATTCGTCACACCTCCATAACGCAGTTAGATTATATCATATTTTTATTTTTTAGTAAAAAGGATTATTTTTTTAAATGTTTCTGGAATTTCTGTAATCCATGTTTTATAGTCTCTTTTGGCCCAAGTGTTGAAGAACTTGCGATAGCTAGTCTAATAGAATTAATAAGATTTGTTCTAAATAAATAATTATTAATTATTTTACTAATTATATCTATATCTTTTTTGGACAACTCTTCAGATGACGAGACTTTTAATTTTCTTTTGATATAGTTTGACAAACTATTAGGAAGTCTATCAATTAATTCTATGGGATGTTTATTTATAAAAGTATTTCCATCGATATCCATAATTGGATTTTCTGATAGTATTTCATTATATAGATAATATGAATCAAACCAGTCTATTGCCCCTTCAACTATGTCATCTGATTTAGTTTTTTTCTCTCCCGGAAGGATGGTTCTAAAGTCATACATATAGGTCATTTTTGATATTGTTCTATATAAATCTTTTCTATCTATTTTATCCGAAGTGTTGAACAATAATGCGGTTATTAAGGCATTTGTTCTATTTTGATGTATTAATGAATCTAATTCACCTGGTAAACTTGCTGTATTATATAGTATCGGTTTAGTTAATCTTCCAGCCATACCAAAATGGCTCCATGTGGTTAAATCGTGTTCTAGAGCTTTTTTTGATATAACCATTACTTTATAATGAATATTATCTTTATAAAATTTTAAACAACCTAGATTATCATAGTATCTTTTTCTTTTTTTATTTAATACTCTTTTGTCAAAATCATCCGAAAAATGTTCAGGATGCATTTCAAAATCTTCTGATAAAAAGTTTCCAAAGTCATCGACGACTAAGATTATATCTTTATCAGGCACTTCGTTTTCGGCGTATCCTTTTTGTCTAAATACTCCTGAGCCATACCCAATTGCGGCAATACTTTCCGGCATACTTGCTTTAACATCTTCTATTAATTTTATATCTTCCATACTACTTTCCCCCCGCATTATATAATTCAATTAAATTTTCTATTAACATTGCTGTTGTCATAGGTCCTACTCCGCCAGGAACTTTAGTTATATATGAAGCAGATGAGCTTACATCTTTAAAATTAAAGTCTCCAACTATCTTTCCATCTACTTTATTAATTCCGGCATCTATTCCTATGAAGCCTTTTTTTACCATATTTTTATTTATCATATTTGGTTTTCCTACCATACTTATTAGTATATCGGCTTGTTTGAATATTTCTTTTAAGTTTTTTGTCTTAGAATGGCATAATGTAACAGTCGCATCTCTATTTTCTAAGGCGTGCATTAGTGGTTTTCCTGTCGTTATACCTCGTCCTATTATAACGACATTTTTTCCTCTTATTTCTATTTTATATTTTTTTAATAATTTAATAATTCCTTTAGCTGTACATGGAACTATTTTTTCTCTTCCCATATATAAGTCATATATATTTTCTTGCGTTAAACCTTCGACGTCTTTTTCTTTAGATAGTAGATTTATTATATCTAAAAAATTAGGTAGTGAATTATCGATGAGTATGCCTGTTATGTTATCATTATTTAATTTTTTTATTAACGGTGGCAGTTCATTTTCACTTTTTACTTTAAATATCTTTACTTTGATATTTGTTTGCTTACAAGCTTTTATTTTACCATTTAAGTATATTTTTGAATCGTCTTCTTCTGAAGTTATTATTCCTAGAGTTATACTTTTACCTGAAGTTAATTTCTTGTAATTATTAATTAATTCTTCACTGTATGCTTTTCCATCTAAAATTTTCATTATTATTTTCCTATTTGTCTAAAGATTTATAAAAATCTTCTATCTCTTTTAATTCATCTAATGAGATGTTCATTTTTTCAGATATAGCATTTTTATTGACTTTAGTATTATTATCTTTCAACAAACGAACTGTACGAAGGTATTTATTGATTTTTTCAACCATTTCTGTATCTACTTTTAAATGCTTTGTATTATCAATTATAGTTCTTGTTATTTCATTTTTTATGAACCAGTCATATTTAATATCTTTTATTATGTTAAAGTTGGGATTATCTTTATGCTGCTTAAATAATTCTTCTGTTTTTTTATAACATACTTCTCTTAATTTATCTTCACTCACTCCGCGGTCTTTGTAAATTTTTATATAAAATTCAATTACTTTTTCATAGTCTTTTAATTGCTTTTCTTTAGTCATGATCTACCTCCTCATTGAAATCGACTTTAAAGTAGGCAAATACAGAATTCGGAATTACTACTTTAAACATAAATATATTTTTACTAATTTTATAAAACCAAATACTTGGATAATTGATATACATGTCATCTATATTGTTTTTAGGTCTATCTAAATCTAGAAATCCAATTAATTTTTCTTTTGGATATTTGATGAAAGATTCACCATCGATAACCATGTCTGTAATTTCTATTGGTTTTGAAGGATATTTATTAAGTGTTTCTATATCAGTACCTAAGGATAGAGAAATACTAGCCTCTTCTTTTTCTTTGAAACCAGATAATTCGATACTAATTAATGGTTTTATTTTTGTTTCCACTTCTTTACCATCGTCGTATAAAACACTTTTATAGTTATCAAAGCTATACGTTATCTGACATTTATCTATATCTTCTCCACTTATTTCAAAACAATAGTCTTGAACTTTTAAATAATTAGTAACTATTTTATATGGTTTATTTTTATGTTCATTTAAAGTACATTTCATATTCCGCCCTTCCTTATATATATTATAACATTTATATTGTAATTTGTATTGTTTTTTAATAATTAAAAAGAGCAAATTAGCTCTTTTTAGTTTTTATATATTTCTTTATCCATTTTTCAAATACTTCTAAATCCTGATATTTATCCAGATCATCATCAGAATTGGCATCTAGATATGATACTATTGTTCCATCTTTTACTATGATTATAGATGGTGCGTATTTAACCGTTTGATATAAATCGGTTTTCTTAAAATCTTCATATGGAATGGAAAGAAAAGCTATATCATACTTTTTCATAAATTCTCTAAATGTTTCTTCACATGGTTTAGCTAAATTACAGTAGCTATTATATGTGAATAAAATATAACTTTCATTTTTTACTTTTGATAGATTGGAAATTTTGATAAATTCATTTTTACTATAATATTTATCTTCTATATAAAACTTTTTACCATCATACTTTTTATTAGAACATCCTCCTAAAAAAATTATGGTTATAATGAGTATAATATATAATATTTTTTTCATCAGTTAACCTCTTTTAAACTTTCAAAATTGATATCGTGATATGGAACTTTCCAAAAATCGTATGTGTCTTTTCCATTTTTAACTTGTACTTTATTTTTTCCATCATATGACCAGTATCCACCTATGTTATAAATTTTATCTTTGTCCCATCCTAATGATACTAAAAGTTTTTTAGTCATTCCGGCATATCCTCCACCTCCGCATATTAGGAAGATATATTTATCTTTTGGAAAATAGTACTCTAAAAATTTTATAGATTCTTCATAATTGGCTTTATATGTTCCATCTTCATTTTCGGTAAATAATGTCTTACCTGTATATCCTTCTCCGACTTCTTCTGGAAGTCCTTTAGGTTTAGTTATTAACGGGAATGGTACTACTTCAAATCCCTTGATAAATCCTGATAGATATGAATCTCCTCCAATAGCTTCATAATTTCCCGGATCTTTTAACATTCTCATATCTCTATATACAGAATCTTTTCTTCCTAAATATTTATCGATGTTTTCTTCGTTTATATTTTTGTCTATTCCGAGTGTTCCTCTTTGACCACCTGTTACTTCTGGTTTTGGTAGTTTAGATAAGCTTGGCTGCATAGATGTTCCGATAACTAATCCAATGGCAAAAGTTAATAAAATAAAAATAGCAATTATTATTTTCTTTTTCATGTTATACCTCCAATATAATTATAACAATTTTTATTAATTTTTCATATATATAATTTAAAAAGGTTAGAATTTCTAACCTTTATCAATTTCCAATGTTATATTTTCCTACTGCATTGCATGAACCATCCCCGTAACTATAACAAGGATAAACATATTGTTCTTCTTTGTTGTCATCTATCTGTTTTATGTTTGTCGGTTTTATTGTTAGAATATCATATCCAGCAACATCTTTTGATTTTTCTAAAATGCCTTCAATTTCATACCATCCCTTGTCATTTATTTTTGTATCATCTTTTTTTACTATAAATCCGACAAACCCGGCATCAGCTGCACAGCAACTAATGGCATATTTTCCAATCGCATAAAAGCCATTTGGAATATAGTCTTCGCTAGTGTTTATAAATCCTTTAACTTTGATAGTTTTTCCAATAAATTTATCAGTTTTAGGAGCAAAGGTAATATAGTTGGCGAGGTCCATATAGTTTTCATCTACAATATCAAAATATATCTCGGCGTTTTCATCTACTTTTTCAACTTCTGGTGCTTTTTCATCTACTTTTTCAACTTCTGGAGTTTTTTCTTCTATATTATCTTCTTTTACTTCTGAATTTTTGTTTGAAGTTGCAAAATTAGTCATCCTGTTACCAGCAAAGCTCATGGTTAATCTTCCATCTTGTGACATTATTAACATAATTAATGGAAGAATTAAAACTAAATCACTAATTTTAAATTTGTAATGAACATTACCATTAAATAGTAAGATTATTCCCATTAAAAATAACGGTAATATAGATAATTTTAAATATATTTGCATTTGCGGTGCTAAAAAGTTCTTTAAAATTCCGCTTATCCAAACATATAAAATTATTGAGCAGTATAAGAGACATATAATTCCTAAAAAACGTTTTTTCATATTTTTATCACCACCATACTAAATATAAAGATTGTGATAAATATTAGAGATATTAAAGTTATGACGAAATTCTTTTTATAATTACCTAATAAGACAATGGTATTTTTAATATCTATCATCGGTCCAAGAAGTAAATAAGCTATTATTGCATTTTGATTAAATGAAGATAATAGTGATTTTCCAACAAATGAATCTGATGTAGAGCATAAAGATATAAGATAGGCAAATATCATCATTATTACTACCGATAGTATTTTATTTTCTTTAAATATTAGTAAGACATTTCTCGGTAATAATACTTGAATAAAGCTTGCTAGTAAAGCACCAAACATTAAATATTTAATCACTTCAAACATATCATAAGCTGTATGTTTAAAGATGTTTAATATATCGTTTTTTAAACTGTGTGGTCCATGATGACAATCACACTCTACTTCGCCCAATTCTTCAGCTAAATCCATAAAGTCTTCATCAATTTCTTCGTGTTTATGACATTCACAATCTTCGATATTGTTTGTCGTTACTTCTTTTTTCCCATATACTATTCCCATTATTATGCCAATTATTAAAGATATAATAATACCAAATAATAGTCGGCAGAAGAATATATTGGGATTAGTTTTATAGAAAGCATAATATGTAGAGAGTAGTACGACAGGATTTATTATCGGTGAAGCTAACATAAATGAAATTGCTACATTGACTGGAACTTTCTTCTTTAAAAGTCTTTTAGAAACAGGTATGACCGCACAGTCGCATGCTGGGAGAAAAAATCCTAAACATACTCCAACGATTGAACCAAGTATTTTATTTTTTGGAATAATTTTCGCAATTGTTTCATTAGATACGTATGTTTCAATAATAGCTGATATTAAGGAACCTAATAGTAAGAAAGGCAGACTTTCAAAAAATATAGATGTAAATATTATACTTATGTTTTTTATAATGTCCATTATTTTAACCTCACTTTTATGTATGATATCAATTTAAATATTATAAATATTATTAAATTTATTATTACTATTGTGGAACCAGTTGGAGCTTCTAGGTAGAAAGAAGAAATAAGTCCTAATGTGAATGATATTATTCCAATTATTACACTTGAAATTACAACACTTTTAAAGCTTTTAAATACTTGCATAGATGATAGTGCTGGAAAAATAATTAGACTAGATATTAATAGAGAACCCATAAGTCTCATTCCAAGTACTACTGTTACTGAGCAAAGACAGGCAAATATTATGTTATATAAGTTTGTATTAATACCTATTGATTTAGCAAATTTTTCATCAAAGGTAATAGCGAATATTTTATTATAGAAAATTATATATAGTAATATTACTGTTATTCCTAAGATTATACTTATTAATACGTCGGCATCATTTATAGACAAGATACTACCAAATAAGAAGTTATTGATGTCCGTATTTACTCCTTTGGTTACAGAAATAGCAAAGGTTCCTATAGCTAGGGAACTTGCGGATATTAAAGCTATTGCTGAATCTCCATGAACTTTACTATTGTCATTTAATTTAAGTATTAGAAATGATACTACGATTACTACTGGTAAGACAAATTCTAATGGGGCAAACCCAAATATAGTAGCTATAGCAAAAGCTCCAAATCCAACATGTGAAAGACCGTCACCTATCATAGAATTTCTTTTTAATACTATCGATACGCCTATTAGAGAGGCACACATAGATATCAATAGTCCTACTACAAGAGCTTTAGTCATGAAGGAATATGAAAATAATTCTAATATATTATTCATGGTGAATCCTCCTTACAAACTCTTCTGTTGTTCCATAGAAGATGTCTTTTTCTCTTAAGGATAATATTTTATTTCCAATCAAATTATCGTGATCTAAATCATGAGTTATCATTATAATTGTTATATTTTTTTCTTTATTTAATTTGGTTATGATTTTATATAATTCATTTTTAGATGTTTTATCAAGATTATTAGAAGGTTCATCTAGTATTAATAGTTTTGTTGTCGCACAAAGTGATCTTGCGAGAAGTACCTTTTGTCTTTGACCTCCAGATAGATCTGGAAAATTTTTATCTTTTAGGTTCTCGATACCTAATATTTTTAAATTGTCTAAAGCGACTTGTCTTTCTTTTTCAGTATAAAATAATTTTGAATTATTCAAAGTTCCCGATAAAACTATTTCAAAAACAGATGCGGGAAAATTTTTGTCTACAGTCGTTTCTTGAGGCATATATCCTATGAAGTTTTGCTTTAAGGTTTCATATACTACTTTTCCTTTGATAGGTTTAATAAGACCTATTATTCCTTTTATTAAAGTTGATTTACCAGAGCCATTTGGACCGACAATGCATACAAAATCATTTTCTTCTATCTCTAAATTTATATTATTTATTACTGGAATACCATCATAGCCTAAAGATAGATTTTCTAATTTAATTAAACTCATTAGTTGAGTGCCTCCTTTAGGGATTTTATGTTATTTCTCATTATGTCTACATATGTTATTCCTTTATCAAAATCTTCTTGGGATATGTTGTGAGCTGCATTAAATTCTAGTACTTTTGCTCCTGTTTCCTTAGCTATAGCTTCGGCAATTTTTCCGTTTGAAAGTTCTATTTTAAGTATAACTGGAATATCATCTGTTTTTACTTTATTTATAAGAAATGAAATAGTTTTCGCACTAGCTTCTGTCGACTCAGAACATCCTGGGAATGCGGCGTAATATGATAAACCATATTCGTCTACAAAATAACGAAGAGGAAATCTATCACCAAAGATTAATTCTGTTCTTTTTGCACTATCCACAATACTTCTAATTTCCTTATCTATGTCCGATATTTCATTTAAATAGTTTTCGCTATTTTTTGTATATAAATTTTTATTGTTCGGATCAATTTTTATAATTTCTTTATTTAAATTTTCAATTATTTCCTTTGCATTTAAAGGACTTGTCCAAATGTGTTCATCATATTCTTCATGCTCTTCATTTTCTTCTTCCATACCTTCCACTAATTCTTCTTTTACTACATCAACTAGATCCATAAGTCTTATCACTTTTGTTTTACTCGTATCAATATCTTTTAAAACATCTTTGACCCATTCATCTGACTCTCCACCAACATATATGAATAAATCACTATTTTGAATGTCTACTATTTCTTTTGGGCTAGGTTCATAATCATGTATTTCGGCACCTGGCTTTAGTAGCATTTTTACTTCGATATTTTCACTATCTTTAGTAATAGCTCGTGCAAAATCATAACCGGCAAATCCAGTGGATATTATAGTTTTTTTATTTGTGTTTTTTATTCCACAACCAGTTAAGGTTATTAATAATAATATAATTAGTATTTTTTTCATGTTATCCCTCATTACAATCACCACACGTGCCATTTATGATGAAGTGCTTTCTATTTAGTTTAAATTTATGTTTATTTGTTATGTGATTTGATAAATCTTCTATACAGTCACAGTCGATATGAACTATTTTTCCACAGCTTTCACATTTTAGATAAAAATGATTTTTATTATCACATTTTTCTAGGTAATTATAATACGTTTTGTTATCTTTACCTATATGCTTATCTACTAATCCATCTTCTATTAGTTTATCCATGAACCTGTATATAGTTGTAAGTCCAGTTTCATCTTTTAATTTACTGTGGATATCTTTGATGGTGAAATCTTTTTCTTCTTGTTTAATTATGTTTAAAATTAAATCTTTTTGTTTTGTATTATAATGATCACTCCTAGGCATAAAATCTCTCCTTTTAAATTGAAAATGTTTTTCATATTCGATTATACTATTTATTTTGTAAAAAAGCAAATTAAAAAGGCTTTGTTTAAGCCTAATCCAATTCTATCCCTATAGGGCAGTGGTCACTACCTAATACATCATCATATATATCAGTTTTAGTTACTTTTTTTATTATACTTTCTGATACTAGGAAATAGTCTATACGCCATCCTATATTTCTCTCTCTTGCCCCCCTCATATAACTCCACCAAGAATATTTTATGGTATCTTTATTGTAATATCTAAATGTATCGATAAAACCGTTATCTAATAGTTCAGTCATTTTACTTCTCTCTTCATATGTGAATCCAGCATTACCAATGTTTGCTTTAGCATTTTTAATGTCTATCTCTTCGTGAGCTACATTCATATCGCCGCATGTTATTACTGGTTTTGTTTTTTCTAATGATTTTAAATAATTTCTAAAATCGTCTTCCCACTCCATTCGGTAATCTAATCTTGATAAATCTCTTTTTACATTTGGAGTATAAACATTTACTAAATAGAAATCATTAAATTCTAAAGTAATCATTCTCCCTTCATGGTCATGTTTTTCAATGCCCATTCCGTAAGTTATTTTTAATGGTTTTACTCTTGAATAGATTAATGTTCCAGAATAACCTTTTTTTTCGGCTGGATTAAGATACATTTCATATCCTTCTGGTCTATAATCAAACTGGTCTTCTAATACTTTTGATTCTTGTATGCAGAAAATATCAGCATCTATTTTATCAAAAAAATTATCAAAACCTTTTTTTAAGCAAGCTCTAAAACCTGCGACATTCCAAGAAATTATTTTCATTGTATACCTCTTTCTATTTTATTATTTTTAAAATTTTCCCAACTGGCAAATCTATCATATACTATCTCGCACATGTGTAGATATATTTTGTTTGTAAGTACGCAGTCGTTTAAAGCTCTATGTTTATCACGAGCTTCAATATTGAAATAATCTGTGATGTCATCAAGTCTATGGTGATTTAATTCTTTAAGTAATCTTCTTGCTATTTTTAGTGTATCAACGAAATCATTTGTAAGTGGTTCATTTAACTCTTTAATAAAGTTATCATATAAGAAATTTATATCAAAATTAACATTATGACCAACGATAATATCATTCCCTAAGAATTCTTTAAAATCCATTAGTACATCTATTAATTCTTCAGAATTACTTGCCATTTCATCATTTATACCGGTTAGATTTTTAATAAAATAAGGAATCTTTTCATGAGGATTAATTATTTTTGAAAATTCCGATACTACTTTTCTATCTCTAACTTTAAGTGCGCTTATTTCTAATATTTTGTTAAAATTCCAGTCCAGTCCCGTTGTTTCAATATCGACTACGGTATAGTCTTTTAAGTCCTCTATTAAACTTTTTCCTTTTTTTAATCTATTCATTTTTTCCTCTACATAGTTTTTCCAATAGATCGATTACTTCAGAAATACTGTCACTCACAGAAATGGATTTTGCTTTTATTTCATTTGGAACTAATGAATAATTATCATTAAATCTTATTAATCTAAAATTATCATGCATAAAGGTCATCTCTTCAAATGGGAATCTTATTATGCTAGGTGTGTTGAAACCAACACCAAACTCTAGTAATAGAACTTTTTTATCAGAACTATTTAAAATAAAATCATTATAATCTTTTTCCATTTTGTGCCAGTGATTATCTTCAACAAAAGTATCGTCGCATCTTAAATTTACGGACATATTTTCATGACATACGGGACACTTGGGAACTAAAGAAGATGAAACTTTTAGATTTTCATCGATGTTTTGTAATAATTTTTTAATGGTTTTTTCATTATCATATAGTTTGTTATGGCATGGAGTAATACACTGAAGTTTAGAATAACTTCCTTGAACTTCAAATATTTTATTTTTTTTAAATCCATTATTTATAAATTGCCCATCTGTATTAGTTGTGATAACGAAATAGTTTTTGTCTTTAACTATGTTATATAATTTTCTATACAAATCAGTATTTTTTCTTTCATAGTATGAAAAGTATATGTGTTTAGCCCAGTAAGCCCATCTTTCTTCTTCGGTTTTAAATTGATAAAAAGAAGATGTATATAGATCTTTAAAACCATATTTTTTTATGAAGTCTTTAAAATCTTCTTCGAACTTTTCTCCACTATAATGAATTCCAGCAGCATCTGATAGGCCGGCTCCAGCGCCAATGATTATAGCGTCGGCTTCATCTATCCATTTTTTTATTTTATTTATGTCAGTCATGCGGTTTCACTTCCTTTTATGTATTTTCTATATAATACGTAGTCTTCACTTTTAAATACATTAAATATAATATGATCAAATGTGTTTGGGTTTGCCTTTAAATAATCGCTGACAGTCTTTATGGCTATTTTACAAGCTTCTTCATTTGGAAATGAATAGAGTCCAGTCGATATACAGGGAAAAGTAATTGTTTTTAAGTTATTCTTTTTAGCTAGTTTTAATGAATTAAGATAACAATTTTTTAAGTCTTCTCTATCTTGTTTTGTTGGATAATCTTCTATTTGAGGTCCTACTGTATGAATAATATATTTACATGGTAAATTGTATCCCTCTGTAAGAATTACTTCACCGTTTGGAAGTGTTTTACCTTGCATAATTTTATTACACTTTTCTCTAAGCTGCATACCGGCAAATGAGTGAATGGTATTATCGATACATCTGTGAGATGGATTAAAGCATCCTAGTAGATATTCGTTACACGCATTAACAATGGCATCACATTTTATGGTAGTTATGTCTCCTATGTATACAGATATGATACCTTGATACTTTGGAATTTCATTTTCTTGGATAATACCCTTATTTTTTATTTCTTCTTGTAAATATTTATCTTGGATTTTTAAATAATTATTATCAATAGGCTTTGGCTCTCTAATATTTCTTAGGGCACGGTATAAGTCTTTCTTTTCATTTAATGACTTAGGAATAACTATGTTAGAAAGTTCATCATTTTCTTTTATAAGCTTTTCTATTAAATAATTTAATGTTTCCATGTTATCACCATCTTTTAATCAATTATATCATATTAGTAAAAAAGGGATGAATTTAATCATCCCATAAGTTTTAATTTTTATCCTTTTTAATTTGATTAACAAAATCGTCTTCAACAACTTCAACTGAAATTGGTTCTTTATCTTCTTCTGTGTTAAAGTTACGATTTTTATTTTTTGCTTCTTCTTCATGTTCTAAAACGTTATATGCGACTTTACCTACTAATGTTTTAGGAAGTTCTTCTCTAAATTCATATTCATAAGGCCAAGAGTATCTAGATAAGTTTTTTTCACAGTGCGCCTTTATCGAATTTAGAGTTTCTTCATTAGCTAATTCATGATTTTTTAATACGATGAATGCTTTGGCTACTTGAACTTTGTATGGATGTTTTATTCCTATTACACAGCTCATCGATACAGCTTCATGTTCGTCTATAACATTTTCAATATATCCTGGATATAGGCAGTAACCAGAAGAGACTATCATACGTTTTATTCTCTGTTTGAAATAGATAAATCCATCATTATCCATAAGTCCTTGATCTCCGGTATGAAGCCATATTAGACCATCTGAGTGTTTTCTTAAAGTTTCTTTGGTTTCTTTTCGGCTGTGGTAGTATCCGTGCATTACCGTTGGACCATTTATTACAATTTCGCCCTCTTCACCATAAGGAACTTCTTCATCGGTGTTAGGTTTTACTATTTTATATAAAGTATCTGGAAGTGGTATTCCGATTGAACCTACTCTATAATATTTATCTGGAGTTAGGCATGATACTGAACCACATTCGGTAAGACCATAGCCTTCTCTAATTTGAATATCTGCCCCATTTCTTTTAAAGAAAGCATCTATTTTTTTCTTTAATTCAATAGATAAACTATCACCACCTGATATGGCGCATTTTAAATATGACATTTTATGAGGAATAATACTTTGTTTTTTTATTAAAGCTTCATATAAAGTTGGTACTCCGATGATAATATTCGGTTCATATTTTTTTAACAATTTATCAAATGTCTTCGCACTAAACTGAGGTACTAAAATAGATGTTCCCCCAAAATACTGTACGGTATGGATACATACGGCTAATCCAAATCCATGGAATATGGGCATTATAGCTAATACTTTATCTTTTTCTTTTAATATTGCACAGGCCTCAAAGGCTTGCATGGCGATGGCATTTAAATTTAGGTTAGTTAATTCTACTCCTTTAGGGGCGCCTGTTGTTCCTCCTGAATATAAGATAGCGGCTATCTCTTTTCCTTTAAAGTCGTCTTCGATTTCTTTGGTGTATGTTCTGCCGAGTCTTATAAATTCATTCCACGATGCAACTTTTTTATTATTTTTGCCTATTATTTTATTGACCATATTTCTAGCTCTTTTACTGATATTCATCGTTCTATAGGCCATACTTAAATGAGGTGGCATCGAATCTGCCGCACTTACTACTATGATATTTTTTATTTTGGTATCATCTACTATATTATTAATTTTATCTATCGATACATCTATACATACAATGTATTTACTACTAGTTTTCTTTAGAAAATATTTTATTTCATTTTCTCCCGATAAGGGATGAATTAGATTTGATATCGCCCCTATTTTATTAATCGCATAAAAAGCTATTATAGCTTCAGGTGTGTTTGGCATACAAATACTTACTATATCTTTGTGCTTAACTCCTAATGCTTTAAAAGCCCTCGCTGCTTCATCTATCTGTTTTAAAAATTCATGATATGTTTTTTTAGTTCCATAATAGTTATAACTTATATTATTTAAATGTCTTGATGCGGTATATTCAATTAATTTATATACTGAAAAATCGGGATATTCTAAATGTTTTTTTACACCGTCATAGTATGCGTGCCATGGTGTTTTAACGGACTTTTTGCCCATATGCTTACCTCCAGTTATTTTTTTCTTCACTTATATATTATACTACAAAAATAGTAAAACTCATATTTATTTAGATAAATAAAAAATCCTTATAAGATTAAGGATTAATTTACAATTATGGTGGAGAATAGGAGACTCGAACTCCTGACCCCCTGCGTGCAAAGCAGGTGCTCTAGCCAACTGAGCTAATTCCCCAAAATCAATTTACTTAATAAGTATAGCTTATTATTTAATAAAAGTCAATTGTTTTTAACTATTTTTTTATTTTAGTATTATATTTGGAGGTGTTTGCTTTATATAAAAATGTGATATAATTTAAGTAAAGTTTACTATTTGAAGGAGTTGATAGATATGATTAAATTCTATAAAGATGAAAATGGTGAGATTTTATTTTCACTTAATGAGGTAAGTAATTTAAAGGAAATAAAAGCTAATAGTGTCGATGCGGCAGTTGAAAAACATGTTCCTGTATACGAGGTTAATGGAGATAATATCGAAGTTTCTATTGGTGATGCTTTGCACCCTATGGAAGAAAATCACTATATTATGTGGATTGCTTTAGTATACGATAATAAAATGAGTATGGTTAAATTAAATCCGGGTGATGAGCCTAAGGCTACATTTGAATATAAACCTGGATCTAAAATATATGCTTACTGTAATCTACACGGTCTTTGGGTAAATGAGGTAAACTAGTGGAAACAATAGTATTTATTTCAAGACATAGTTTAACCTTATCTTATAAAAATGTTAATAGTGATATCGATGTTTTATCTTTAAATATGATGACTCCTCTTTCAATTGAAGGAGAAAAAAGAGCATTTAAAATGGCAAATTATTCAGAATTAAAAGATGTCGATGTTATATACTCTAGCCCTTATTCTAGAGCAATGGCTACAGCTAAATATGTAGCTTCAGATAGAGATATTAATGCTGATTATAGACTTGGTGAGAGAATCCATGGTATTAAAAAAGATTACAGTGAACTACCTAAAAATTTTTCTTTAAAACAATTATCCGATGAAAATTTTAAATTTCAAAATGGTGAATCTAGAGAAGAAGTTGCGAAGAGAATGAGAGAAATATTATTTAAAATTATAGAAAAGCATAGAGGCAAAAAAATATATATTACTTCACATAGTATGGCAATGATTTCTCTATTTGGAAGTTTTGGAAGAATCGAAGTTAATGGGAATGATTTTAAGATTATTATTAACGATAAAGTATTAACAGATAGTAGTTATAATTGGGAAGAGTTATCACCAGAGTTATTTAGGTTAGTTTTTGAAGGTGATGAGTTAAAAAGTATCGAATTTATTGATTATACAAAAGAATCCTCAATTTAATGAGGGTTTTTTCTTTATAGAGTATCTCCTTAAGAAACGATATATCCAATCACAATTATCTTTGTCTGAAAGTAGTTCAGTTATTACTTTAAAGTAGTATGAGTTATTTTCAAAATGTTTGATTATTTCTTCTTTTTTTATCTTATCATTTTCTATTAATTGTTTGGAAGATATTTCGATAAATTCATTATATAGTTTTTCGATATTTTTTGAAAATACTTGGTCTACTCTATCGATGTATATATTTCTTTGAGTAAATTTAGAAACTGCAACCATCCAAAGATTAGCGAACATCGCATTATCCTCTAAAAATTCTGTATCGGCTATTTCATTTGTTGTTCGATTGATTATTTCAGAAACATAAGCTCCGTCTTTTGATACCAATGTATGAAGTTCATAATTGTCAGTAAGCATTCGTAAATCACTTAATGTTGGAAATTTATTTTGATTTAAATAGTTTAATTTTAAATAGTCACTATCTATTTCTTTAAGACTATTTATAACGATTAATCCTTTTTTTTCTAATTCAGCTTTTACTCCGCAAAATATTTTATTTTTTTCTAAAGGGGCCTTTTTATTTCCAAAGGCTAGTCCTTTACTAATAATTTGTTTTAATGTGTCATTATCGATATTTTTTTCTTCTATATTCCAAAGTTCACGATATATCATCATGCTCATTTGGGTAGATTTAATTGGAACTATTTTACCATTTTCACGATAATAAAGTGTTCCATTTTCTTCAGCGGTGATTATTTTGCTTTTAAATACAGACTTACTATCTCTGGCAAAATTATACATAAACTGCTGCTGATGATCTAACGATTTCAATTTTTCACGTATCTTTTTATTTTCTTCATTTTTACTTAATCTGTCATATGATAGATATTTTATTAGATAGCGGTAAAATTCATCATATACTTTTTTGTCATCTTTTACTGAATTTAAAATATCTTCAATATAAGATTTACTTGTGTCTTTATTTAATCTTTTTAATTTCGGTATGATAATATTAAGTATTAGATTTTTATACTGAAGAAACATTTTATCATTATATAGTTTTTTAAATGTTTCTCTAAATTCTAAAGATGTTTTAGCTTGTCTTTTTGATTCTAGTTTTTTTATTCTCTTTTTTATTTCATATATTTCAGATATACTCCGGTTAAATTCATCATAGAAATTGTCATTATTTGCTAGTTTATTACATTCTAATCTTATAGAGTCTTCGTGATTTATGTATGCTGATAATATGGTGCTAGTAGAGATACTAGTTCTTATTATTTTGGCCATTTTTTTATAGTCTTTATATTTGTCACTTAATTTGCATATTACAACTCCCGTAATATCCTCCGTAAGCATTTGAGTTATTCCTTCGTTTAAAGCATTGTACTTCCTGATATTATTTCCTTCAATTATTCCAGATATTCCGCTGTGAGTTGAAGCTCTATGCCAAAGTTCATGGATTATTCTATTTCCAATTATGTTTAATAAATTTGGTTTAAATCCGGTTACTTTTGATGAGTCTTTTGACGTATTTACAAATTTGCTATCGATGATGATATCTTCTTTTTTAGAAATCATTCCATCTTCTGATACTTCTATTATGTCATCAACATATATATGTTTGAGTGAATTAAGGTTTTCTTTTACTAGATTAATATCATCTTTAAATTTTATAAAACCAATAGATTTTTGATATTCTATAATTTCATTTTTTAATTTTTCTAATATACTTTTGTCGACTTCTATTTTCATACTCACCATCCTCTTTTAATGCTTTATACTCTCATAAATAATATATCATAATTTTTAATATTTTTTTACATCTTTTACTATTATTTACACCTTAAAGTAATAATGTTATAATTAGTTATGTATAAATATTGGAGGAAGTATGAAGGAACCACTTTTATATAGAATAACAAGACCGATTATCAAAATTTTTATTAAGGTATCATTTAGACCTAAAATAATAGGTATAGATAATATTCCCTTAGATGGAGCATGCATTTTAGCTGGAAATCATACTAGTATACTGGATCCTTTGTTAATTATGAGCTGTACAAAGAGAACTATCCATTTTTTGGCTAAGGACGAACTTTATAAAGGATTTAAAGGAATTATATTCAAACATATGGGAATTATTCCTGTCAACAGAAGAATTCACGATAAGGATGCTTTAATGAAAGCTAAAAATGGTTTAAATACTGGTAATTTGATTGGAATATTCCCAGAAGGAACTATTAATAAAACTGATGATACTGTTATGCCATTTAAAATTGGAGCAGTTAAAATGTCTTTTGATACTAAATCCAAATTAGTTCCATTTACTATTAAAGGAAAATATAGAATATTTGGAGGAAAGTTACGTATACAATTTTTAGATGGTTATACAGTGATAGATGATAATTTAACTAAAGAAAATGAAAAACTTATGAAGATAATTAGCGATAATTTAGAAGAGAGGTAACAGTATGGGAATACTTGATATGAATTTTTTTCATTTTATCGGAATTAAGAGAAAACCTAAAGCTCCTTGGAGAAAATTTTATGATAAAAAACATATGAATATAATTGTTCCAAATATGAATATCTACGAATATTTTGAGAAACATGCCGAAAGATATATGGATAATTATGCGATTGAATATTTTGGAACTAAAATAACTTACCGAGAATTTTTAAATCAAATTGATGTATGTAGTAGGGCTTATAAAAGTATAGGAGTACGTAAAGGCGATGTGGTGTCAATTATTTCAGCTAATGTTCCTGAAGCTCTTATAAGTTTTTATGCACTTAATAAAATCGGTGCGGTCTGTAATATGCTTCATCCCATGCTGAGTGAAAATGAGATTAAAGATATTTTGAATAAGTATTCAACAGTTGTATTAGTAGCTTTGGATATAACTTATTCTAAGATTAAAAATATAATAAGAGATACCGAGGTTTATAAAACTGTTATTTTATCTGCTAAAGATTCGATGAATATTTTCATGAAGATAGGATATGAATTCACACAAGGTTATAAGGTGGAAAAACCTCGAAAAAATGAACATTATATTATGTGGAAAGATTTTATTAAATATGGAGAAAATTATCCTGTGGAAAAAAGTTTGTCCACAGGAAAAGATTTTCCGGCGGCTATATTACAAAGTGGTGGTTCTACTGGAATACCTAAAGGTATAGTGCTTTCTAATGGAAATTTTAATGCAGCGACAATTCAAGCTAAAATTGCTTTACCTGATTTAGATAGTAATGATGTTATTTTAGGAATTATGCCTATATTTCATGGGTTTGGTTTAGAAGTTAGTATAAATGATGCATTTTGTGTCGGGGCTAAGGTGGTTCTTATTCCGACATTTAAAGCTTCTGAATTTGATAAATTACTTTCTAAACATAAACCATCGGTATTGGTCGGAGTTCCTACTCTATTCGAGGCTATGACTAACAATGAAAGAATGGATAGAGTTAAATTAAATAATTTAAAATATGTAATCGCAGGTGGTGACTCCTTTAATAAGCAAAAAGTTACTAAGATAAATAACTTCTTACATGAGCACGGAGCTCAAACCAATTTTACTCAAGGTTTTGGGATGACTGAAGCTGTTGCGGCAGTTAGTTTTGATTTGAAATATGCTTCCCGTCCTGGAAGTGTCGGTATTCCTTGGCCTGGAACCTATGTTAAAATAGTTAAACCTGGAACAGATGAAGAAGTTCCTTATGGCACTGATGGGGAGATATGTATTAGTGGTCCAACTGTTATGCTGGGATATTACAACGATGAAAAAGAGACAAACGATGCTTTAAGAATTCATAAAGATGGAAATATTTGGCTTCATTCTGGAGATATTGGAATTATGGATAAAGATGGTTTTATTACCTATAAACAAAGGCTTAAACGAATGATTATCTCTTCTGGATATAATGTCTACCCTAGTCAGATTGAAGAAGTTTTGGAAAGACATCCGGCAGTGCTTGATTCAACGGTTATAGGAGTTCCACATCCTTATAAAGTTGAAGTAGCTAAGGCTTATATTGTGCTAGCAAAAGGATATAGAGATAATGCTTCACTTAGAAAAGAATTACAAGAGTTATGTGCGAAAAATCTTGCTAAATATTCTATTCCTACGGAGTGGGAATTTAGAAAAAGTCTACCTAAGACAATAGTTGGTAAGGTTGACTTTAGAAAACTACAAGAGGAAAACAAGAGGTCGAGAAAAAATGAAAAATAATTTTGGATATATATTGCTTACTCCTATTATGAGAGTACTATTTAGATTATATTATAATCCTAAAATAATTGGTAAAGAGGTTATTCCTAAAAAAGGAAGTATTGTGATTGCGTGTAATCATAAACATCTATTTGATCAGTGTTTAACTATAATGGCAACTAAAAGACCTATTCATTATATGGCTAAAAAAGAATATTTTGAGGGACATCTTGCTTGGTTTTTCAAATTTGTCGGGTGCATTCCAGTCGATAGAAGTAAGAAAGACCCCAATGCTAAATCTAAAGCTTTAGCTGTTTTAAATGATGGCGGGGCTATTGGAATATTTCCAGAAGGTACACGAAATAGACATAAAGATAAATTACTGTTAGATTTTAAATTTGGAGCTGTAAGTATGGCTAAAAAAACTGATTCACTAGTTATACCCTGTGCGATTACTGGAGATTACAAATTTAGAAGTAAAGATTTAGTTATTAGATATGGAAAACCGTTTAAAGTTGAAGGTAATTTGAAGGAATTTAACGAAAAGTTACACAAAGAAATTGAAAGATTACTTAAGAAAAATTTAAAAGAAACTAATAGAACACTTGAAAAAGAATTAAATACTCATGAGGTTTAGTCATGAGTATTTTTTAATATATCGATAACATTAGTAAAAGATTCATCGTCATAAACTATGTCAAATGTTTCATTATATTTTTTTCTATTATTTTTGTGACCGTTTAAAAAACCTATTTTGAAGGTATTATTTTCTCTTCCTTTTGGAATCATATATATATCTTCTACATTGTCTCCAAGTAATACTATTTTTTCTTTTTCTTTTATTATTTCTTCTATTTTCGAGGGTAATTTTATTTCATTTTTATTCAAAGAGTGAATAGCTTCATTTCTAAATCCTTTAATATAGCCTTCTTTATATTTAATTATATTGGATACTATATATATATTGTTAAAAAGTAAGTCATTTGTTTTTAAGAAATTTTCTATTATATTTGAAATACCTGCTGAAATTATGATAACGGGAATTTGATATTTATTTGTGAACTTTAGAAATTCTTTGGATCCTTTTCTTAGTTTCATACAATCTTTTTTACTAGATACTCTGTCTATTTCTTTTTCAGTTAATTTTGATTTGATAAAGATATTTAAATTTTTTTCTAGCCACTGTTTCATATATTTACTTTTTTCTTCTTCTGAAATTGTACAGTCTTTTTCGATTGGCATATAATAATTTTTATATTTTTCACATTCTTTTCTAGATTCTTTTGAAAGAAGTGTAGATGATTCTAAAACTCCCCAACTACTGTTACTATCTTTGTCTGTGATGGTGTGATCAAAGTCAGTAATTATAAATAATTTTTTTAATTCCATTTTTATCACCTTTAAGTAATTATATTATTTTTATTTCCTTTTATCACTATTATACTATTATTTGTTATTTAAGCATATATTGGAATATGAACAATATTATATTATTTTTTAAAGGTTTTATTATTGGGATAGCTAAAATATTACCTGGGGTATCGGGAGCGGTTTTATCAATTTCATTTGGGGTATATGAAAGATTACTTGGTATTTTAGGAAACCCTTTAAAAATAAAATTTGAAGATTTAAAATTTATCTTTTTTTTACTAGGCGGGGCTGGCGTTGGAATTTCACTACTGTGCAATTTTGTCTTATGGTGTTTAGATAAATGGCATATACCTACTATGCTTTTGTTTATTGGACTGATTGTCGGAGGAATTCCCGAAATAACAGATGAAATAAAACATAAAATTAGTTTTAAAAACACTGTTATTTTTATACTTGGTTTTTTTACCGTGATGATTCTTACTAATTTGGGAAGTACGTCTGGAAATGGTAATCATTATTTTTTGATGGGGGCTATAGAATCTCTTACGACTATTGTTCCTGGAATTAGTGGGACGGCTATTTTTATGGCATTAGGATGGTATGAAAGTTTGCTGGGTACCATTAATAGTATTTTATCTTTTTCTGCTTCTTTTAATATAGCTTTTTTGTTTATCTTAGGCTTTTTGATTAGTACAATATTAATTTCTAAAGTTTTGGGGTATCTATTTAATAGATATAAAACTGAGACTTATTTTTGTGTCTTGGGCTTTATGAGCAGTTCTTTGATTTCCATGATTTTTGATTTAACTAAAAACAGCTATAATAATATTGAATTATTTTGCGGTGTATTATTATTATGTTTAGGTTATTTTATTACACTTAAAATGAATAAACTCTTTAGCAAATTTTAAGTTTTATGCATATGATTATTTAGGGGGGGATTATCTTGAATAAAAAATTACCTGGTGTATTTGCCAATAAAGTAAAATCTAATGGAAATAATGAAAAAGTATTTTATGGTCAAAATGATATAAACGATTTTGAAGGTGATGAAAATGTAGATGTTAGAAAGAAGATAAAGGATATTTTTAAGTCTTCTGATTATGTCTATAAAGCTGATGTTATTTTAAAAATAAATGGTAAGTTTTTAACTAAAAGAATTGTTGGAATGAATAAAAAACATTTAATTACTATGGATAACGAACTACTACCTATTGAAGAAATATCAGATATAAAAAGAAAGTAAACAACTACTGCCAGTTATTTACTTTTTTAGTGTTCTTTTTAATTCCCTTTTAATGGTTCTAAAAGGAAATATAAATGTTCCATCGTATAGGTCTTTAATAAATTCATCTTTAGTAATAAAGAAATTTCCTCTTAAAATTAACTGTCTTCCTGGTGATAGACATTTAGTTATTTTAACATTCCATAGTTTAAGTAATTTAAAATTTTGAATCGATGTTTTACAATAAATTAGCTTACATGAAATGTTTTCTGATGGACAGCCTTTGTCTGTTACAATAGGACAAAAGCGGCAACATCCATTTATCTTTTTACTTCCAGATTTTCTCTGAGCTATGCATTGATTGTTTTGAAAGTCACAAAAATCATCTTTATAATATTTATTTAAGGCTTCGATTGTCTCTTCGTAGATATATGTATATCTTTCTTTTTTGTTTTTTTTATTTAGGGCATTTACTATATTTTTTAATTCTTCTTTATCAGTTTTAAATTTTGTAAATTTGAATAAAAATGTTCGATATAGAAATAACAATTTTGTACTTTTTATATTAATCATATTTTTTCTCTAATCATTGATGTTTTCTAGCCATTTATCTATTTCATCAATAGAAGTTATCATTTCGTGTCTTTTGTCTTTTTCTGATGAAAACAATAAATTTAACTCTCCTTTAATAATAGAATTAGGAAGTAATGACTCATAGTCTTTTAAGGCATGGCCTATCCATCCAGCGTTAGATGCGGCAACTATTATTTTTTTATTAGATAAATCATATTCTTTTAAAAATCTTTTCATTACAGGTGATATTCCGTACCACCATACGCATGTGATTAAGACAATTTTATCATACTGACTTATATCGATGTCTAATTTTTTAATATCTACATCTCTTTTAATATCATTATTTTGCCATTCAGCAACTACTTCATCGTAATCATCTGAAAAACTTTCTTTAGGTGATAGTTCTATTAGGTCTGCATTTAATTTTTCCTTAGAATATTCGGCAATTTTTTTACAATTACCGGAAAATGAATAGTATATAACTAATGTTTTATTCATATATTATATCCTTTCTATATCGTTTTTTTATGACTTCTACTTTCTATTATTTCATCTAATTTTTCTAATGTAGAATTTTTTAATTTTTCATCGACATTAGAATTTACAACTTCACTATAAGCACCACTAGCGACTTTTAAAAGTTTTAAATAGTCATCTTTGTATTCTTCTTCTATTAAGTTTTCATAGTTAGGATTAAGTCTTGTTGTTAAAAACCATTTAATCATTTCTTCATCTAAGTTTTGAAAGATTTTTACACCAATTAGTGTGTCCAACCTAGTTTTAGGGTCATTTATTATTTCTCCATATGTTTCTTCAAGTGGTCTTTTGTGTAATAGATTTTTCAAAGCTATTTGAGCTAGTCCTTCAGTTAAACATTCTTCTAGTCCTTCTTGAAGATTGATTTGTTCTTGATAACCATTAATAATATCATAGATATCATTTTCATTTCCCTCTGTCATTAGATTTTCTATTTCATCTGTTGTTTTATCTGGGAGAATATAGCAAACGGTACGTGGTCTTTCCTCATTATCGATTTCATGTTCGTTAAATTCTAAATCTAGTAATATTCTCGATAGGTATAAATTGTCTATCTCATTTCCTTTTCTATTAATTGTCCTTAGAGAATGGATTGTTTCATGAATGATTGTTTCAGCTATTTCCATAATATACCATTCTTTAACATTCTCTTTACTTTCTTGGTGTTCTTTTAGTGATTTACTTATAATATTTATTATTTTATTTTTTAGAACTATTTCATTTGATTCTGGATAATACTCTCCAATTGAGGTTTGTTTCATATTTCCAAATCTTAAGTTTGGAAGATTACTTAGTACTGCTTTTGAGTCTAAATTTAATTTTTTACATAGTTCGTTTAAAGCATATATACTTATTTTTTGTGCTTTTCTTATTATTTCTTCTATTTCTTTCTTTTCTGTCACATTATCAAACCTTTCTAATTTTCATTTATTATTTTAGCATATTTTTTTATTTAAATCGATATCTAATGATTATATTCTTTTGTTTGTTTTAATGTAGATTTTCAAAATAAAAAAATCCTTAAAATAAGGATTTTTATTTACTAAATGGTCGGGAAAACAGGATTTGAACCTGCAACTCCTACATCCCAAATGTAGTGCTCTACCAAATTGAACTATTTCCCGATTAAATGGCGCGTCCAGCAAGAGTCGAACTCGCAACCTTTTGATCCGTAGTCAAACGCTCTATCCAATTGAGCTATGGACGCAGTTTTTGAGAGCTGACTAAAGCTTTTTAGATAAATCTCTAATAAAACATTTATAATGTTAACACTTTTTTTTTATTAAGTCAAGATTATTATAATGTTTTTATTTTTTATAATTAAAAAGTCAAGATTATTAGTCTTGATCTTTAAATGGATTTTTTATTTTATCTATTAATCCATCTTTTATTATATCAGATGCTTTTTCGTATATTTCATTTGCTTTTTTCTCATCTATTTTTAGTTTATCTTTTAGTTCTGTTATAATTTTATCTTTGTTTTTCTTTCCTATGAGAAAATTATTTTCTAATACTTCATTAATAGCCTTAGTTTGTTCTTCACTGATATTTATTTTTTTTGATAATTCTTTTATAAAACCTTCTTTATTCATTATCCATCACCATTTCTTTCTATTTTTCTCCGGCATTATATATTTCATCAATTGTATTTTTTATTTTTTCTGAAAATATTTCTTCGGAATCAGTTTCTCTTAAATCTTGTAAAAAAGCTTTTGAAAAACTTGCAATCATCTTTTTGTTTTTAGATAGTTTGTCGCAGGCAGTCCTTCTATCATAGCCACCCGATAGAGCAACAACTTTTAAAATGTTTTTATTATTTGTATATTCTTCATATAAATTATCAATTTCTGGTATGCTTAATTTTAGAATAATTTTTATATCATTTTTTATTAATTGCCTATCTATTTCTTCTTTTAGAGTTTTTTCGCATTCTTTTTTTTCTTTTGAATATATATTTACTTCTGGTTCTACTATTGGCACTAGTCCAAATTCATATATTTTTTTTGCAAGTTCAAACTGCTGCTTTACTAATTTTCTAATTCCTTTTTTGTTATTTTCATATATTACCGAACGCATTTTAGTTCCATATACGTCATGTTTTTTTGCTTTTAATAATAATTCTTCAATGTTTGGAATCTCTTTCATTAAAGCTACACCATCATTTACTTTTTCTAATCCGTTATCTATTTTTACAAAAGATATAATGTTTTTATTAAGAAGATATTCAGATGTATATTCTCCTTCTATTTTTCTATCTAATTCTTCATCAAATGATATTACACCTATTATTTTATCTTTTGTGAAATATTTATTAGTTATTATTCGTTTTCTCATTTTATGTATTAGATCTGACATTTCTTTTTTATTTTTATATCTACTTTTATCAATACCATATACAATTAGTGCCTTTTCACTACTGCCACTACTTTGATCTAAAGCAACTATTATTCCTTTTCTCTTTAGTATTTCCTCTTTGTTCATAATCTACCTTTCCTTTTTTATTATAACATATTATATAATAATTTGACTAAAATTTATTTTTAAGTATAATACTTCTTGATTGTGAGGAGAAATATATGGAAAATGTTGATTCAATTTTATTTTTAGATTATATTATCAGTAACGGATTTAATCCAGAAAATTACGATGGAATACTAGAACTATTTTCATCAGCTAGAAAAAGTATGTCTAGAGAGTTAACAGATTATAATCAATTTTTATTATCACGTAATATCGATTATTCAGAGTTAGAAGAATTTGGACTTAATGGAGCGTTAGGTTATTTAAATGAAGAAGGAATTAGGATACCTAAAACTATTGCGAGTGACGACAAGTTATTTAACTCTAAAATTATTAGTCTTTATGGAAAACATTTTTATCCTGCTCCTACTATGGATCATTTTGGAGCGATTATAGGTAATGGTTTAGGTACAGATCTTATATCAATCCCAAAATTTTCTAAAGATCATTTTTTAGGTGCTTGTGTTAATTCAGACGATAAAGATTTAGATGATATTGTTCAAATATACGAAAAAATTGTGGAATATTATAATTCTCTTTCTGATGAAAGATATAGACTTGCTAGAGATATTGATTCACCACATAACAAAGAATTATTATTAATTACTAGTGCACCTGTTAAAGTATTAGTTAAAGAGCTTACTTATTCAGGTGGTAAATCATTAACTAGATAATGAAAAAGTCTCTAATTGTTTAGAGGCTTTTTAAATACTTTATTATAGAGTAAGCTGCATTTCTTCCAGAACGTGATGCCCAGGCAACTGTGGATTTTATTCCGGCTACATCTCCTCCTGAAAAAACTTTTTTATCTGATGTATGATTATCTTTATCTATCTTTATTTTCCCTTGGCTGTTTTTTTCTAAATTAAAATCTTTTACATATTCTTCGGGATGAGAACCTATGGCCATCATTATTATGTCACAAGATATTTCATAGTTACTTCCTTCTATATTGATTGGCAATAGTCTTGTCTCTCCTTCTTTTTGTATTAATTCTGTCTTAACTACTTCTATTCTTTCTATTTTTTCTTGTCCTAAAATTTTAACTATATTAGTTTGATATATGAATTCAACACCATCATTTTTAGCTTCTTCTACTTCTTTTTTATCTGCTGGCATTTCTTTTTCACTTCTTCTATATACAACTATTACTCTTTTCGCACCTAATCTTTTGGCTGTTCTAGATATATCCATTGCGACGTTTCCTCCACCTGATACAATTACTGTTTTTCCTTTATAATCTACTTGGATATTACGCTCTAAAACTTCGTTTCCTCCATATACTCCTTTTAAATTTTCTCCTGGAATATTCATTTGATTCGATATGTTAGCACCTATTCCAATAAATATAGCGTCGTAGTTTTCTTTTAACTCTTCAAGTTTTATATCTTTACCTAATTCTATATTGTATTTTACTTCTATTCCTAAATCTATTATTCTTTCTATGACTTTTTTTACTATTTTAGGGTCTAGTCTAAAGTCTGGAATCCCATGGGAAAGTATTCCACCTAAATGATCATATTTTTCATATATAGTTACTTTTATACCATTTCTTCTTAGGAAAGCTGCACATGTAAGGCTAGCTGGGCCTGAACCAATAACGGCAACATTATATTTAGTCTCTTTTGGTGAATAGATATTCCATTCTTTTTCTAAAGCAATATCTCCAACTAAAGCTTCTAATTTGCCAATTTGAACTGGTTCAGATGAGAATCTTCTAACACATGAACCTTGGCACTGCTGAAAATGTGGACAAATCCTACCGCATATCGGAGTTAACACACTTGTTTCTTGTAATGTTTCAAAAGCTTTTTCATAATTATTTTCTTTAATATATTTTATAAAAGTTGGTATATCATTATTAAGAGGACATCCCACTTGACATGGTTTCGTAACACACGAAAGACAGTGAAGGGCTAATTTTGAATTTTCTAAATCTATCATTATATATCTCCTCCTAACATTTTTGATTTATCTTCATAGTGAGTATGTAATAAATTTAAAGCTATCTCGCTATTTGGTTTTATTAAATAGTTATCATATATATCTATTATTTCTTTATTTCCATGACATAATCTTAGTGTCTTTTTTTCATCTTCTTTATATAACGAATCCATTCTTATTTTCTTTATTTTTGATGATTCTAGGAGTGAGGTTTTAGGTTGTCCTCCTCCAGCTATACATCTACCTATACAATTCATTACTTCGATAAGATCATAATGTACTTCTTTTTTTATCAATTTATCTATTAATTTTTTGGCATTTTTTATTCCATTACATACTGCTACTTTTATTTCTCTATCTTTTGTTTTTACTTTACTTTCTTTAATACCATTCATTCCTCTTATATCTTTAAAAATTAGATTGTCTTTAGATAAGTTTTCTCCATTCATATAATAGTAAGCTGTTCTAAGTATTGCTTCACATACCCCTCCGGTTGTTCCAAATATTAATCCTGAGGTAGAACCAGTACCTAAAGGAGAGTCAAAGTTTGAGTCTTCTAGTTTTGTGATGTCAATATTTTCTGATATTAGAACTTCTAAATCATAATTTCTCAATTTCACACCTCTTTTCTATTTTTAATTTTTTTAATATTCTACAATAATTATACCACATAAAAGACAGATACTATAATCTGTCTATTTTAAGAGTGATTTTAATATGTTGATAAATTTATCTATCTCACTTTTTTTTGTCAAATGTGAAATGCTTATTCTTATCGTATTGGAAGCTAATGATTTATCGTTAGTTATGGCTAGAACTGATTTTGAAGGAGCATCTCCTAAAGCACAGGCAGTAGTTGTTGATACATATATTTCGTTTTTCTCTAGCTCTTTTAAAATGCTTTTTGTATCTTTACCAATTAGACTTATGTTTAAAGTGTTTGGTATTGATGATTTTGGTGAATTAATGTGTATACATTTTATTTTACTTAACTTTTCTCTTAATTCTTTATTTAAATTTGATATGTATTTATATCTATCTTCTAGATTTTCAGTGGCAAGTTCAAAAGCTTTTTTTAAAGCTATTACATTTGCGGTTACGGGGGTTCCGCTTCTAAAGATAGTTGTACTTTTTCCACCGTGAATTAAAGGTGTTATTTTTATATTATTTCTATTTATTAAGACGCCAAATCCATTTAGTCCGAAAAATTTATGAGGAGCAAATGTAATGAAATCGACATCTTTATAGTCAATATCTACTTTACCTATAGCTTGAGTAGCGTCTGTATGAAATACACAGTTTGGATATTTTTTTACTATCTTTCCTATCTCTTCTATAGGTTGCCTTGTTCCTAGTTCTGAGTCAACCGCATTTATACTTGTCAATATTGTATTTTCATCTATTTCTTTTTTTAATATTTTTAGATCAACTAATCCGTTTTCATCTAAAGGTATAACTGATATTTCATATCCTTTGGATGATAGATAGTTACAAGGGGCGACAATGCTTGAGTGTTCAACGGCAGAGATGATTATTTTGTTTCCTTTATTTCTATTTTTTTCAGCAATTCCTTTGATAACTAAATTATTGGATTCGGAAGATCCACTTGTATATATTATTCCGTTTTTTTTGCAGTTAAAATAATCAGCTAAATATTCTGATGATTCGTCGATGATTTCTTTAGCTTTTTTCCCTATATAATGTGAACTGTTAGGGTTTGCCATATATTTTTTTGTGGCTTCTATAAAAGTGTTTAATACTCTATCATCTACTGGAGTATTAGCTGCATAATCTAAATATATCATTTATATCATCTCCTTAAAAATTTAACATTAACCATTCTGGTTTTAGGATTAATAATAGTCCCATAATTATCATTATTATCGCACTTACTAATGTACATAATTTATTATATTTGTTTGTTATACCTGTTGCTTCTAAGGTAACCATAGAAATTGTAAATACAACCATATCATCAATCATATAGAATACAATATATAGTAGTAAGTTTAATATTCTAGGTAGTCCTGTTATTTCATTAATACTTAGTATTTCTGTAAATATCATTGGAAATCCTAGAGAGCACGCAAGTTCGATTAAATTAACTGAGGTGGCTAATAAAATTATACCAACAATAGATAATATAAAGCTTTTACTGTCCATTATTTTTTTTACTTTTGTTATTAATTTTTTTCTTTTTTTATCATCGACTACGGTACAGCCATTTTCTTCATTTCTGATAGTTATATATTTTTTTAGATTAAGTATTCCAGCAATTAAAATAAATACGGCGATGGCAATTTTAAGAATACTAATAGTTGCAATTCCTAATATTAAATTTATTCCTAACATGGATAAGAAATATACAAAAGCTGATACTAGAAGGAATACTATTCCAAGTATCCATGCTTTTTTTCTGTTTTTCATATTAAAAAACATGTTAATTAAAAATAGTAAAATCCACATAGCACATGGATTAAATCCATCTATAAATCCTAAAATTACAGCCACTAAAGGAATGGATACTTTTTTGACATTTACCTTTCCCAGAATTGGAATATCAGCTTCATCAGAATTAGTTTTTATTTCAGCATATTCTTTTATTTTATTTTCCATTTTTGAAGCTATTGTATCAGAATATCCAACGAAATACGTATCTCCAATAATTGTGAATGGTACTCCGTCGGCATCAGCTTTTAATTCTTCACTTACCTTTTCCATTTTTTCAACATTTTCATCATTGTGCCATACTTCATAAGTATATATATCTATATATTTTCCATATTCTTTTTGCATGGTTTTTAACCACTTCTTTTCATCCGCACAGTGAGGACATTCTTCTCCATGAAATAGGTAGATGCTTATTTTATCTTCTTTTACTTCTTCACCTGTTATACTTGCTACTTTATCGACATATTTATCTGATAAAGCTGATACATTTAATGGAAGAAAAATTGTAATAGCTAGTATTAATAATATTATTTTATTCTTCATTTATAAACACCTCAATTTCTTCTAGAGTCTTTTCACCAATTAGTCTTTTATCTCCTTTGATGATTACTGGAAGGATTTTACCAACTTCATATTTTTTTACTTCCTCTTCATCAAAGTCATAATCATATTTTTCTATTTCTAAATTTGGATATTTTTCTTTTAATTTTTTTAAATGTTTTGATAGTATTAAACAAGATGGACACCATATTGCGCTTATTACGATAATTTTCATTTTATCATTCCTTTCATGAAACTATTATATAATCTTATTATTACATTAATCAATAAAGCGTGAGTTGAGATAACTAAACTCTAGGTTGAATTAATATTAAATTTAAAAAAAGATGAAAATTCATCTTTTTTTTGATTTAGCTTTTTCTTCTTTCTTTAAGTGATTTACTAAAGCAGTTACTCTTTCATATACTACAGAATCTTCTCCATATCTACTTTTTATATCTTCTAAACGGCTTTCATATCCAACATCATTTCCATATTTATCTATCTGCATATCAGCCATGTTTAAAATGTTTAAGTATAATGATTCATATTCATCAGTTAATATTCCGTGATAGAAGACTTCTTTCCAATATTTATAACCACTTTTTCTTAATAATTCTCCTCCAATTGGTCCATGATTTTTTCCATTTTCGGTATATTCATATCCAATATCGTGATTAAATCCTAAAATAAATAATTCTTGTATCTCTTCTTCACTTAAATTCATATTAATTCCTATTTCAATCATTTTTTTAGCAACAGAATAAGAATGTTTTAATCTGTCTAAATCCATATAAAACACTTCCTTTGACATATTATATCAAAAAAAGCAGATTTTTCATCCACTTTATTTATCTAATTTAAAGCTATGTGGCAATAGCTCATCTATCTTATATTCTTTTATTTCTTTACCATCATAGGTTATTATTTTAAACTCTTTATCTACAAATTCACTTATAAACTGGCGGCAATATCCACAAGGTAAACATTCTTCATCTATATCTTTTCCTTTTTCTGATCCAACGACTGTTATACTTTCAAATTCTCTTTCTCCTTCTGATAAGGCTTTAGCAAAAGCTGTCCTTTCCGCGCATATACTTTGAATACCATTATTTTCGATATTGCATCCTCTATATATGTTTCCATTTTTACATTTTAATATAGCTCCTACCTCAAAGTTACTATAAGGTGAGTAGGCTATTTGTTTTGCTTCTATAGCTTGTTTTAATTCTTGATTCATTTTTATTCTCCTCACTACAATCTTAATAACTGATTATATTATACATTATTGACTATAAAAAAAACAAGTATAATACTTGTCTTCGTGTTATTAATTAGATGCATTTACTTTATTTAATGTTTGTTTAATTATATTATTTTCAACATTATTAATTTGGTACCATCCATATTTTGTCATTTCATTATATGTCCTAGCTTGATGGTTTATTGTTTCATCTAACCCTTGTTTTAATAGATTTTTAATATCTTCATTTGAACTTTCTAGAGTACCATGGATATATACTTCAACTGTACTTTTTAATATTAACAAATAATTGTCCATTGTAATTTGATCATTCATTGGATTTCACCTCCAACATATTCAATAAGTTTTCTTTTGTGTTTTGGTGAATTGGTAATTCTTCTTTGATAAATGATTTTAAATTTTCATCTTGAAGGTTATTAATCATGTCTTCACATACTTTTATTATTGTATTTTCATGTCCTATTGCATCTTCAATGTATAATAGTTCTTTTTGTGTCATTTTTATTTCTCCTTTCTATTATAATATGTGAAGTTTTGTTTTTTTTAATCAAAAAAATCAGGATTACCTGATTATTCTGATTTCTTATATTTATATAAATAGGATGGACGATGTCCTTCACCACCACGCATTTTATCGGTCTTTTCTACTTTATCCGCAATTATTCTTCTAAATGCAGGATCTAATAATTTTTTGTTTAGTATTACTTCATATACCCTTTGCAAATCACCTAGAGTAAAATATTTTCCCATCATATTAAAGACGATATCTGTATAGTTTATCTTATTTTTTATTCTTTCTAATCCAGCAAGAATAACAATATCGTGATCAAACGCTAAAGAATCATTTTTGTCAGTTTCAAAAGAATAACGATCTGATGAATTTTTTCTTAGAGTCTTTTTTACGCTGAAGTCTATTATTTCTTTGCCATTGCTTAAAGTTAGGCGGACGATTCCTTTATCCTCTTTTATGTCTATAATATCAAACCAGCTGGCGTTTTTAACTTCTTGGTTTAATCTTTTTTTATCCACTAAGGCAATATAAGAACATGATACTACTCTTAGTCTAGGATCTCGGTCTATTCTATCGAATGTATATAACTGTTCCATATATATGTCGGATAGATTCGTTTCTCTTTTTAATACTCTTCTTGCGCATTCTTCTAAAGTTTCCGTTGATGGGTTTAGAAAACCTCCTGGAAGACACCATTTGTTTTTATATGGAAAATCATCTCTTTTTACTAGAAGAATACTCATCATTTTTTTGCTTGTTTTTCGATAATTTGAAACCTCTTGGTCTGATACGCTTAAAATCATAATGTCGGTTGTCATCGATAATTTTTCAAATTCATCAGGGTTATAATTTTTTAAGAATTCTTCTTCAGTACTATACATTTTATTCACCTTCTATGAATTAATTATACATTAATTTTTTTCTTTTTTCTACATTATTATTTTGTAGTTATAATTATTTATATATTATTTTTTTACTAAATCCTGCTGTTACTTTATTATCTGATGTATATACTAACTGAGATGTATATGGGCATGGATTATTATTTATCATGCGAGCGTAAAATTCAATTAATTTATTATTTTTGGTTAAATACATTCCACATAAGCATTCGCAGTAATTTCTATGATAAAAGTGATGTCCTTTGAAAAATGATTTATCTAAATTATTAAATATTTCATTAAAATTAATATATTTTTGTTTTGCAAATTCATTACATCTAATTAAAGATACAAAACCATTTTTATATACACCAAGTTGGGCTGTATGTTCTAGCATATTTTTTATCTCTTTTAAGTTAGAAATATATTCTTTCATAATTATCGTATTTATATTAATTATTTGTTTATCTTCTAGACTTTGACTTAACTTTGAAATATCATCAGATGAAGCTATGTTTTTAGATTTAAAGATTTCATAATTTATTTCATCATTATAATGGTGTTTTGAAATGTGAATGCTTTCGAGTTTATTTATATTATCATATTCTAATAATTTTAGTAAGTTATAACCATTTGTGGATAATTGAACTTCGATATTTGGATTTAGCTTATAAATAAGATCAAATATTTGAAATAGTTTATCTGGATGTGTTAATGGCTCTCCCCCTGTTATGGATATGCCATGTAATTTATCTTTTGATAGAAGATATGTAATTACATATTTTAATTTATCCATATCTATATTTCCATAATCTTGGCTATTTTGATTTGCACAAAAACCACAGTGAGCGTTACAATCATCTGTTAATTTAATATATAATCTAAGTTTTGAACTTGATAATTTTATGTCTTTTGGATCTTCACTACATAGTTCATTTTTTACGGTTAGTTGTTGATTAAATAATTTAATTTGTTCCATTAACAATGACTACTATACGTTCTTGAAGACCCGCATGAAGATGAATAACCGCCACTTTCATAATGACAAAAATGTCTATTATTTGGTATTTTTTGATAATTTTTTGGATTATTAGATTTTGAAATTAGGCTATTTACGTCGATATATTCTATTTTTTTCTTTAATGCGAGTATTTCATTTAAGCATTCTATTATCGTTGACACTTTTTTTAATGTTTCATCATCACACATATTTGTTAATACAATATATTCATAAAATTTTGTGATATTTGTTTTTATTTCGCTATCATCTATATTGGGTGAATTTATAATACGATTTATAAATTCAATTATTTCTTCTTCATTAAACATATTTAACCTCTTACTCATTTGTTTTATTACGTTCTCTGTTTAGTTTTGTCCAGTTGACAATGCCTATTATAGCCATTATTAAGTAAATACTTTTTTTGGTTAGATATACTGGGTCAAAATGTATTATGTACATTGCTACTGCTATTACGTCTGTGATAATCCACCAGAAATACTGTTCTTTATATCTGAACATTTGTAAAATTACGGCAACGATTCCTATACTTAAAGTAAAAGCATCTAACCATGCAACTGTTCCACCTAGCTTAACTAGAACTATATGATATACAAGTCCACCTATAATTATTGATAGCGTACTGATGATATTTTGCTTTAATGTTAGTTTTTTTGACTTAGTCTTTTCGGTTAACTTTTTATCTCGATGTTTTGCCCAGATGTACCATGATATGAAATTTACTGGCAAATAAAATAATACTTCTAAGGCAAATGTTCCATATATTTTTTCATAAAATAGATATATAGCGTATACGATTGTATTAACTGTTGCAAAGGCGAAGTTTGAAATGCTTGCTTTTGCACAAAAAAATACGCATATTATTCCGCAAATGGCACTTATAAAATTGATGATTGTAAGCCATAATGGTGTTGTATTCTTTGGAGAAATTAGTGCATTATATACTCCATATCCGGCTATTACTATCATTATTATTATCATAAATATTTCATACCATTTAAGGCTTTTGAAACTTTTTTTTAGATTGTCCATAGTTTTCTCTCCTCTCTATTTTTTATTTTTCTTATTTTTGTTCCACTAATTGGATAATTAATTCTTTTACTGTCAACTATTCTATGTACGGCTTCTGGGTATGCTCTTTTAAAATAATTGTCATAAGATGTTTCGCTTGAATATACGGCATTTAGGTTATCTCCAATAATTTCTCTTACTAATGGTGTTTCGGCATCCCAATCTTCACTGCCATCTACTAATCTTAATTTTGATATGTCGATAAAATTTGGAACTACATTTTTATACTTTTTACATACTCTAATTACTCTATCTTTTCTTGATTTTACTGTTAGATCTTTTTCTTTGTTGATTTTTAAAATTGTTTCTTCTTCTTTCCCACCATAAAACATTATTACATATAACTTCTCACATTCTTTGGCGGCAGTTTCTATACAATAGTTATGACCTTTATGAAGTGGCATAAATTTACCACCATACATGCCAATCTTATATTTATACATTTTACTACTCCTATTTTTATAAATTATATAATTTTTTCTTTTTTATATACTCGTATACTGGCTTATCTAAGAGGTCTGTATTTCCATTCCTAACTTCAGTAGATGATGCTTTTATAATTTTCCAATCATCT
>JAFWYR010000022.1 GCA_017522615.1 Bacilli bacterium | reverse complement strand
CAATAGACCATAAACTATCTCCGGATTTTACTGTATAGGTATTTGTAGTTTGATTGTTTGATTCATTAGAGGGTATTTCTATTATTTGACCAATGGTTAAATTATTACTTGTAAGCTTATTTAGAGCTTTTAATTCATTTACTGTCGTATTATATCTATTGGCAATAGACCATAAACTATCTCCGGATTTTACTGTATAGGTATTTGTAGTTTGATTGTTTGATTCATTAGAGGGTATTTCTATTATTTGACCAATGGTTAAATTATTACTTGTAAGCTTATTTAGTGTTTTTAATTCATTTACTGTTGTATTATATTTATTGGCAATAGACCATAAACTGTCTCCAGATTTTACAACATAATAATTATCTCCTAGTGGAGATGGCTCAACAGTTCCTCCACTTGCTGTTGTGATTACTGCATCAACTACTGCATCAACATATTTTTTATAGTTATTTTGTATTTTATTTAGGTCAGTGGGATTATCTATAAAACCGTATTCTACAATAACTGGCTGAGTTCTACTTCCCGTATCTCTATGAATAAAATAATAATCTTTAGAGGTATCACTAGGAAGCCTTCTTTGATAAAACTTTCTCATTGCCTGACCAGCGTTTCCAAGAGATTGAAGAATATTTCTAGCTAAATTATCATTATTTCTCAAAGCATAAATTACTTCTGCTCCTTCTGCCCCTTGAATTCCTGAACCTGCTGCATTTATATGATTAGATATTACTACTACGTTTGGATTATCGCCATAAGCGGCTAATATTCTTCTAACTCTTTCTGTTGGAGAAATCGTCTCATCTGCACTTCTAATTAGAGTTGCGTCAATACCTTTTTTTCTAAATTCTTCATACATATACTGAGCTATTTTTAAAGTTAAATCTTTTTCTCTTACTCCACTTGAGCTCACGGCTCCACTATCTGTTCCTCCATGTCGGGGTATCGGAAAAATCCAAATTTATTATTATTTATATTTCTACTGGTTCTTTTGAATCTAACATAGATTTTGTTAAGTTTGTAGAAGAAACTATGGTTTTATTGTTCCAACAATTCAATAATTTATCTTTGTTTTCTTTTACCCATTTAATAGCAATATTTTTATTTTTATTTGGAATATTTCCAGCTAATACTTTAAAATCTAGTAACGAAATAGAAATTTCATATTTATCATATATTGCATGTACATGTGGAGGATTATGATCACTAGTATAAACATAAAATTTTATACCTTTTTCTTCTCCTAATCTCTCTCTCATCTCATACACTTCAAATACATCTCTATAAAAATTTCTTATTTCTATTGGAATACCAAAATAATGCATTTCTTCTACTTTCATAACTACTACCTCAAAATTCAAAATTCCATTCTATTTCAATATCTCTTGTTTTATTTTCTTTATCATATTCTCCAATATATACTTTATCAATAAACTCATCTAATATAATTTTATTAAGTTCTTTTATATGTTTGTATTTCTTTAATATGCTATCAGCATTTTTCTTTTCTTTCTTTTCACCTTTTAACTCATCAATTTGTTTATCTATTATTTCGATTCTTTTCATCATATTTTCTATTTCATTGAAATAATCTTTTGACATCATCTGAAACATATCTTCAGAAATAACTCCTTTAACTTTTTCTTCAAAAAGATTTCTATAATAAGTTTTATTATTACTTATTTTTTTATTTAAATCTTCTTTTTCTTTTATTAGTGCTTTTATTGAATCATTATTATCTGTATCTTGTTCTTGTCTGTTTTCATAGAGTTCTTTTAAATTATTCTTATCATAGTAATTATCTAATAAATCATTAATAGCATTTAATAATATTTCTTCTAAACTATCCATTCTAATTGCTTTATTATTAGAACATATATGAAATTTTTTATTACCCTTACATTGTAGATATGCACGTTTACCAGTTTTCTCACTTTTAACACTATATACATTTCTCATAAATGCTTTATCACAGCAACTACAATATACTTTTCTAGTAAAATAGTTTATTTGTCCTGTTTTAGTAACTTTGTAATGTGTTCCTAATATTGACTGTACTTTATTCCATGTTTCCATATCTATAATTGGCTCATGAGCATTCTCAATTCTAATCCAATCTTTTTTAGGTACTTTCATAGGTTTATGATTTTTATAACTTACATATGTTGTTTTCCCTTGAACTAAATTGCCTATATAAACTTCATTTTTTAACATTTGAGCAATTGTATCAGGATTCCACCTAACTGTATTTAAATCACAATTACAACATACAAACTTACTACCTTTTTGTTTTTTATAAACAGATCTAGGTGGAATATTATTATTGTTTAGATATTCACATATTCTATGATAACCATATCCATCTGCATACATTTTAAATATCTTTTTAACTACTTCTGCAGCTACTGGATCAACAACTAACTTATGTCCATCTTCATCTCTATCATAGCCATATGAAGCAAAGCTACCCATAAATAAACCATCTTCTCTTTTATTCTTTAAAGACTTTCTAATATTTTGAGATAAGTCATCTAAATACCACTCATTTATAAGTCCATTTATTTGTCTTGATTTCTTATTAGATTCAATGTTTGTATCAGCATTATCAATAATACTTACAAATCTAACTCCCCATTCAATAAATTTATTATGTAGGTATCTTTCAATAACTTCCATATCTCTTGAAAATCTAGATTGTGATTTACATAAGACTAAATTAATCTTACCATTTTTACAATCATTTATAAGTCTTTCAAAATCTGGTCTATAAGTCCCTGCTCCAGAAAAATCATCATCAGAATATATATCTACAACATCCCAGCCATTTTGATTGGCATATTTTAAACACATACTTCTTTGATTTATTATACTATCACTATCATCAGTTTTATTTAGTTTATCTCTATCTTCATCAGATAATCTACAATATACACCTACCTTTTCTATCATAGCCATTCCTCCAATACATTGGAACAACTACAAATAATTTTAAATACAAGTATATTATATATCATTATAACGAATTATTTAATCCTAATTTTTGATTTTCTAGCTTTATAATGATATTTAACAATTTTCTATTAAATAATTCTTTTAATTCCTCATTAGTTTTATTTTCATTGTTCTTAAATTTATATTTTACATTATATACTACCTCCATTTTCTATTTACCCCCTTTTCTTTAATTATAAATTAAATGCTCCTTTCATAGACATCTTCTCCTTTCATTTTATAATGTATCTATTGTTTCTTGTATTTCTTTTAATTCTTTTTCAAATGCTTCAGATTCTTCTTCAGTCATTGAATCTGATTTGCACACTTCTGGATGTTCCATCCAATAAGGTACAAGTCCTTCTCGTTTAAATTTATTTATTTTTTTATATTCATTTTTATATTTATTATTTATATTATGGTCGCAAGTTTCTGCTACCATATCATCACAATTTTTTGCTACATGGTTCGCTGGCTTTGTTGGTATCTTTTCAGTATTAAGATATATTCTACGATTATTATTTTCATATTTTACTATGATATATTTTAATCGTTTTATTTTAGACAATGAATCACTAATTGTTCTTTTTGAAACTTTTACATAGTTTGCTAAATATTCATTACTCGCATAACAATATCCATTTTTCAAGGTAAGTGAAATGATAAGACCTAAAACACTACAATCTGTTTTAGATAAATTCCTATCATTAAATAATATTCTTGGTGTCATGATAAATTCACAATCTAATATAATAATAGTTCTCCTATCTAATAAATATGGGCTTTTCCATTTCCAATTTTGAGCAATAATATCCTAAGGGGGATTTTTTATATCTTCCCCTAAAGATATTATTTTGATTTATTCTATATATCTTATAGAAAAGGTACTAACATAAATCTCCGAACATTTACTGTACCTATATTTACTAGTGATTTTTATCGTTCTAGTAAATGTGATATTCGTATAATCCTGTATCGTATTCTTTATAAACTAGATATTTATTTTTTTCTAATATCTTTAGATTATTTCTAAATCCGATATTGGTTATACTTTTTAGCTCCCTTTGTATTCTTCCAATACTTATATGTGAGATAGTTCTTTCAAATCCCTCTGCAAATAGATAAGCATATATTTCTTTTGCTTCGGGTTTGATATTTTTATCTCTCCATATTTTATGGTTTGAAATATCTAGGTGCTTTATTCTCATTCATTTCTGTTCCTCCTTTCTTATTGATGAGTTTTACATCAAATTCAAATTGAGTATATTACCATGTATTGAGTTTGTCAACACTATAATTACAATTTTGTTGATTTTCTCATCATTTTGTGTTATATTAATTTCAGTTGAGGTGGTATTAGATGAAAAAGCAAACTACTGAATTAGGAAAAATAATAACAGAAGCAAGAGAGAAAAAAGGGATTTCACAAAGAGAATTATCAAGACAAGCAAACATGGATTGTGCTGAAGTTTCTCGTATCGAAGCTGGCAAAAGGTTAAAACCAAATGTTTTATATTTAAAAGGAATTGCTGAAGCATTAGATTTAAGCATGGTTGATCTAATGAAACTTGCTGGATATAATGATTTAGATATTAACTGGGGTAAAGATTTATCTAGTAAACGATCTACTGCTGATTATCAAAAACAAATACAAAGTTATGAAAAGTTTTATTTTGATGTATTGGAAGATATTGAAGAAAGAAGAAAAGTAGATTTTGCTGTTAAAGGATGTATTGCTGATTTAATTGATAAATTAGAATTAGCTAGCATTGAAAAGAAAGAAATATCTAATGATGAAATATTAGAAAGGCTAAAAGAAATAATTCCTATGATTAGACCAAATTTAGAAAAATTTGATAAGTCAAAATATCCATCATTTGATAGTGCATTATTTCCAAAAAGAAAATAACCTTAGTACATTAATTGTATTGAGGTTATTTTTATATAAAGAATACGTGGCACGTTTTGTTTACGATAGTAAATGAAAGTGGCGATAGTATTCTTTCTTTTTATAAAACGCAAGTTGTAATAAAAAAGGCGACGTTACTACTTACGATTAGTTTGTAGTTTTGTCGCTTAAATGGGGTTCAAAGGGGTATTTATCCCTTGCCCACTGTTATTGGCTATGCCAATAGCGTAGTAGGTTACTAACCTGTCTAAAAGTTAGTCTTGATGTCTACTTTTTTAATTTTTTCTTTAAATCATTTATTGCTAATGATCTAGCACTTACACTATTCTTTTCATCTGAAGAAAGTTCAGCCAATGTTAATCCGTTTGGCAATTCAAATATCTCATCAAATCCAAATCCATTATTTCCTCTGAATTCTTTGGAAATAAAACCATTTAATATTCCTTCACCAATTATTTCTTTTTCTCCATCATAGTAAACTAGATTGCATACTACTTGAGCACTTCTATCTTCATATTTATTTACTTCATTGATTAAATACTCATTTCTCATTCTATCAGTAGCATCATCACCTAAAAATCTATGTGTCATAACTCCAGGAAAACCATCTAAACAATTAATACATAATCCAGAATCATCAGCAATAGTTTCTTCATGAGAAATTTCATATATTTCTTTTGCTTTCTTCATTGCATTACCTAAAAATGAATCTTTATCTTCTTCAACATCGACATTTATGTTTTTATCTTTTAAAGAATATATCTTATAATCTGTTAATATTTTTCTTATTTCTTCTAATTTTCCTTTATTATTTGTTGCTAAAATCATAACCATACATCTCCTTTTAAAGGTTTAAATTTATATCTTTGGCTTGGTCTATATCCATTTTTTTCATTTGTGGTAGAATCAACTTTTTCACAATATTTAATAATTTTTTTTCTAAAATTAGACTTATCTACACTACAATCTTTTATTAATTCATATACAATTCTAACATCTTCTAATGTGAAACTAGAACCCATAAACTTAAATACAATATCAGTACTATCAATACTATTTCTAATACGCTTATAGCTTATTAATAAATTCATTAATGTTCTCTTAACTTGCTCATCTTTTATTCTTATATCATGTATATATTCAATATTATTGTTATCTTCTAATTCAATAGTTTTATATTCATATTCTTTATTATCTAAAATAATTACGCTATTATCTTTAATTTCAAAGTCTACAAGTTTATAATCTTCTTTTAATTCAATTATATTATCAATATTTGTCACACATAAATAGATAATATCTATATCACTTTTATAATCCATTGTATATACTTGTTCTAAATGAAAAATATTGCTACCTATAATACTAGAAATGCTCTTTCTAACCTGCTTTTTTATCTCATTACCTTCAATATTAATTGTTGGCAACTCATTATTGTTATTAACTAACACTTTTAATTTTTTTACGTCATTTTTTCTAATATTATCATTTTTTTCACTGTCTAATACGAATATACAACTTACTAGATTTATTTGCATAATCAAACAACTCCTTACTAATAGTATCCGAAATTTCTAAAAGGAAGCTAGCAAAGCTCTCAAAATTCAGATATTTAGTTTTCCCGGCTTTCTTTTGCTTTAAACATTCTATATTATATTTTAACTTTTCTTTCAAAATTTTGCAATCATACTGACTTAATATGTTTTCTAATTTATCAATATTTAATCCATATCTATCAACAAGTAGAAAGTTTAAATAATCATAATCTTTGTAAATAGTACCATCTAAGAATATATTTGTATTAGGATATAAAGACCCCAAATAATCACTTAAATAATGCTTATCTAAAAGCAAGTGTGTAAGATAGCCAATATTTAAATCTTTACTAAAATCCAAGTTTTGTAAAAAATATTCTATATCAGGTACCATATAAACACCATTTTGTACTTTGTGGTGACTATCTTCCATATCTATAATATCAGGAAGTAGATTTCCTTTAATAAATTCATCACTATTAATGTTTAACCTTTTAGCTACTTCCTCAGCAACAATCATATGTGCACTAATATTTGGCATATAATCTACTTCCTTTCTATTATTAATTTTCTTTTTTTCAAGGAATAACTATATATTTCATTATTTATCTAATCCTTTTTCATCAATCAGTTTTTTAACCTTTTTTATTTCTTCTTTTAATGGTAAGCCAGTGCAATCTACCATAAACAGCTTATCACTCAATAAATTTTTTTGTTTCATATATAAATATGTTTCTAAATATAAAAGATTATAAAGATATGCATATTTATCATATTCGTCAACTGTTTCTCGCAATTGTATTCTTCTTTCTAATTCATCTTTATCATTATTAACTAGAAATATTACATAGTTTTCATTTGAATCTAGGTATTTTTTAAATTTATTTGCTCTATCAACTAATGAAACATTAAAGTCAAATAACCCGCATATATTTTTATCGCGATCAAGTAATTTGTAATCACTTAAATTATTTATTACACTTGTTTTACCGACTGCATCTGTACCTTCTAATATTATCATATAAATTCTCCTTTTTATCTTATAATTATATTTTCTCTTCCCGCTCCTGTTCCAATAAATTTAATTCTTGTATTAGTTAATTCTTCTATTCTCGCAATGTATTTTTTTGCATTTATAGGTAATTCATCATAAGTTCTACAATTACTAATATCTCCAAAGTTTCCATCAAATTCTTCATATATAGGTTTTGCTTTATTCAATATTTCTTCATTAGTAGTAAAATATTCTTCTTTTTTACCATCAATTTCATATGCAACGCATAGTTTAATTTTATCTAGTTTACCTATTGTATCTAGGTGATTCATACAAATGCCTGTTAATCCATTTAGCATAATAGCATAATTCAAAGCAACTATATCTAGCCATCCACATCTTCTAGGTCTTTTTGTAGTAGTTCCATATTCATGTCCTAATTCTCTTATTTTATCACCTATTTCATTTTTTAATTCGGTTACATAAGGTCCTTCACCAACTCTTGATGAATATGCTTTAATAACACCATAAACATTTTTTATATATTTTGCTCCAATTCCTGTTCCAGTACAAACACCACCAATTGTTGGATTACTAGATGTTACATATGGATATGTACCAAAGTCAATATCCAATAATGTTGCTTGAGCCCCTTCACATAGTATTTTTTCATTGTTTTTAAGTGCTTTATGTAACATTTTAGTTGTATCACATATATATGGTTTTAATATTTTAGCATATTCCTTGTATTCCTTATATGTGCTTTCAAAATCAATTTGTTTATATCCATATGCCTTTAAAATTATGTTTTTATTATCTATATTTGTTTTTAAATAACTTTTGAAATTAGCACTTATGAAATCTTCCATTCTGATTCCACATCTTTCAAATTTATCACAATAAGCCGGACCTATACCTCTTTTTGTTGTTCCTATTTTTCTTTCTTTTCTAATGTCCTCAAGCATACCATCAAGTTCAATGTGATATGGAAGTATTAAATGTGCCTTATCACTAATATATAAGTTATCAACCTTATAACCATTTTCCTTTAAATTATTTATTTCATCAATTAATACTTTAGGATCTATTACTACTCCATTGCCAAGTATTGCTTTTGTTTTCTTATTTAATACTCCACTTGGTATTAAATGAAAAGCAAATTTTTTCCCATCAACTTCTATTGTATGTCCAGCATTATTTCCTCCTGAAAATCTTACAGCATATTTAGCATTTTTTGATAAATAATCAATTATCTTTCCCTTTCCTTCATCTCCATAAAAAGCTCCTAAAACTACATCTACCATAATTAATCCTCCTTCAATTCATTGATATAATTTATTATTTCTTCTTCACCATTTATAAATTTAATTTCTATATTTTTATTTAATTGTTTACAAGTTAATATTGGAAACCAATATTCTCCTTCTACTTCATAACTTGTTATCTTTGGATCACAAAATATAACTATTTTCTTTTGTTTAAAAGCTGCATATATAATTTCTGTTACTGAAGCTATTGCTGAATATTTTGTTAAATTAGCAACAACTAAATCACATTTATCTATTTGTTTTAATTCTTCACTTACTACATTTTCACAAACCGTTTTATTTTTATCTTGTTTTTCGTAGTAAAATCCTCCAATATACATAACATTTTTATTCTTTTCAATAATTACACCATCAGAAGCATAAACCGTATCTTTAACATTTCCAACAATTTTACTTCGTATATCATCTTTTAACATTTCTAATACATTTTCTTCATTAATCATTTCATGTCTAACTTTGTATGTTCCTGAATAAAATAATTTAATCATATTAATTTTGTCCTTTCATAATTTTATTCCAATTTATATACGATCCAACAGCCATAAATGTCCAAATGATATTTAATGCGAATAAGTATAATGCTTGATCAGGAAGAATAAAATATTCTACTGCATAAAAAATATCATTAATAAACCAAATTATCCAAGTATCTATTTTCTTTTTCATCATATAATAAGTAGCAATTAAACTAGATATTGTTGTAAATGAATCAAGTATTGGTAATGGATCGTTTGTATTTTTAAGAACTGTACTTAAAATAATTGTACCTAAAGCAATTAACAAAATATAAATTATTCTTTCCTTTGTACTTGCTTTAGTTATTTTGTTTGATTCTTTGTTATTATTCCAAAGTATAAATCCTACTACACCCATAACTAAATAAATACTATTATTAGCTATATCTCCATACAAATGGTTTAAAGTTGAAAATATTATTAAGAATATCATCTGCAAAATATAGAATATCCAGTTACTCCTTTTATTAAGCATTACTAATACACCTTGTATCAATCCAAATACTGTAGCTCCTATTTCAAAAATCATCTAAATCATCTCCTTACATATAGTATATTACACCATAAGTAATTAATTGTCAATATATTTATGGTATTTTTTACTATAAGTTATAAATTTATTTCAAATTCATCAGATTTATCAGTAGTTTTATGATAATCAGGTACATAAGCATAATCAAAAAGTTCATCTTCTTTTGTTGTTCCCTTAGCTATATCAATAATATCTTCTTGTTGAAAATCCCCATAATCATAGTACTCTTTTACATCTTGAGTTACTAAATCTTTAGAAGGCTCGTTTCCTTTTAGTAATATATTTCTAAAGAATTCTTTTATCCTATCTAATAAGTATTTAATAAAAGTATGTAAGTTTCTATTCTCCTTTACTAATTCTTCATTTGTATTTTTTAATAATTTAACTTCATTTTTAATATTTTGATTTTCTTTTTCTAAAGATTTATAACTATCAGCAAAATTATTTACTTCATTAAAAACTTGCTTTATTTTAGGCTCTAATTCCTTTATTTTTTTAGATTCTTTTATAACCTTATTCATGGTATCAAATGTATCTTTATCAACAACTACATGTTTTTTATCAAATGGAATACTTTTTGAAGATTCCATTTTTTTATCTAGTTCATCAAACTCTTTATTAAGTCTATCGGATCTAACATTTATTTTTTTTCTAGTTCTCTATTTATTCTTTTATATTCTTTAATTTTAATATGTTTCCTATTACTACCTTTAATACCTCTTTCTAAATCATAACCTTTATCAGTTAGTCTTTTATGGTATTTATCTTGTAACTCTGATAAGTGTATCTTATCTCTTATATATTGTTTTTTAGAAATAGTATATCTTTCATTATTTGTTCTTTTATCATACTTCTTAATTAATGGAACTACTAAACAATGTACATGAGGTGTTTTTTCATCTAAATGAACAGTAGCATGTAGAACCTGTTCTTTCTTATATCCTAAATCTTTATAAATAAATTCCATGCAAGTATCTGCCCATTTTTTTATATCATCTCTTGTCATATCTTTAAAAAACTCATTAGTTGCTGTAAACATTAATTCATCAGCTATAACATTATTTGATCTATCTAGCATTTGTTTAAATGTCTTTTTTCTATCTTCTCTTTCAGTTTTCATTCTTTCATTGTGTTCTTTTTTATATTCTTTAGTTAAGTTATAAAAACCCTTAACATACTTTTCTGTTAAGGGTACTAATTCAATATTATCTTTAGTTAATTCTAATTTTATGTCTGGATTTGATTGATAAGCTTTCTTTTCTCTTTTATTATGTGATCCTATTTGTGCTAAATCATTTATAGTCATAATAGGTTCACTTCTAAATATTGCATAATTTAAATTCATTTTATCTCTCCTTTCTTTAAGTAATTAAAAAAACAACCATTATTGGTTGCTAATCTACTTTTTAATATTTTTATATAATTTATAAATATACCAAAGCATTGATATCATTGATATTACAAATGTTACTATACTATATATAGCAAATGCATATTTCAACCACTTATAGTCCTTAAAAAGTGGATAAATTGATAATATAATTTGTGGAATAACAATTGAAAAGAAAGTTATTGAAATAAATAATATTACATCTTTTTTTACATTCAAATTATTATCAATTGCTTTTATTTTTGACTCTATGTCTTCTTTTTCAATGAATTTCCATTTAAGAATCTCATTAACCTCATCAATTCTATTATTTAAGTCTCGCTCTTCCAAGTTTTCTTGAAGTGAAGAAAATCTTGAATCCATTCTTATATCAGCTATATTAGGAATCATCATGCCAAATGGTCCAGTTCCATTTGAACTATCCCCTGTTTCATATCCAACATAATCATATATTGTATATTCAACTGTATTTTCTTGGATGTGATGTTCTTTTAATATCTCTTCTACTTCACTTTTTTTATGTTTTTCTTTAAATATTTTTATTGCCTCTGCCATGATACATTTAATTTCATCGATTATACTTAACCTTTGCTCTTCACTTAATCCATAGTCGTCATAATTTGATACATCAAAATCTTTTTCTATTATTTTATCATAAATATAATATGTATAATCGTCTTTTTTCTTTTGATATATTTTTTGTTCTTTGCTTGATTTTTTTTCTTTGTTAAAATCAATTTCTTTTATTAACTTATTTAGTTTTTCTTTTAATGTGTCCTTTTCAATTTTTGCATTTAATAATTTAGTTGCAACTAAGCCTCCTATAATAGCAATAAATATACCTATTATTTGAATATTTGCATTTGTATATGATAAAATATTTTCTAAATCAAACACTTTATTCACCTCATATATATTATACCATCAAAAAAGATACTTTTATCAAGTATCTTTAAACTCTTGTATTTATTATTATTCATAGTCATTCACTTATTTTTGGATTTATCCTATTCCTCCATGACCAGCATCAATAACCACCTTTAAATCATTCATGTTTATCATCTCCTAAATTAATATATGTAATTTGGGTAATTTGGCCAATAAAAAACCAATATTGATTTATAATATTGGTTTTATAAAGTTTTTTGTCTTTTTAAATCATAAGATTCTATCATACCATCTATATCATCTGATATATAGATATCTTTTTCATATTCTATTTCAGATAAATAATCTGGAATAGAAATAAATTCATCAACATTTTCATCATTATAATAATCTGTTACTTCATCTGATGTATAGCTTCCTTCTTCTCTTTCGATTATATTATCTCCATTGGTTTGAAGAGATGTCATGTGATAGTCTAAATTTTTATCGCATTCAAAAGTAAGAATTGATGGCATCCCTCTATCTTCCTTATATCTTATTAGATAAAATTTAGATAGATCTTGATAGTCAATATATTTACTAGTTTTTTCTTTTGTTTGAATATAGATAGGTGCATATATAGACCTATGTGCGGCTTTTCCTAGTAGTATAGTTATACCAGTTCCAACTGCAAATTTAAATAAATTTCTTCTACTGATGTTTTCCATTTTACCCCTCCGATTTGGGGTATATATTATCATTTTTAATGTTTTATGTCAAATTAACACTTATTTAGTTTTTGGAGGCTTTGAATAAATGATTTACTTTTTAAATATAATCCAGTATACCGACTATAATAGTCATCTAAAAACATATTTATTTCATTTTTAGATTTAGGACTAACATCTAATTTGGTTATTTTAGATATATCTACATAGTAGAACATTCTAATTAATTTTATCGTCTTTTCGGATACCATTTTCTCATTAGTATAACATTTATCACACACATATCCTCCCCTGTAACTAGATAAGGTAACTATGCCATTTTGTTTGCCGCAAATCGCACAACCATCTAAGATAGGCATTACTCCCAAGAAATCTAAATATTTTAATTCCAAAATATTCATTATTACTAAAGGATCATACCCCTCATCTATTTTAATTAAGGATTCTATCAGTAAATCAAATATTTGAGTCTTTTTACTCTGCTTAATAACTCCTTCAGATAATTCTAGCATGTAAGCGGCGTAGCTAATTCTAGATATATCTTTTTTTAAATTTTTAAAGGTATTTTTTACAGTGACTTCTTTTAAAGTAGAAAGTTTGCCTTCTTTATAGTAAATTATAAAAGTTCCATATGTAAGTTTTGATGTAACACTTCTTAGTGGACTTTTTATATTTTTACATCCTTTAGCCATTATACCAATTAAGCCATGATCTTTAGTAATGACATTTATTATCTTACTTGTTTCGCCATAATTGGTTTCTGAGACAATTATTCCATCTACTTCTTCTATGTTCATTTTTAATCACTTCTTTTTTTATATTCTAGGTAATATTCAATTTTTCCTGTCATTTTGAATAAATTCCATAAATCTTCTTTTGTCATGTGTTCACCTCTATTATTATTGTGTTTTAAAGATATTTTTTTATTCACTTTTATCTTCTACACATAGTATAGCGAACATATTTTCGTTAGTCAATATATTTTTCGATTTTATTCCTTTAGTTGACATTTATTCCATAAAATCTTCAAACTCAAGTTCTGATAAATACTTTTCCCTATCTCTCCATTTTTCAATTGTTTTTACATATAATTCTAAATAAACTTTTGTTTTCAATAATTCTTCTATATCTGTTCTAGCAAGAGTTCCTATTTTTTTAACCATTTGGCCATTTTTACCAATTATTATTTTTTTAAGGGAATCTCTATCGACAATTATAGCAACGTTTATTATATTTTTATCTTTGTCTTTGATTATTTTTTCGACTGTACATGTAACTGAATGTGGAACTTCTTCTTTGGTTAAATTTAGTATTTTTTCTCTTACTATTTCACCAATCATAAATTTTATACTTCTATTTGTAATCATATCATCTTCAAAATATTTAATGTCATCTTTGAGATATTCTTTAATAGTTTTTATAAGTTCATCTGTATTATTGCCTTTTAGGGCAGAAATCGGAACTATTTCTTTAAAATCATATAGATCTTTGTATTCATTAATTTTTAAGAATACTTCATCTTTAGATAGTCCGTCTATTTTGTTGATTAATAATATTACGGGTTTATCTATCTGTTTTAGTCTTTCTAAGATATACTCATCTCCTCTTCCTAGTCCCGCTTTTGCATCGACAATAAAACAGACGATATCGACGTCTTCTATGCTATAGTAAGCTCCTTTGTTTAAAATTTGACCTAATTTGTTTGACGGTTTATGAATACCAGGTGTATCGACAAATACAATTTGGCTATCATCATCATTATAAATTCCTTGAATGACATTTCTAGTTGTCTGAGCTTTATCTGATGTGATGGCTATTTTAGTTCCGACTAATCTATTAATTAAAGTCGATTTACCAACATTTGGTCTTCCGACAAAACTTACAAATCCACTTCTCATATCTAATCTCCTTCTATAAAAATAATGCAAAAATTTTTGGTATAAAAATTATACTGGCGATGACTAAGGCCGTTATTCCGAATATTAATACAGCTCCAGCTGCGGTATCTTTAGCTATTTTAGCAAGTGGGTGTTTTTTATCAGTTATTAAATCAATTGTAGCTTCGATACTAGTATTTATTAATTCGGTTGCGATAACTAGTCCGATTATAAGAGTTATTACTAACCATTCAGTAGTAGATATTTTAAATACTATTCCCATAATTATTGCGACTAACATAGCAATAAAATGAACAGTAATATTCTGCTCATATTTAAAAGCATATATTATTCCTTCTCCGGCATATTTAAAACTTCTAAATAGTCTATTTATTCCTTTTTTATTTAATTTATCTCTTGAGACCGTATCCATCTAAAATCAACTCCTGTTTTTCAAACATTATTTTTTCTTCTTCTTTAGTCATATGATCATAACCTAGTAAATGTAATAGTCCGTGAACTGTTAAAAATCCTTGTTCTCTTAGTAGACTATGTCCATATTCTTCTGCCTGATCTTTCATCCTCTCTACACATATATATATATCTCCTAGAAGTCTTCCAAATTCAAAAGGCATACTTTTATCATCTTCTAAAGCAAAACTTATAACGTCAGTTACTCTATCAATATTACGATACTTTTTATTAATTTCTCTTATTTTTTCACTATCGACAAATATTACATTGAATTCTACATTTTCTAAATTTTCATGTTTTAATGCATACTCTATTATTTTCTTTTCTTCTTCAATGTCTATATTTTCATTTGTTTCATTAAATATTTCAAATCTATTCATTTCTATACTCCTATTTCTATCATGTTTAACATATAAAGTGTGAACAATGTTATTATAATGATGACTATTATATTATATATTATTGGTTTTTTTAATACCTCAGGTAGTCTTTCGTTAATAAAGTCTAAACTTCGGTAAAAAGTAAATCCTATCATTCCTCCTAAGGAGTTTAATAATATGTCATCTATATCAAATACTCTTCCAATTACAAGCTGAGTTATTTCTATTGAAACAGAAACAAGTAATATAAGTGGAAAGGCACTTCTTTTCTTTTTTAAATCTAATAAATATGATACGAAAAAGCCATATGGGATAAACAATACTATATTTCCTAAAACATTTTTTATGAATAATCTACTTCCTATACTATATCTAAACATTTCCTTGAAAGGGATATAGTTAGATGTAGACCATCCAACATCTTGAAATGTTACGACGTAGAATAAACATAATACATAAATTATAAAGAAAAATGCTAAAAGTTCTCTATATAAAATAAATTTTTCTTTATTTTTAAATATGTATGTCACTCGTAAACTGATAATTATTACGCTACTGATTAATATTGTTGGCCAAACTTCACTCAATATTTCAAGTAAACCTTGTCTTAACATTAGCTATCACCTATTTCTCTGTAATCGGTTATGTCTTCATAGACAGCGAAAAACATTTCCACTTCTATTGTACTATTATTTACGTTACTTTTCAAATAGGAACTTCTGATAATATATTCTGGCTTTTTTAGTTTACTTTTAATCTCTTTAATCGAAGCTTCTTTGGCTTTTTCTATGGCTTCATCATAGGTGAGTACTTGACTTATAGTTTTAGTTTCTTCTTCTTTGAATTTAACTAATTTTAAAGGTATTATTTTATTTGATGCGATTGTTTTTTCAGAGATTATTTTAACTTTAGATTTATTTAATGAAAACTTATATAAATTATTTATGAATTTTATTCCATACACATTTTTTATTCGTCCAGTTTTTTTTACTTTGTCTATTACTAAAGGATATTCGGTTTTCGTAGTATACCATATTTCGGCATATACTTTTCCATCGGCTTTTTCTCGTCCTTTTATCTCATTATTAAATATTAAATCACCACTTATTATTACTTCACCTTTTTCGACATAATCATCCATGTCTTTCACTATTTCACCGTGATTGGCAATTACTTTTTTTATTATTCCCGGTTTTTTGGCGATTATATCTCTCGGTGATTCTTCTCCTTTTACTTTATTTATTTTTCTCTCTTCCACTTTAACTATATATTTTGTTCCTTTGTTTTCTATTTCTAACCATTCGATCTTATTAGGGTATTTATTTAATATTTTTTCTTTTAATTTTTCTATTTCTTCATATGACTTTTTTATGGATAACTCTTTTATTCCATTTTGATTTAATTCCTTTTTTAATAGATCTCTTATATCTTTATTTGAATGGATTATTTCTATTTCAAATATCATCTGTGTTAAAATAATAAATAATATAAAACAGATTATTCCAATAATAATTATATGCATATTTTTACGAAAGTTTTTTTTGATTTTTAATAATCCGAATACTTCTAATTCAGTGATATCATATATACTTTTTATTTTTTTTATTTTATCATAATCCTCTTTTTTTATTATTATATCAACTTCATTTTTATTTTTGTATTTTATTCTTAGTATATCAATTTTACAATTTCTAAGTTTTTTGATGAATCTATTGATATTTTTTCCTTTTATGTTTATGGAAATTCTACTTTTAAAAAGATTCATCTTAATTCTATATTCTCTACTTTACCGTATATCAATAGTTCATCTTCTAATAGTTTAGAAATTATTAATTTATATCCTTTAATTACTACTAGTCCATTATTATGTCTGATAATAATTTTATTATCATCAAAGTGATCTATGTCAGAATAGTTAGTTATATCTACTCTGTCCTTTAATATAATCATCTTAAACTCATTTTCTAAAATATAGTCTTTTATTTTTCTTATCAAAGATATCACCTATAATAATTTTATTGATAAAGATACTTAAATATGTAAAAAAGGCTTGTCAAAATGACAAGTCTATTTATTTTCTTTAAACATTTCTGAAATAGTTGTTCCTAGAGTAGCAACATTTTGAAGGTCTGATGGAACGATTATTTTGGTGGATGTTCCATTAGCTATTTTTTCTAAGGCCTCAAAGCTTCTCAAAGTTAATACTGATTGGTCGGCTCCAGCTTCTTTTAATAATTTTATTGCTTCGGCTTCTGCTGTATTTATTTTTAATATAGCTTCGGCTTCACCTTCGGCAGCTTTAATTTGAGCTTCTTTTTCAGCTTCAGCATTTAATATTGCACTTTGTTTTTTACCTTCAGCTATTAAAATACTAGATTTCTTTTCTCCTTCGGCTTTTAAAATAGCTTCTCTTCTCTCTCTTTCAGCACGCATTTGTTTTTCCATTGCTTCTTGAATATCTCTTGGTGGTAATATATTTTTAACTTCTACTCTATTTATTTTTATTCCCCATGGATCAGTTGCTTCATCTAATATAGAACGCATTTTTGAATTGATGATATCTCTTGATGTAAGTGTCTGGTCTAACTCAAGTTCACCAATAATGTTTCTAAGTGTTGTAGCTGTTAAGTTTTCTATGGCATTAATTGGATTTTCAACTCCATAAGTATATAATTTTGGATCAGTTATTTGAAAGTATACAATGGTATCAATTTGCATTGTAACATTATCTTTTGTAATAACAGGTTGAGGTGGGAAATCCTTTACTATTTCTTTTAAACTGATAACTCCAGATACACGGTCAATAAAAGGTATTTTAAAATGTAATCCGTTTGTCCATGTAGCATAATATGATCCTAATCTTTCTATGATATAGCACTCTGATTGTGGCACTACTCTAACACTTGGAAGTACTATAACTAATGCAATTACTAAAAATATTATTAAAAATTCCATTATTCAATCTCCTCTACTTCTAATTTAACCCCTTTGATTTTTAAAACTTTTACTTTTTTTCCTTCTTCTATTTCCGATAACGAATATGCGGACCATTCTTTTCCGTCTATCTTTACTATGCCATTTTTGTCCGGGATTATTTTTTTTATGACAATACCTTTCATATTAATGATTCTTCCTAAATTCATATCTTCTTTTGGATGATTTAGATACTTTATCATAACATTTTTTGTAGTTAATAGAAGTATAATTCCTCCAACTACAAATATTCCAAATGGTATAACAATATTATCGGTAAATAGGGTTGCTAAGGAAGCACAAATTCCACTTATTACAAACCATATTGTAACTAAGTTAACTGTGACTAATTCAATGATGGCTAATATGACCACAACTATTAGCCAAATCAACCATGGTTCCATTCCATCCTCCTCGATAAAATTATAACATAAGTAGTTTTTTTATTCAATGAAAAAACACCTTTCGGTGTTATCTCGTACGTTTATGTTCTGCTTCAGCTTCATTGCCTTCTAATTCTTGTAGTTGTTCTAATTTGTTTCTATATTGATTTAAAACTTCTAATCTTGATGCAATATCATCATTTGCTTGTTCTTCTTTGACCTCTTGAACCTTTAAATGTTTAGGTGCTGGTTTAGTTTCATCATTAGAATTTTGCTCTTTTAAATGCTTAGGCTCTGGTTTAATTTCAGCCTTAGTTGCTTCTTTTTCTTCAATTTTAGCTTCTTTTTTTACCGTCTTTTTATTTGCTGCTTTTCTAGCTGCAACTTTTTTAACTGTCTTTGGTTGCTTTTCAGCTTTCTTATTTTCATTTTCTTTACTCTTAACATAATCTTCAGCAACTTTTTCTAATTCTGCTGCTTTTTCTTCTTTTTTTGCTTCTTCTTTAATTTCTTCGACTAATTGTTTTTTTCTATATTCTACAGCTGTTTTTTCTAAATCGTCCATATCAGCTTCATCAATAGCTTCTAGTCTTTTTAATTCTTCGTCAGGAACAAGCATGTCTAATTTTGTCTTAATGTTTAATTCAAATTTATTTACTCTATTTTTATATTCTCTGTTTTCCTTTTTCAATTTCGTGGTTTTTTCTTTTAGTTCAGCAATTTTATCTTCTAGTTTTTCAATTGTTTTTTCAGCTCTTTCTTTTGCTGCTTCAGCTTTATCTCCACGTCTTTGTAAACTGAATATTTCTTTTCCTTGGCTTTGAATTACAGCATCGCGTTCTTTTACTTTAGATGTCAAATCTGCTTTATCTTGTTCTAAAGCTGTTTTCGTCTGAGTTTCATCATATAATTTTCCTTCTAAATCTGCTGCTTCATCTTTTAATGCTTGAAGTTCTTTTTCTTGTTTAATTATTTTTCCTAAAGCCATTTCAATAAAGTCTTTAGACTCTTTTATTTCTTTTTCTCTTTCTGCTATTTCTTTATTAAGTTCTTCAGCTTTTGCTTGCTGTTCTTTAAGTTTCTTTTGGAAGTTTTGATTTTTTCTTTCTTCTAAGAACTCTTTTCCAGATAACATTCCAGCTGGCAGATTTCCTTCAATAATGTTAGCAATAACTTTACTAATGTCTTCAGGAGCAATTTTTTCTTCTATAAATTTAGCAACATATTCACCATAGTTGGCAAATGCTTCTAAATCATCATTAATATCTAATTTTTCTTTTTGTTCAATTTTTTCTTCAGTCTTTTCTTCTTTCTTAGGTTCCTCTGATTCTTGCTTTTCTTCTACTTTTGGCTCTTCTTGTTTTTCTTCTACTTTTGGTTCAAATATAGGTATTTCATCTGCAGCTGGCTTCTCTGAAGCTTCTTGTTTTGGCTTATCTGCTTGAACCTCTTCTTCTTTTGATTCTTCTTTTTCTTTAGTCATATCTTTAACATGTATAGATGTATATATACCATTTTTTGCATTATGTTTGTTAGTTATTCCATCTTTGTCGTTATATTCAAATCCCTCAGGTAAAATTAAATCTTCTACTGGTTTATCAATTAATATTTCATTGAAAAATCCTTCTTTAGTTAAAGTTCCTTCTTCTGTTAAAGTTATTTTAGTATCAGGATTTAACTTCATAATTTCTGCAACTATTTCACGAACGTTTGTAGCTTGTGAAATATCATTTTCTTCATCTTTTGAATCTGGAAATGGAATAAAATTAGATTCTGGTTCACCTTTAATTTCTCTTAATCTTCTATTCATTTCTTCTAATTTTTGAGCTTTTCTACTTTCCATGAATTGTTTTTCTTCTTCTGTCATGCTATCTTTGACCCAAGAAGTTTCTTCTGTTTGTTTAATTCTTTCTTCAGCTTGTTCAATTAAATCTTTTCTTTTTTCATCACTAAGATTTGGCTTACTTAAATCATCCATAATATCGTCAAAAGGTTTTCCGAATATTAATTTTTTAACTCTAGCACCGATTCTACTAAGAATTCTTTTGATAACTCCCGGTTTTTTAGCTGTTTCTCTTGCTTTTTTAGCCATATCTTCAGTGACATTAGCTTTTCTAGAACCAGCTTCGGTCATTGTAAATAGTTTGTCCTGTAAATCCATATTATCACTCCTCATTTCTAATCATATCACGCATAATCTCTTTAACAATTTTCCACTCATCTTCTGGCATAGTGTCTAATTGATAACCATTTTCATTTTCAGTAATAACTGAAGCATGGAAAGTTTCCATATTTTGACTATCAACTTCATTAAATGTGTAGATGATATAGCTTTTACCAGTTTTTTCAAGTTCAAAACAAAGAAGAACTTCGGCTTCTGCTACTTCACCATTCGATTTTTTTACGTTTATTTTTTGTAATTCTTGTAATTCTTCCACAAGAAACCCCTCCATTCTGTTTATCATTATAACATACCTTGGATAAGTTTACAACTTTTTTAATGTTTTTTACGTAAAAAACTTTATATATTTATATTTTTATAAACGATTTGTTTTTTTCTTTTTTATCTATTTTTTGATATTTTTTATTATTAAATGCTTTTTCTATTATTTCGCATATTTTTTCGTATTCTTTATCATCATTTTCAATGTGTGCTTTTACAATTTCAGACAGTTTGGCTATGCGAAGTTTTATAATGATTTCAAACTGCTGTCTTTTAAAATGATTTGTTTCAGTGGTAAAGGGCATATTAGGTTTACCCTCTCCTCTTTCTAATTTTCCATCTTCCATAGATCCTTTATTATAAGCAGCTGAGCCTAAATGAACGATATTTTTTCCAAAAGGAATCTCATCTCCTTCTGTTCCGTAGGGATAATCAACATCAATTTCTCTTGGATATAACCCACTTCTTATATTTGGTAAATACCCATATGCTAAACCATTTGACTTATCAAATGTAAACCATGAACCGGTAGATCCAGCAATGACAAATGCATCTTTACTCGGGCCATCAGCTATATCACATATTCTTACATCTCCAACGTGTGGAAATACTCCCATTGCATGATTTACTTTTATTTTTTCACCTTTAGAGTTTAATAATGCTTCATTATTTTCATCTAAAAGATATATATTATTATTAGTGATTGTCGTTATTAAGCTTTTTATGGATTCTTCATTTAAAAGCCCATTTTCTATTTCTATAAATAATTTTTCTAAATCAATTATAGAACTCGTAACTCCGGCATGAGTTGGCACTAAGCCTATTTCTGTTTCAACTTTGTGAGCTTTAGGATCAAATATTTCTAAACCTAAATGCTTTTCGTTACCATTTTCGTCATATTTAACTGTAACGTTTCCACCTGACATATTAATAGTACTATATCCTGTTTGTGATAATCCTATGCCCTTATATAAACTATAAAATTTTTTTAAATATATTTCTGTAGCTTCTTCGGCATCATCACTGAAAAGAAAAGGTACTAACATATACTGAATGTCATTATATTCAAAAGCTTTGCCTGGCAATGTATGAGCACTTAAAAGGGCCTTGAGTCTCTCTTCTTTTGATAGTCCATCTTTAGCCACTAGCTCATCTGTTCTTACTGTAGTTCCAAACTTTAAAGCTTTAATTATACTTTCATCCATCTTTTCTAAAACTTTAGAATACTCGCTAAATTTTTTATTTAAGTCTATTTTTCCTTCTTCAGCTTCTTTTAATAATAATACTGATGTAAAAAACTTCGTCATACTAGAGACATCAAATACTGTATCTTCACTTATATCTTCGGCATTTTCTATATCTGATGTTTTTCCTATAATGGTATTAAATGTTATTCCATATTTTGTATCGATTAACCCAGTTTCTAGTCCGGGTGATAATTTAGCAATTGCTGTTATTTGCTCTATATAATCTTTAACAACATAATTAATTACATCTTTTGGGTCCCAGTCCATAGTCTCTAGCAATTTTTCGGTTATTTCTTCCATAATAGTCTTATAATCTTCTTTATCTTCCTCTGTATCTAAGTTTTCGATTACTTCTTTACAAGCACGTTCGATTATAATTTTATATTCTTCTTCTGTTAGTTTTCTTTTCATTTATGGACCTCTCTTTCATAAATATATATACTATCATTTTCTTTCTTTTTTTGTCAAAAAAAGAACCCCAGTAATTAAACCGGGGTATCAGGGGGTTTGGTTAACTACTCACATAAAGTCGTAAGTAGTCACGCATAGTTTTACTATGCATTTAAAGTATAAAATAAATAGTCTAAAAAGTCAATAAGTTTATGTGTATTTTTTACATGTTTTTTTAATCTTGATTTAGTGAATTTTCTACTGATGATTTTATATGGCTGTATTTTTCTTCATTAAATTCTTTACTTTTTATAAATCTGGAGCTATCTTCTTTAGTTATTAATAATAAATCATAATCGTTTTTTACATCAGCTAGTTTAAAATTCATATCTCCACTTTGTCTTGTACCAAAGATATCTCCGCCCCCTCTTAGTTTAAAATCTTCTTCTGACACTTTAAATCCATCATTAGTTTTAGTTAAGACATTTAATCTTTTAGTTTCTCTGTCACTTAGAAGTATACAGTAAGAATCTAGTGAGTTTCTTCCTACTCTTCCTCTTAGTTGATGCAGTGCGGATAGTCCAAACCTAAAGCTATCAAATATAACCATCATAGTGGCATTTGGTACATCAACCCCTACTTCTATTACAGTTGTACTGATAAGAATGGTTATTTTCCCTTCTTTAAATTCATTCATAACATTAGCTTTTTCATCTGGTTTCATCTTTCCGTGCATAACTCCGATTTTGCATATTTTACCAAAAGCTTTGTTCATTTTTTCTTCTAGCTTGTATGTATCTTCTAATTCTATTTTTTCACTTTCTTCAACTAATGGAGCAACTACGTAAATTTGATGACCTTTTTTTATTTCATCTAACATCATATATAAGACATCTTTTATATCTTTGTTTTTCTTTAAAATTGTTTTGACAGGCTTTCTTCCACTTGGCATTGTTCTAATACTTGATATATCCATATCACCGTATAAGGTCAAGGCATAGGTTCTTGGAATAGGTGTCGCACTCATATATAAGATATCTGGTGTCATACCTTTGTTTTTTAAATTTCCTCTTTGATTTACTCCGAACCTATGCTGCTCATCGGTTATTACTAATCCCAAACTTTTATATTCTACATCTTCACTAATCAAAGCATGAGTTCCAATTATAATATCTGCTTTTCCTTCTTTTATTAACTCTTTAGCTTCCCTTTTTTCTTTGGTTTTCATTTTTCCTTTTAGGAATACTATATTTAAATTAGGAAGAAGCCTTTTAATATTTAGAACGTGCTGGTGAGCTAATATTTCAGTTGGAGCCATTAGTGCTCCTTGATAACCACTCAGGTAGTTTATATATAGAGCTATAAAGGCAACAATAGTCTTACCACTACCAACATCGCCTTGAAGTAATCTATTCATTCTATTTTCGCTTATTAAATCATTATATATATCTTTAACAGATTTTTCTTGATCTTTTGTCAGTTCAAAAGGAAGGTTATTTATTATTTTTTCTACTTTACTATAACTTACTTTTCTTTTTAATCCATTTCCCTTTTTCTTACGATCTTTTAAATAATTTATTTTTAACATAAAATTAAATAGTTCTTCATATTTTAATCTTTTTAGTGCCTTATTTAAACTTCTTTTATCTTTTGGATTATGAGCTATTTTTATCGCTTCATCTTTACTTATAAATTTATATTTTTGACATACAGATCCAGGAAGATAATCTTTTATTTTTATTTTTTCTAAAGATGCTTTTATTAATTTTGATATTTTAGAAGAAGATATTTTAAAAGATGAATGATATACTGGTTCAATCATAGTTTCTTCTATAAGTCCAAATTTTATATCACTAGCAGTAATAGATGAATGCTTCTGATCATATTTTCCAATTACAGTAATAGGAGTTCCAACTGTTAACTTATCTTTTAAAAATATTCTATTAAATATATCTACTCGCGCTATAAAACGTCCAGTATTAAGTCTAAAAGTCATCTTATTTAATTTTCTATTAAATCTAAAAACATTTGGATTATTTTCACATATTCCACCAACGACTATCTTATCGCCATCTTCTAGTTTATCAATGTCCGTATTTTCGATTATTTCATATCGATATGGATAATAATTAATTAAGTCTTCAGCGTTAAATATTCCTAGTTCGTTTAAATATTTTTCAGTTGTAGGTCCAAGTCCTTTAATATCACTTAATTTCATTTTTTAACTCCTTTTTCGATTTTTTTCTTAAAATCTATTGACTTATTTTCAAAAATCAATATAATATTAATCACCAATTCAATTTAGGTTGAATTGGCGCTAGTGTAAACTAGCCAGCCCCTTTTTATTCTTTTATTGGAGATAGCCCTCAGGGGGTGCTATCTCTTTTGTTTTGGAATTTTATAAAAAGTAACTCTATATATATTATACTAGATTTTTATTAGATTAACTTTTTTATTTAATAAATTATATCAAAAAGGATAAGAATACTCTTATCCAATTTTTAGTTTTTATAATTAAATAATCTTTTGCCTCTGCCAGTCAGCAAAAGTTGCCGTGCTTTCCAAACTCCATTGGGATTTGCACATGGTCATTTTCAATATTTATTCTTATATAATTGTGAATGCGTTTGATGTATCTGTTCCTGTTCCGGTTAGTGTGATATTTGATGAAAGATAGAGAACAGGGCGGACACCATAGTGGTAGCCCGCGTCGTTGTTGATGATGCTGCCGAAAGCACGGACGCAGTACACGCTGTACGAGCTGTACGCACTCGGAGATAAGAGCCACCAATCATAAGACTTTTTAAGATAT
>JAFWYR010000021.1 GCA_017522615.1 Bacilli bacterium | reverse complement strand
CCTACATCAGGCGCCATTTAATTTGCCCAATTAGCTCAGTTGGTAGAGCGCACGGCCGTTAACCGTTAGGTCGTAGGTTCGAGTCCTACATTGGGCGCCATTTTATAATTTACAGGTTGTAGGTTTAATCCTATGCCTGTTTTTTTGTATAGGAGGGTAATTTTTATGGGAAAATTTACAAGTGAAATGGTTGACGATTATGCGGATAAACTTTTAATCGGTTTAACTAAAGAGGAAAATCAAATGGTTTTGGAAGAATTTGAAGTTATAGATAAAACCATAGATATAATTAATGAAATACCTGATATTGAAAAGGTAGAACCGATGACACATACTTTAGATGATTTTGAGTATGAACTTAGAGAAGATGTGCCAGAGGAATCTATTCCTTTAGATGAATTATTAGAAAATTGTGATGATAGTACTTCCGATGGTGAAGTAGTAGTACCAAGGGTGGTGGGATAATGAGATATATGGATAAGAGTATCGAAGAGATACATGAAGCTTTAGTTAAAGGTGAAGTTACTAGTAGAGAGTTAATCGATGAGTCTATAGAAATGTCTCGGAAGATTCAAGATAAATGTAATGCCTTTGTTACTATTTTAGATGATGTTAAAGAAGCTGAAGTTACCGATGAACTTTTATCAGGTATTCCTTATGGAGTTAAGGATAATTATAGTACTAAAGGAGTTCTTTCTACAGGATCATCTAATACTTTAAAAGATTATGTTCCATTTTTTACAGCTACAGCTGTTGAAAATTTAACTAAAAAAGGTGCGGTTTTTGTAAATAAAACAGCTATGGATGAATTTGGTATGGGTGGAACTGGAACAACTTGTCATACTGGAGTAGTTACTAATCCTTGGGATAGTTCTAGAATGTGTGCGGGATCTTCTGCTGGTTCTGCGGCAGCTGTTGCGGCTGGAGTTTATCCTTATGCGACTGGTTCTGATACCGGAGACTCGATTAGAAAACCAGCGGCTTACTGCGGAATTGTTGGATATAAACCAACTTATGGAATGATATCTAGATATGGATTGTTTCCTTTTGCTTCTTCTTTAGATCATTTAGGAGTTTTAGCTAGAAGTGTTAGAGATGCGGCTATTGTTACCGATGGAATGAAGGGAATCGATAAATATGATATGACTACTTGGGATTCATCTGATATACATTTACTTGATTCTTTAGATGGTAAAGTTAAAGGGAAGAAACTTTGTTATATAAAAGAAATATGTGATATTAATAATTATCCTCATGCTTCAGATGAGCTTAAGGCTCATTTGGCTAATTTTATGGATACTGTTGATAAGTGTAAGAAACTTGGAATGGAAGTGGATGAAGTTTCTGTCGATCAAACATTACTTAATGCATCTCCTTCAGTGTATGTTGTTATTTCTTGTGCGGAAGCGACTAGTAATATGTCTAATTTAACAGGATTTATATTTGGTCCTAGAGCTGAAGGTGATTCTTGGGATACTGAGATGAAAAATTATAGAACTAAAGGTTTTTCTCCTTTAATTAAAAGAAGATTTGTAATTGGTTCTTATGTTTTACAGGCTCAAAATAAAGACAGATATTTCCACAATGCTCAAAGAGTTAGAAGATTAATTGTAGATAAGTGGAAAGAATTATTTGAAAAATATGATGGAGTTATTTTACCGGTAGGAACAGGTCCTGCTAAAAAGTTAGAAGGATCTAAAGATATATTAGATAAGAATACTAGTGTTTTGGAAGAACATTTACAGATTGGTAACTTTGGTGGTTTTCCTTCAATTACTATTCCAAATGGTTTTGTAGATGGACTTCCAGTTGGAGTAAATATAACTGGTAACTGTTATGACGATGCGAATGTGTTAAATATGGCATATGCTTTAGAATCTTCAATGGACTTTAAAGGACAAGTAGTAAAGGAGGGAAAATAATGGGCTATAGAGTAATGATTGGACTTGAGATGCACTGTGAAATAAGTGAAACTAATACTAAAGTATTTTCATCTGCTAGAAATGATTATAATGAATATCCTAATGTTAGTGTAAGACCAGTTGATATGGCTTTTCCTGGAACTTTGCCTGTTGTCAATAAGGAAGCGGTTAAAATGGCTTTGATGACTAGTATTGTACTTGGTTGTCAGCAACCAGAATATCTATATTTTGAAAGAAAAAATTATTATTATCCAGATTTACCAAAAGGTTTTCAAATTACTCAGGAAACTAAACCTGCTCCTATTGGAAGCTATGGAGTGTTTAATTATGAATTAAAAGGTGAAAAGAAGAGCGTTAGAATTAATAATTTACACTTAGAAGAGGATGCGGCTTCTTCTGATCACTATCCATCTGGTTCTAGAATTAATTATAATAGAGCTGGTGTTCCTTTACTTGAGCTTGTTACTGAACCTGATTTTAGATCGGCTGATGAGGCTGTAGCTTTCTTAGAGACTATGAGAAGTATATATCAATATTTAGGTATAAGTGAAGCTGATAGTAAAAAAGGTCAAGTTAGATGTGATGTCAATGTTTCAATTATGGATGATTCTTTGGATGAAAGTGATCCTAAAAATTGGGGAACTAAGGTAGAGATGAAGAATGTTAACTCTTTCGGAGGAGTTCGAGATGCGATTAATTATGAAATTGAAAGGCAAACTGAACTTTTAGATGAAGGAAGAGGAGACGAAATAGAACAAGAAACTCGTAGATGGGATGAAGAGAGTGGAACAACTATCCATATGCGTAGTAAGGTTGATGCGATAGATTATAAGTATTTTGTCGAACCTAATATTCCTAAGTTTAAGATTCCTAAAGAATGGTTAGAAGAGATTAAATCTAAGATTCCAAGACTTCCTTCAGAGAGAAAAGAAGACTATATAAATAATTATGGAATAACTGATTATGATGCGACTATTATTGTTAAAGAGAAAAAGGTTTCTGATTTTTATGAAGAATGTATCGAACTTGGAGCTGATCCTAAGAAAGCATCTAATTGGATTACAACTAATTTACTTGGAAATTTAAATAAACTTGAATTAGAATTTGACGATATGACACTTACTCCAGCTATGCTTAAGGAATTAATTGATTTAGTAGAGAATAAAGAGATTTCTTCTAAACAAGCTAAAGAAGTATTTGAAGATGTTTTAACTTCAGGAAAAACACCTAAGATGGTAGTTAAAGAAAAAGGTATGAAGCAGATGAGTGACGAAGGTGAAATTATTAAGATAGCTAATGAAGTTTTGGATGAAAATCCTAAAGCTATTGAGCAGTATAAAAATGGTAGAACTAACGTCGTAGATTTCTTGACTGGTCAAATTATGAAGAAAACTCGTGGTACGGCAAATCCTACGATTGCAAGAAGTACCATGGCTAGTGAGATAGAAAAAAGATAATCGAAAGGAAAATTGTTATGGATTATATATATTTGAACGATTTATACAAAGATGAAAAAAAATATTTAAATAAAAATATTAAACTTAAAGGTTGGATAAGAAATCATAGAAAACAGAAAAAATTTGGTTTTATTTATTTTTCTGATGGAACAGCTTTTAGACAGCTTCAATTAGTATATGACGAAAGTTTAGATAATTTTGAAGAGATTCAAAAATTTCTTATCAGTAGTTCTATTGAGGTTGAAGGTGAGCTAATAGAATCTATGGGAAGAGGGCAGGACTATGAAGTTAGAGTAACTAAATTGAAACTATTAGGTGATTGCCCAGATGATTATCCTATTCAGCAGAAAAAACATTCTATGGAATTTTTAAGAGAACAATCATATTTAAGATTTAGAACTAATACTTTTCAAGCAGTATTTAGAATTAGAAGTGTAGCTGCTATGGCGATTCACAAGTATTTTCAAGATAGGGGATATATCTATGCGAATACGCCAATCTTTACTTCAAGTGACTGCGAGGGAGCAGGAGAGATGTTTCAGGTTACTACTCAAAATTTAGAAGATATTGCGAAAAATGGTAAGGTAAATAATGATAATGAATATTTTGGACAGCCTGTTGGACTTACTGTTTCAGGTCAATTTGAAGGAGAAGCTTTTGCTCAAGCTTTTAGTAAAATATATACATTTGGTCCAACTTTTAGAGCGGATCCATCTCATACACCACTTCATATTGCAGAGTTTTGGCAGGTTGAACCTGAAGTTGCTTTCTGTGATTTAGAAGGAATTATGGATATATCTGAAGAATTAATGAAATATGTTATAAAATATACTTTGGATAGTTGTCCAGATGAACTTGCATTTTTAGATAAAAATGTTGAGAATGGTTTAATAGAAAAATTAAATACTGTTATAAATAATGATTTTGTTAGAGTTACTTATAAAGAATGTATTGATATTCTTAAGAAAGCTGAGGCTAATTTTGAATTTAAACCAGAGTATGGTGAAGATTTAGCTAAAGAACACGAAAGATATATTACCGAGCACTTTAACTGTCCTGTTTTTATAACATATTGGCCAGAGAAGGTTAAAAAATGTTTTTACATGAAGCAAATGGATGATGGAACAGTTGCGAATGCGGATTTAGAAATGCCTGGTATTGGTGAGACTTATGGTATGAGTCAAAGGGAAGATGATTTTGATAAATTAGGTAAGAGAATAGATGAGCTTGGAATGAATAAGGAAGAATACACTTGGTATATGAATTTAAGAAAATATGGAACGACAGTACATTCCGGGTTTGGAATGGGGTTTGAAAGATTAATTATGTATATGACTGGTATGGATAATATAAGAGATGTAAGTGCATTTCCAAGAACTCCAGGAAACTGTTTATATTAAGTAGACTGATTTTATTGTAGAAGGAAGAGGTGATTTTAAATGGGAAACATGTATAGAAATGTTTACTGCGGTGATTTATCTGAAATGATTTAGGAAAAAAAGTTAGAATTGCGGGATTTACTGAAAATATCCGTGATCATGGCGGGGTTATTTTTGTCGACGTAAGAGATGAGAGTGGAATAGTTCAAGTTGTCAGTAATGACGATAGTATATTTGATGGTTTAACACGTGAGTCTTCTGTTACCTTAGATGGAATTGTTAGAAAAAGGGATGAGGAGACATATAATCCTAAATTAGCTACTGGTACTATAGAAGTTTTGGTTTCTAAATTTGAGGTGTTAGGGAAAGCAAAAAATGATCTTCCATTTGAGATTATTTCTTCGACTTCTGTTAATGAAGAATTGCGTTTAAAATATCGTTATTTAGATATGAGGAATAAAAAAGTTCACGAAAACATTAAATTTAGAAGTGAAGTTCTTAAGTTTTTGAGAAATAAGATGGATAATCTAAATTTTACTGAAGTTCAAACTCCAATACTTTCTGTGTCTTCTCCAGAAGGAGCTCGTGATTTTTTGGTTCCTTCGAGAAGGTTTAAGGGAAAATTTTATGCTTTACCTCAGGCCCCACAGATATTTAAAGAGTTACTTATGGTTGGTGGCTTTGATAAATATTATCAAATCGCACCTTGTTTTAGAGATGAAGACGGTAGAGCTGATAGAACGCTTGAATTTTATCAATTGGATTTTGAAATGGCGTTTTCTACTGAAGAAGATGTAGAAGAGGTTGGAGAAGAAATATTTTATGATTTGTTTACTCATTTTTCTGATAAAAAAGTTTCGCCTAGACCATTTAGGAGAATTCCTTATAGAGAGGCTATGCTTAAGTATGGTACCGATAAACCAGATTTAAGAAATCCTTTGATTATAAATGATATTTCTTCAATATTTGAAAAAAGTGATTTTAAACCATTTAGAGGAAGTATAGTTAGGTCTATTACTGTGGATGATATTGCTTCTAAACCTAATTCTTGGTTTAATGAGATAGTTGATTATGCGAAAAAAATAGGTATGCCTGGTATTGGATACATTTCTTATTTAGATGATGGATCTTTTAAAGGACCTATAGATAAGTTTCTATCTGAAGATGATAGAAAAAAATTAATTAAAAAATGTCAGTTAAAGAAAAATGGTGTGGTATTTTTTATAGCTGATAAGAAAGAAGATATTGCTTCTAAACAAGCAGGAATGATAAGAAGTGAACTTGGAAAGAGACTTGATTTAATAGATCCTAATGTATTTGAATTTTGTATTATTAATGATATGCCTATGTTTGAATTTAATGATGGTGAGAGAAAATATGATTTTGGTCATAATCCATTTAGTATGCCTAAAGGTGGAGAAAAGGCTTATGAAAAAAATATAGATGATATTTTAGCTTATCAATTTGATTTTGTATGTAATGGTTATGAAATGTCTTCTGGAGCTGTAAGGAATCACGACATCAATTTACTTATGAAAGGATTTAATTTAGTAGGTTATACGGAAGATATAGTTAAAGAAAAATTTAAATCTTTATATACTGCTTTTCAGTATGGTGTTCCACCTCATGCAGGAATGGCACCTGGAATTGACAGAATTATTATGCTTCTTAGAGATGAGATTAATTTAAGAGAAGTTCAAGCTTTTCCACCTAACGTTAATGGTGAGGATAAAATGATGGGATCTCCTTCAGAAATAACAGAACAGCAGCTTAGAGAGGTTCATATTAAGGTGAGATGATTATGAAAAGTAGAAATGAAAGAAATTTAAAAATAGTAACCACTTTAATCGAGAGAATAAAGGATAGGATTCAAGATGGTAAGAGTATTAAAAAGGATTTATTTTATTTAGAAGAAATATATAAATATTTGCTTGCTGAAGATTGTGGTTATAAGGAGATTATAATTATGATTGATGAAGTTCTTCTAGAGTTTCGAAATTATATGGAAGAATATTCGATGATTAAAAAAAATGAACGCAAACAAAGACAATTAAATCAGTTAAAGCTTGAAAAGATTGATGAGTATAAGGCTATTTGGGATCAAAAAAGTAAATTGTTTCATCTACTTCATAGGGATAAGAATCCTTCAAAGGTGGTAGATGATGATGTGGATATTAATACAATAGAAAATAGTATTAATAGTCTTAAAGGAAAAAAAGCATGAGGTGATGCTTTTTTGTTTTTTAAAATAAATTTGACTTTCCAGTTAGGTAGAGTGTTATAATTGTTTTGGAGGTTTCTTATGAAAGAAAAAAAACTTAATGGATTTTTTAAGCATCTTAAGAAGACATATAAATATGCGGGAAGAAGAGAGAAGAGGCATTTGGGATTATTTATTGTTGATGCGATACTTATTTGTGTTTTGAAAGTTGTAATTCCACTTTTTACAGCTAAAAGAATAGTATATTTAACTGATTCTGCATGGAAGCAGTTATTTATAGTTACGTTTGTTATTTTAGTGTCTGATGTATTTTTTAATATTATTAGATATTTAAGTGATAAACATTTCAATTATTATTATATGGGTACTAAGAAAAACTTGCAATTAAAATTAGCTTCTGAAACCCTTAAAATTAATACTAAAACTATGAATGAAAACTCTAGTGGTATGTTTGTCGATAGGATGAGTACAGATGTTTCTAATATGACGACTATTTTTATTGAGCTTATCGATTATGTTACTTCACTTATTACTTCTATCGGTGTTTTAATTGCAATATTCTTTCTTAATAAATATATATTTCTTTTGTATTTTGTATTTGCAATTGTACTATTTTTTGTTCAGTTTAATAGAGCTTCAACTATTCAAAAGCTTAATAAAGAAAATAGAAAGATATCTGAAAAACTTGTGGGATTTGCAACAGAACTTGTAAGAGGTTCTAAAGATATAAAATTGTTAAATGCCGAAAGTAGTTTTATGGAAAAAGCTGAGGGCGAAGTCGATAAGATGAGTAAGTCTGATTATGAACTCGATATGACTTGGTGTAGATTTAGAATGATTAACGGAAGTATTTTTGATTTGGTTGATTTCACGATTATGGGAGTTGGAATTATATTTTTAATGTATGGACAGCTTAGCATAGCTGTAACGCTTGTTATTATAAATTATAGGCGAGAAATACTAAATATGAGTGATGTTGCTGAAAGATTGATAGAGAGAGTTAAAAAATACCTCGTATCTTCTGAGAGAGTGTTTGATATTATCGAAGGAGATAAATACCCTAAAGAAGTATTTGGTGATAGACATATAAATAAATTAAAGGGATATATAGAATTTAAAGATGTTTCTTTTAAGTATGATGATAATCAGGTTCTTAAAAATATAAATTTTAAGATTAAACCTAATGAAACAATAGCTTTTGTTGGGAAAAGTGGAGCTGGTAAGACAACTATTTATAATTTGATTTCTAAGTTATATGATGTGAATAGTGGAGAGATATTATTAGATGATGTTAATATTAATGATTTGGATGTAGAAACTATTAGAGGAAATATATCTGTTATTTCACAAAATCCATATATTTTCAATATGAGTATAAAAGATAATTTGAAAATTACTAAGTCTAAAGTTACTGATGATGAAATAGTGAGTGCTTGTAAAATGGCCTGTCTACATGATTTTATAGTCTCTCTTAAAGATGGATATGATACTATAGTTGGAGAATCTGGAGTAACTCTTTCTGGTGGTCAAAGACAACGCTTAGCAATTGCTAGGGCACTAATACAAAATACAGAAATAATATTATTCGACGAAGCTACATCAGCTTTAGATAATGAAACTCAAGCTAATATTCAGAAAGCTATCGATAATATGCAAGGAACTTATACTATTTTGATAATTGCTCATAGACTTTCTACAGTAATAGGAGCGGATAAAATATTTTGGATAGAAGATGGCAAGGTTGCGGATGTTGGCTCTCATGAAGAACTTCTTAAGTCAAATGAAAATTATAGAAACTTATACGAATTAGAACTTAATTAAAAAGATTTTTGTTAAATTCTTGACACGCTATATAATTTAAGGTAAAATTATAAGCGTAGTCTTGATTGGAGTAGTACTCAAGAGGCTGAAGAGGCGCCCCTGCTAAGGGTGTAGGTCGGGTAACCGGCGCGAGGGTTCAAATCCCTCCTGCTCCGCCATTATGTAATTAACCATTGCTTGTCAATGGTTTTTATTTGCATTTTTAATCTTTTTAATATATAATATTGCTCTGTTTTGGGGGTGTAATATGACAGTTGCTTTAGTTTATAATCCAAATGCGACAGGATTTAATAATGCTGTATTAAATAGAGCTTGTAAAGTTTTTCAAAGATATGGAAAGGTTAAAATTTATCCAAGTAGATATCCTGGTAATACTATTGAACTTGTGAAAAAGGCTAATGAAGAGTGTGAATATGTGGTTACTTTAGGTGGAGATGGAACTATGGGAGAAGCATTTATTGCTTTAGGGGATGTTGAACAAAAATCCTTGTATTCTCATATTTCTGTTGGAACAGCTAATGATACAGCTGATAATTTAGGTCTATATAAAGGAAAACAGATGGAATCTATCGATCTATTTAGATATTCTGAGTCTTTAGATGAAATTGATGTGGACATGGTTCAAGCTGGTGATGTTCCTTTTGCTTATGTTTCTTGCTGCGGAACTATTACTAATTTAACTTATGAAACACCAAAGTCTTTTAAACAAAACTTTGGTAAGCTTGGTTATTATATGTTTTCAGGATTAATGGGACTTACCACTGTTCCTGATATTGTTCATAAACCACTTAATATTTACTATGAAAAAGATGGCGAAGGAATTAATACGGAAGCTCTTACATTAATAGTTTCTAATAGTAAAACTTTTGCTGGATTTAAATTATTTAGGGATGCTTTGATAGATGATGGTAAATTTGAAGTTATGATTCTTAAAAAAGCTCCTTCATTAGAATTAGGCTCATTTTTATATAATTTATTTAAAGATGATGGTGAACATTTCGATGTTAGAAGATATTCTAAATATGTAGATGTTTTTAGTACGGATGATTTTAATGTTACTTTTTTAAATGGTGAACCTAAAAATGGATTTAATAATGACGGTGATCATTCTTTTGTGTCATTAAATGGTGATAATAGTTTAGAATACAAAATAGGAAAGAAAGTTAAAATGTTAATACCAAATAGAACTAGATAAAGTTCTATTTTTTAGTTTATCGCAGTTTCTGCTTTTTTATTATTTCATATAATTTAATAGGAGGTAAGAATGGAATATAAGGGTATTGATGTATCTAAATATCAAGGTGATATTGATTTTAGTAAAGTTTCTAAAAATGTCGATTTTGTTATTATTAGAATTGGATATGGAATGTATGAGAGTCAAAAAGATCCTAAGTTTGAAGCAAATTATGAAGGGTTTAGAAATTTAAATGTACCTGTTGGAGTATATCATTATTCATATGCGAGAAGTATAGATGAAGCTAAAAGAGAAGCAGATGTCGTAATTAAATGGTTAAATGGAAGAAATCTAAATTTACCGGTATATTTTGACATTGAAGATAAATCTCAGGTTAATTTAGGTAAGAATGTTTTAACTAGTATGTGTGAAGCTTTTTGTAATAAAATAGAAAAGGCTGGTTATTGGGCTGGAATATATGCGAATAAGTATTTCTATACTACTTATTTAGATTATAAGAAGTTATGTGAACGTTATACTATCTGGGTAGCTCAGTGGAGTGATGTCAATACGTTTGATGGTAAATACGATATGTGGCAGTATACATCTTCTGGTAGGATTAGTGGTATTAATGGAAATGTCGATATGAATAAATTATATAGAAATATATTTGTAAATATTGGAGGAACAACAAATGATTTACCTGATTTAAGTGGTTATAAAGGAACAAGTATTGTCGATGGGTTAAAGTATTCTGGATTTGATAGTTCTTTTAATGCGAGAAAGCTTTTATATGGTAGACTAGGTTTTACTGATGAGTATTATGGAACAGCTATTCAAAACACTAATATGTTAAATTTACTTAGAGGACAAAGTAGTTATTATAGTTCTAGTTATAAAGGATTGTCATTTGTCGATGGCCTTAAAAGTATAGGAGTAGATTCTAGTTTTGAAAATAGAAAAAGAATCGCTTTTAATAATGGTATGACTAATTATACGGGTTCAGCAGTTCAAAATATTAAATTATTAAATTTACTTAAAAATGGTAAATTAAAGAAGTAGTTAATTCTACTTCTTTCTTTAGTTGACATAAAGATTTATGATTGATAAACTATTTTATAGAGGGTTTTTAGAAGGGAAGAGTGATTTTATGACTCCACATAATGAAGCTAAAAAAGAAGATATTGCTGATGTTGTTATAATGCCTGGTGATCCACTTAGGGCTAAATATATTGCCGAGAAATATTTAGACGATTATAAACTTGTGAATAAGGTTAGAAATATATATGCTTATACTGGATTTTATAAAGGAAAAAGAATAACTGTTATGGCATCTGGAATGGGCATGCCTAGCATGGGAATATATGCTTATGAACTTTTTAAAATATATGATGTCGATACTATTATTAGAATTGGCTCTTGCGGAGCTTATTTGGAAGAAGAAAAGTTATTCGATATTATTTTATCTGACAAAGTGTATAGTGAAAGTAATTTTGCCTATACTTTAAATAACGATGATTGTCATTTAGTCGATGTTAATCAAGAATTAAATGATAAAATATATAAAGTCGCTTTGGATAAAGGTATTAAATTATTTAGAGGAACTACTGCTTGTTTAGATTGTTTTGATCCGTATATGACTGATTTAAATAAATATTTTGAGAGAATTCCAGGAGGGGTTAATCCAATTTCAGCTGAGATGGAAGCTTTTGCTTTGATATATATTGCAAATATGCTTGGTAAGAAAGCTGCTTGTTTGATGAGTGTTGTCGATTCTAAATTTATCGATGCGGTGGCAACTCCAGAAGAGAGAGAAAAAGGTTTAGATAATATGATTGAAATTGCGTTAGATTCCGTTTTATAGAACATAATAAGGATGGTGATTTTATGAAATGTAAGAAATATTCGATGGATGGTTATGATCTTTATACTATAGAAACTGATAGATTTAAAACGGTAGAGATGAAAATGAACATCCGTATAGATGATAGTAAGAAAATAGATAAATATGCTTCTATGCTTTGGAGAATGCTTGTAAGTACTAGTTATAAGTATGATTCAATTAAAGAAATTAATGAAGCTTGTGCGGAAATATATGATCCAAGTTTTACCATTCGAGCAATTGGTAGTGGAAGTCAAGTTGTTTTTTCGCTTTCTGCTAGTTTTGTCAATGAAAAATATACCGAAGAGGGAATGCATGAAGCTAATATTAAGTTTTTATCTGAATTTCTATTTAAACCAAGAATAATAGATGGAGCTTTTGATGAGGAAATATTTAATATTAAAAAGAAAAAATTGATCGATTACTATTCTTCTATGAAAGATTATCCGAGAGAATATGCAGACCATAGATTAGAAGAAGAGATGATTACTTTAGGATATAAAGTAAGCAGTATCGATGAATTAATTAAAATGGCCGAAGAATTAAGTCCTAAAGATTTATATGATTTTTATAAAAATCTTATGAAAAATGGTAAATTAGATATATTTATATGTGGCAATTTTTCTTCTAAAGAAATGAAAAAAATATTTGCTAAAAATATTAAATTTAATGGAAGAGTAGATGATGATATTGACCACAGAGTATTTCAAAAAAAATATAATATAAAACCTAATATTGTTATTGAAGATGCACCAAATGTTCAAAGCAATTTGATAGTTGGGTGTAAATGTTTAGATATTACAGAATTTGAAAGGAATTATGTATTTATTTTATATTCTTGGATTTTAGGTGGAGGAGCTAATTGTTTACTTAATCAGTCTGTTAGAGAAAATAATTCACTTTGTTATTATATATATGCAGTTCGTAAAGCGCTTACAGGTGTTATGAAAATATATGCTGGGATTAATGGTGAAGATTTTGATAAAACTTATGAATTAATTCAAAAAGAAATGAAAAATATGGAACTTGGCAAATTTTCTTTAGAACTTTTTGAGGGTGTTAAGAAGATATATTATAGTTCACTTATAAGTGTGATGGATTATCAAGATGATATGGTAGATAGTTATATTTATCAAATATATAATAATGGTGATGATTTAGAAAAAAGAAAGAAAATGATGGAGAAAGTTACTAGAGAAGATGTGATTAATTTTGCGAAAAAAGTTCATATAGATACAGTTTATTTGCTTAGAGGTGATGCTAAATGAATAAAGTAACAATAGAAAAGTTAGATGTAGATGTATATGAAGAAGTTTTAGAAAATGGACTTAAAGTTTTTCTATGTAAGATTCCTAGGTATTCTATTCATGCTAGACTAACTTCATTATTTGGAGGTTCTATTTTAGAATTTAAACTAAAAGGTGAGAAGAAATATCATAAAGTTCCTGCTGGAGTAGCTCATTTTTTAGAACATAAATTATTCGATAAAAAAGATTTTGATCCTTTAAAAATTTATGAAAATAATGGAGCTTCTGGTAATGCTTTTACTAATGAATTTATAACATCATATCATTTTACAGGAACAGATGAATTTTATGATAATTTAAATACTTTATTTAGATGTGTTCATGAACCATATTTTACTGATGAGAATGTATTAAAAGAAAAAGGTATTATTTCTCAAGAAAAAAAAGAAGATATGGATAGTAATTATTTTATAGTTTACGATAGATCTTTAATTAATGTTTTTCACAATTTAGATTTTAAAAATACTGTTTTAGGAAGTTTAGAAGATATACAAAGTATAAGTAAGGAAGATTTATATACCTGTTATAATACATTTTACCATCCTAGTAATATGATACTTACAATATGCGGGGATATAGATATAGATGAGACTATGAAGTTTATTAAAGATTATTATAGTAAAAAAGATTTTGGGCCTTCTAAAGAAATAGTTATAAAGAAGAAAGAAGAACCGGAAAGTGTCGTAGTTGAAAGAGATGTTATTAATAAAGATATTCAAAATAAGGAAGTATTTATAACTTATAAAGTTAAGATTCCTAATAAACCTGATGATAAATATTTAAATAAAGTATATTTTTCAATGCTTTTAGATATGAGGTTTAGTGGTTTATCTGAACTTGCTGATATTACAAATACTAATAGTAATTTTTTATCAGGTATTTCTTCTAGAGTAATTCCAGTAGATGACTATTATATTTTATCTTTTGGAGTTACAGTTAAGGATGATACTGAGGAAGCTATTAAAATAATAGAAGATGCTTTATTAGATTTTGATTTTGATTCTAAAAGGTTTAATATGATAAAGAAGCTTATTTTAAATTCTTTAATTTTATCTTTTGAATCACCTTATGAGGTATGTTCAACTATAACTAACCAAGTTAGATTATATGGAGGAATAGTGACTGATATTCGCTCTAAACTTAAAAGTTTAGATTTTGATACTTTTGTTAACTATATTAAACATATAGATTTTAGTAATCGAAGTGTGGTTATTTTAGAAAAAAAGGCGAATTAATTTTCGTCTTTTATCATGGTTATTTCTTGTTTATTTAATAATTTAGAATAATTGTTTAATGATTCTTTGATATTTTCATATTCAGTTTTATTTATTTTAAAGGTATATTTTATTTTTTCATCATATGATTTTTCTATATCATAGTCCTTTAATATGTAATCGACTGATTTAGTATTATTATAATCTAGTTCAATAGTTATTTGATATCCACTATCTAACATACCTATTTGGCATTTTTGAATAGCTTCTTTAGCACTTGATGAGTAAGCTCTTACAAGGCCGCCAGCGCCTAGTTTAATTCCTCCAAAATATCTTACTACTATACATAATACATTTGTGAGATTATTTATTTTTAAAATATTTAAAATAGGCATGCCAGCAGTACCGCTTGGTTCACCATCATCAAAGCATTTTTCTTTGGAATTAATAATATATCCAAAGCAGTAATGAGTGGCATCTTTGTATTCTTTTTTTATTTTTTCTATTTTTTCTTTTACTTTTTCTGTATCTGAAATAGGAGTGATGATAGTTATAAATCTAGATTTATTAATTATTATTTCATTTATTATTTCTTCTTTTATAGTTTTCATAAGTTCACCAATTTTATTATATAAATAAATACAAGAAAAAGCAATTATCTTATTTTAGTAATTGCTTTACCTTTTTCTAATGTAATTGGCGTTCCAGCAAAATAATAACTTACTTCTTTTGTTTTTTTGTTTTTATAAAGTTCAGCTTCAACAGGAACGTCATTTACCAAAAACATTCTCACATATTTTTTCCTTTTGTTTTTTATATCGTCAACTTTAACTGGATGATATCCTTCGGGAATTTCGATGTCTTCAATATTTTCTTCTATAATCCATATCAAGTGCATATTTGTATCAAATTCTTTTGTTATACCTTGTGGTAGCCAGTTTTCTTCATTCATATTATGCCTTCTTTCTGTTTATTTATTATATATTAAATTAATGGTTTGTCAATTGTAAAATATGCGTAAATTAAAATTGTTTTATGTAGTTAATATTGTTTTTTTTTGTCATAAACTGTGTTAAAATTTAATTATGATAGGAGATGAAAAAATGAATTATAATGAAAGAAATAAGAGGAATTATATAATTGTTGGTTTATGTGCGATAGTAGCAATAATGGCAGTAGGATTTGCGGCCTTTTCTCAGCAATTAACGATTAATTCAACATCAGAAGTAACAAGTACATGGGATGTACATATTAAGGATAATGGAGTAACTTATAAAGATGCGGTTGATGCGACTAGTACTCAGGCAGAGAAGACAAGTAATTTAGTTGCAACATTCGCCTGCAGTCTAATTACACCAGGAACATCTACAATATCATATGATGTAGTAGTAGAAAATAAAGGAAGTTTGAATGCTAAACTGGATAGTATAGAACTTACTGGAGGAAATGATGCAATTTCAGTAGTAACTAGTCCAACAAACGCATCACTTGCTACTAGTCCAATAGTACTTGGGCCAAATGATGAGACAACTATAACAGTTACTGTATCATATAATGATATTAATACTCAGCCTACAGGAGCAGGACTTTCTACAAATATAACTGCTCAGTTAAACTTCTCACAAACTAATGATTCACCAGTACCTGCAGCGCCAGCACGTACAATAGATCAGACTTTTGTACCACAGTACTATGAATATCATACAGGAAGTTTTGTTACAGTAGGTGATTCTGCTGATACAACATCATGGGTACAAGATTCAACAGAACTTACAGGGAAAACTTACTTTTTAGGACATGATGTAGAAAATGGTAATGTAACTGCGAACTATGCATGTTTTGTAATAAACGATAAGCAGTACTGTATGAAAGCAAGTTCTGATGGCTCTACATTTAGTACTAATAAGGGTCTTTTAGGAACTTTAAAAGATGCCGGAACCATAACTTGTCGCAGTTTCTCTGATTCTCTCGCTGCATGTAGTGGCGGCGTCCTTGGCTATTTGACTGCACAGTCAAGTGGGACCGCTTATGTTGGGTCGTCTAACAGTGTGTATTGTTATGCCTACCCTAGCGGTATTTCGAATTGTGTTTAGTAGTAGCCGTGCTCGCGCAGTTTCTAAAAATCTGAAATTAAAGACTTTTGCTAAGATTATGTATTAATTATACATAGTCTTTTTGATTTCTTTTATTATTTGATATATAATTATTTTGCGAGGTGAGGAGTATGGTTTTAGAAAAGTTAAAGTTAGTTCCACATTTACCTGGATGTTATTTAATGAAAAACAAAGATGGGGTTATTATATACGTGGGTAAGGCTAAAGATTTAAGAAATAGATTAAACTCATATTTTCATTCCTCACATACTGGTAAGACAGCAAAGCTTGTTTCAGAAATTGCTGATTTTGATTATATTGTAGTTTCTTCGGAAACTGAATCTTTAATACTCGAGATTAATTTAATTAAGAAGCATGATCCAAAATATAATATTTTACTTAGAGATGATAAGAGTTATCCATATATTGAGCTTACTATGGAGAAGGTTCCTAGATTACAGATAGTTAGAAATGTTCACAGAAAGAAAAAGAAAACTAGGTTATTTGGTCCTTATCCTAATGTTACTGCTGCTAAAGAGACAGTTAATTTATTAAATAGATTATATCCTTTAAGGAAGTGCAGAACTTATCAAAAAAGACCATGCCTATATTTTCATATTGGTCAGTGTTTGGGGTATTGTACTAATAATGTTGATCAAAATAAAGTAAAAGATATGGAAAACGAAATTGTTAGGTTTTTAAAAGGTGATGATAAGATTGTTACCGATAGATTAAAAAAAGAAATCGAAATAGAAAGCTCTAAGATGAGATATGAAAAGGCTTTAGAACTTAGAGATATGCTTGATAATATAAGTAAAGTTATGGTTAAACAAAAAATTGAAACTCACGATAATGTCGATAGAGATGTGTTTGGATTTTATAATGATGGAATTTATTTAAGTGTATTTATATTCTTTATAAGAGGTAGTAGAATAGCTGGACATCATCATCAGATAATACCACTTATCGATAGTGAAGGGGAAGAGTTAACTAGATATATTGCGAAGTTTTATGAAAAAGGAATACTACCTAGAGAAGTTTTAGTCCCTGATATTGTGGATAGTGAACTACTTTCTAATTATTTTGAAGTTAAGGTTAGAATTCCTGAAAGAGGAGTTAAAAGAAAACTTGTTTTAATGGCAAATGACAATGCGAAGAAACAATTAGAAGATGAGATAGAACTTATAAACAAAAATGAAGAGATGACAAGTAAAGCTAATGATGAACTTAGAGAAGTACTTGGACTTGATAAATTAGACAGAATAGAGTTATTTGATAATGCCCATTTATTTGGAACTTATAATGTATCTGGTATGGTTGTATTTATTGATGGTAAACCGGCTAAAAATGAATATAGAAAATTTAAGATATCATTTGATAAGAATGATGATTATGGTACGATGAGGGAAGTAGTTTATAGAAGATATTTTAGGGTTTTAATGGATGATTTAGTGAAACCTGATTTAATTATTGTAGATGGTGGTATTGGACAGATGAATGTGGCTAAGGAAGTGTTAGATGAGTTAAATATTAATATTAACTTGGTTGGTCTTAAAAAAGATGATAAACACTCGACTAATGCTTTAGTTACATTTGATAAAGAAATACCAATTGAAAAGAGAAGTAATTTATTTCATTATTTAGAAAGAATGCAGGATGAAGTTCATAATTTTACTATTAATTATCATAAGCAGATAAGAAGTAAAGGTCTTTATGCATCTATACTTGATAATGTCGAGGGAATTGGAACTAAGAGAAAGGAAGCTTTGCTTAAAAAGTTTAAAACTGTTAATAAGCTTAGAGAATGTTCTATTGATGAGCTTTCTGAAGTCGTTCCTAAAGATGTGGCAATTAAAATTAAAGAGATATTAGACGAGGTAGATAAATAAATTTTTTTAAGATTTTTTAGTTTATAATTAAAGAGAAAAATAAGTGTGAGGTTATGTGACATAACTTTACATTTTTTTCTTATTTTGTTATACTACACAAAGTAGGGTAAAAGGAAGTGTGCTATGAAAAAAAGTTTAAAAATAATTGGAATTGTAATAATAATTATAGGTATAATGATTGCTTTCGCATTTATTTGGGTAGATGGTCTTATGAAAGATCAGGCAAAGACTAAGAAAACTATGAAAGTGGTTTTGAATTCATATGATAATTTTAATAATAGAGTAGAAGAATTTTCGGAAATTAGAAATCAGTTTTATGAATATAAAGAAAATTTATTTTTAGAGACTTTAAGTGAATCTGTCGATGCTTGGAATGATTTTATGAGTAAGTATGCAGATAATATCAAAGAAGTTGAGAAGGCTTCTAAAAATTTAAAGAAGAATTGCTTTATAAAATATGGTGATGTTGGAACTAATACTAAATGTACAGCTTTTAAAGCTAACTATGAGGCTGCCATGAATTATTATATTACTGATATAAAAATATATAATGAACTTGTAGATGAGTATAGTAAGTGGAATGAACAACAAGAATCTAAATATAAAAATTTAGAGAAAGGAACTTTACCTGTATATAAAAAATATATCGACTTTGATAAGGATGGGGAATATTTTGGTAAGGAAGAGGTAGAAAAAAATGAGTAAAAAGAAGTATAAAACAATCGATGATGACGAGATAAACAATCTAACAAGAAGTGTTAGAATTCCTAAAAAATATAGGCAAGCTAGATATGATGATATAGATAATGAAGAATTAGGTTTTAATGGTAATGATAAAAAGAAGATGAAAACTGAGAAAAAAAGAGCTAAAAAAGAAGGTATGAAATCTAAAAAAATGAAGTTATGGCAGAAATTGGTTGTTATATTTATCTGTATTTTTCTATTTTTGGGTTCTGGTTTTGCTTTCTTACTTTATGGACCTTATCCTAATTTTAGAGAATGGTTAATTACGACGGCTATGACGACTATGACTCATCAATATTTAGCTAAGTGGTTTTATAGTGATAAACAGATAGAAGAGGTATTAAAGAAAAATTATGTTGCTGAATCAGGTGAGGGAACTGATACTGATTTGATTAAGTTTGTAGATTATAGTAATCAAAAAGTTATGTATAAAAATAAATATGAGAAAGAGATTTTAACAAAAGATAAAGACAATGATTTATATAAACTAATTAATATAGATGAAGGATCTATGAGGGGTTATTTGGTGGTTATTTACGACCCATCTAAAGTTAAAATGGAAACGGCTTCTTCAATGGGAACTAAGGGAGAAATGTTAGTGTCTATTGCTCAAAGAACTGATTCTGTTATTAGTATGAATGCCAGTGGATTTATAGATCCTAATTATAATAGTAATGGTGGTAAGCCATATGGTGTAGTTATTAAAGATGGTAAAATTGTAAGTAATAATGAGAGAGCTAATGTTGGTGGTGGAATTATTGGATTTACAAATGATAACAAGTTGATTTTAGGTAAAATGAGTGGACAAGAAGCTTTAAATAAAGGTGTTAGAGATGCAATGGAGTTTGGACCATATTTAATAGTAAATGGGACACCATCATTTATTAAAGGTAATGGTGGTTGGGGAACAGCTCCACGTTCGGCTATTGGTCAAAGACAAGATGGAATAGTATTATTCTTAGTTATGGATGGACGTGATTATTCTCATGGTATTGATGGAGTAGGTATGGTAGAACTTACTGAATTATTAATGAGATATGGAGCATATAATGCATCTAATTTGGATGGTGGTACATCAAGTGGTTTGGTAATTGATGGACAGTTAATTAATAAACCAGTAAATGGTAGTGGTGAGAATAGAACTAGAGAAATTCCTGATGCTTGGGTTGTTAAAAAGTAATTCTGAGTTAAATTTACACATATATTTAAAATAGTTTAAAAAATTGTTTCTAATTTTAGAAATATCTGCTATAATGTATTTGTATAGAATATTATATGTTTTTGTTAAATGTGGGGCTATTTTACTTATAACAAAGTAGTTTTAAATCATAAAATATAATATATTTTAACTTATTTTGATATAAATAGTCAGTTGTCTTCAATTTGAAATATTTTGTTAAATATGATATACTGATTAAGTAATTTGAGGTGAATTTGTATGAGTAGTCACAAAAATGACTTACAATATATGAATATTATTAGAAATTATATTAATAATGAAAATTTTCAGAAAACTCGTGAGATTGAGCATCACGGAATTACTAGATTTGAGCATTCTTTAAAGGTTTCTTATTATTCTTATAGAGTTGCGAAAGCACTTAGATTGGATTTTGAAGAGGCTGCAGTTGGTGGTCTTTTACATGATTTCTTTTTAAGTCCTGAAGAGATGTCTAAAAAAGAAAAGGTTGAATCTTATTTCACTCATCCTAAGCTTGCTTTACAGACTGCACTATCAGAATTTGATTTAACTGTTAAAGAGCAAGATATGATAAGATCTCATATGTTTCCAATGAATATTTCTGTGCCTAAGTACATGGAAAGTTGGATTGTAAGTGTTGTAGATAAATGTATTGCTACCGAAGAACTTTCAATTAAATTTAAGTTTAAAATTAAATATGCATATAGCTTACTTATGTTATTTGCTATTGGAATTTTTAAATGGAATGTGTAAACTCTCTTTTGAGAGTTTTTTTGTGTTATAATAATCTCTGGAAGTGATGGAAATGCTTGGAGCTATAATAGGTGATGTTGCTGGGTCTTATTATGAAGTTTTAGAGATTAATAATATTAAAAGTGGTAGAAGTTATGAAGATAGAATTAAAGTTATGGATAAAAGTGTAGAGTTATTTGATGATAATTCTTCAGTTACTGATGATTCTATTTTAACTATGGCTATTTATGATGCAGTTATTAACGGTAAAGATTATGAAGAAACTATTAAGGAATATGCTTTAAGAGAATTGGAACTAGGATTGGATATGTATGGAAGAAGTAGATTTAGTCCTGGTTTTGTTAAATGGGTTAATGGTGATTTTCAAGGAAATAGCTATGGTACTGGGGCAGCAATGAGGGTAAGTCCAATTGGTTTTCTTTATGATGATATTGATGAGATAAAAAAAGAAGTTTATAAGGCTTCGACTCCTTCACATAATGATGCCGAAGCTATCAAGGGTGCTGAAGCTGTTGCGGTATCTATATTTTTACTTAGAAATGGTATGAATAAGAATGATTTACTTAAATATATAGAAAAAAACTATTATGATTTATCATTTGATTTGGAAGAGTTAAGACATAATTATAGATTTTATAATAATACACGTTTTAATGTTCCCCAAGCTTTATTTGTGTTTTTAAATTCTGATAGTTTTGAAGATAGTATTAGAAAGGCAATATCTATAGGTGGTGATAGTGACACTATTGCATCGATGGTTGGAGCTTTATCTGAGGCATATTATGGAGTAGATGAACGTATGATTAATAAGGTAAAACCTTATTTAAAAGATTATATGTTTGATTTACTTAAAGATAGGTATTATAATAGAAGTGTATTCGTTTTAGATGGAAGATGATTAATATGAATAATATAGGTGTTTTTGATTCTGGTATAGGTGGATTTAGTATTTTAGAAAAATTATTAGAAGTTCTGCCAGATGAAAATTATATTTATTATAAAGATAGTAAAAATTGTCCTTATGGTAGTAAAAGTGATGAAGAGCTTTTAAAAATTACGACTGATATTGTGAGTTATTTTGATAAAAAAAATGTAAAGCTTGTCGTAATTGCTTGTAATACAGCTACGACTAAATGTATAAGAAAACTACGAGAACTTTTTCCAAATATTATATTTGTCGGAACAGAGCCTGCGATTAAAGTAGCTTGTGATAGAGGGGACAAAAATATTTTAGTTTTAGCAACTCCCGCAACTATATCTTCAGACTCTGTTGATAAGCTGGTTAAAAATAATCAAAAAGATGATCAAAATATATTTCTTCAAGCATGTGATGGTTTGGCAAGAGCGATTGAAGATAAAGATGATAAACTGATTAATGGTATTCTTTCAGATATACTTAATAATTATAAAGATAAAAATATAGATAGTGTTGTATTAGGTTGTACTCATTATTCTTTTGTCAAAGATGAAATTAGTAATTTTCTTCCTGGTGCAGAATTAATAGATGGATCTTTAGGTGTGGCTAGACAAGTTAAAAGAAAATTAGAAGAGAGTAATAAGTTGTCTTCTAATGGAGGATTTGTCCAAATAAAAAACTCGTAATTTTACGAGTTATTTTTATATGGCGTCCTTGAGCAGATTCGAACTGCTGACCTATCGCTTAGGAGGCGATTGCTCTATCCTGCTGAGCTACAAGGACAACATAATCATTATAACAAATAATAATTGTAAAGTAAATTGTTTAGATGGCATGTTAAGCAAATGTTAATTATATTAACCGAACTATTTCCTTATTTTTGTTTTTGTGGTATATTCATAATATAGGGTTTTGTCGATTTGACGAGATATTAATGATATAATAGAATAGCCTTTGTATTTGATTGGGGATGATTTGATGAATACATTAGAACGTTTGAGAGAAGAATTAAGAGAGATGGAAGAAGCTAATTCTAGAGGAGAATTAAATCAAAATGAACTTGCTGATTTAGAAAGATTAAGAGCTGAAATAGATTCTATTGAACAAGCGGCTGTACAAGACAGACAGAGACAAATAGAAGAGTATGACAATAGTGAAATAGATAGACGTTTTAGCGAAGACGAATGGTATAGAAGTCATATAGATGAATTAAATGAAATGAGAAATTCTCAAGAACTTTCAAGTTTCTCAGAAGCAGATAGAGCTGATTTGCAAGCTTTGGAAGCAGAATTTGCCGAAAGAAGAAGACGTGTATATGAAGATTATTATGCTGAAAAAGACGAAAAAATTGAAAATTTATTTAGACAAGACGAATGGTATAGAAGTCATATAGATGAATTAAATGAAATGAGAAATTCTCAAGAACTTTCAAGTTTCTCAGAAGCAGATAGAGCTGATCTTCAAGCATTGGAAGCAGAATTTGACGAGAGAAGAAAAGAATATATAGAAAAATATAATGATAGTTTGATTTTAAAAGACGAAGAAAAGTCTAAAAAAGTACATGTTTCTGAGGATGAAGTGGACGCAATGATGAATGAAATATATGCTAAAACTGATAAAGATAATTCTAAAACAAAGAAACCTGAAATAGAGATTCCTGAAAATGAAGTAGATGCTATAATGAACAGTATTTATCAAGATATAGATGATGAAAATAAGAAAGCATCTGCTTTAGAAGTAATTTTTAATGAAGCAAATGATGTTATTACTGATATGAATAAATTTATAGCTTCTCATGAAGATTATTTAGATTATGATTTAGATGAGATGATTGAATGGACTAAAAATAGTATAACTATATTTGAAAAGTTAAAAAGTGATTTAGAAAAAGATTATAAAGGTGGAAATAAACTTGCTTTGTCATTTTTAAAGCCTGAAGGTGGTTATGAAATTAAGTTTACTGAAAATGACGAAATTTATTATAATAGACAGATGGACTATTTAAATGGTATGATTAAATCTTGTCAAGAATTAGAAAATAAATTAACGAAACCTTTAGAAAAAACTGATGATATAAGATGTGTTATTTTTAGAGTTGGTGATGATGTTTGCGTCGTTAGTAATGGCTTAAAAACATCTGATGTTCAAAAACTTGATAGTGATATTATTCATGGTGCTGTTATAAATGGTTATAGAGTCAAATTATATAACTGTCCTAAAGAAGGTGCATATAGGATTAATGGTATCACAGTTAATATGGATGAAAATGGGGTAATGACATTTGATGGAACGATCGATGAAATTGAATTTTATAATCATCCTGAAAACTATAAAGTAAATAATCCTAACTCTGAATTACTAAATAAATTTATAGAGTTAACTAAAAATAACGATATAGATGCTATTCAGAAATTGATTGAAGAAAATGAGGCAGAATTATTATGGAAAGAAGTAGCTAGAAGAATTACTGAAGGAACTATGACAGAAGATGATTTTCGTAATTTGGCTGAGTATTTATCAACCATATTTGAAAGACCATTTTTAATTAGTAACAAGGTTTTTTTAAACGACACTTATCAAAGTCTTGTGAAGAAATATCCTTTGTTTGAACCAGAAGATGAAGATGAGAAAGATGATGAAAAGGATGACGATAAAGATAAAACTACCAAACTATTAAATCCTTCACTTGTTTTAAATCAACTAATAGTTCTCACTAAAAAAGGTGATAAGGAAAAAATAGCTGAGTTAGTTATGCTATGTAGACCTGATCAAATTTGGAAAGAATTAATGAATAGACTTGATAACAAAACTATGGATATGGATATGTATCAAGAGTTTATGAACAAATTTCCATCATTACTTCCTTCTGATTATAAAGATATCATTATGGGACAAGCAACTTATTATGAATTAATTAAGAAATATCCGGTTAAACAAAAAGAAAATGATACTGAAAAAGCTGGCGAAAAGGAAAAAGAAGATGATGGAAAAGCTGTTCCACTAAAACCAGTTCCTGTAAAAAAGCACGTTAAAAATCGTAAAGAGAAGAAATCTTTATTACAGAAATTTAAAGATTTGAAAAAATGGCAAAAAGTTGCTTTAGTTGCTGGAGCGGCAGTAGCAGGTGTGGCTATAGTAGGACTTGGCGTTTATCATTTTGTTCCAGGCGCGGCAGCTGCTATTAATGCGTTTTTTGCAGGTGGTCACCAAGTTGATCCTACGCCTGTGAACCATGTGACTACTACTCCAATTGGAAATAAACAGCCTGGTAATACTCCTTTTAATGATTGGATTCAAAATTTAAAGAACTTTATACATAATAATACTCAAAATGTTCAAACTTTAACTAATGGTGCTGGGGCAGGTCCTGCTGCAATACCTGAGGCAGTTGATTATGGATCAGTTGGACAAGGACATACAATATTTGCTGATGCGTTTAATGCTGTAAGTGGAACAAATCCTTTAACGGCTAATGAATGGTTTAGTAATAATCCTGTTGGAGTATTTAATACTGTTACTAATCAATATTTAAATGTAACGCCAGAACAATTACATAATGTAGATTTTTTAAGACAACTTGCACAAGATCCAAACAATGCTGTGTTATTTGGCAGTAGTATAAACAATCCTGATGGATTTATACCTGTTGTTGATTTAGTTGGAGAAGTAATAAAAGGAGGCAAAGTATTATAATGGGTGGATTATTTACACTAGTAGAATTCGATGAAGGTGACAAATGGTTTGTCACTGCTGAAAAAGAAATAGATGGGTTTAAATATAGTTATTTGATTAGAGTTAATGATACTGAAGATGATTTTATAGATGAATTTCAATTAGTAAAAAGCTTTTATGAGAATGGCGAAGAATACATGGAAACGGTTGTAGATATCGAAGAAGAAAAAAAGATTCTTCCAATATTAATTCCGGAAGCTGATACTATTTCTAAAGATGAAGAATTACTTAAACTTTTAAGAAAGGCGTCTAATTAAGATGTCTTTTTTTGACATAAGTGTAAAGAAGTGTCTTATTTGTAAAAAAAACGCAAAATTGAAAAAGAAAACATAAAAAACGATTTTCTTTTTTTCTAAACTATGATAAAATTATTTTATAAAGTAGAAATTAGGAGGGTAATTATGGGTTTTATAGATAAAATTGTAGGAAAAGATGAAGATGTATTTAAAGAACCTGATAAAGATAAATATTACGATATAACAACTGAAGATGTATTAAAAGATAATGATGGGTCAAAGATGATTTTGCTTGAACCTAGAGCATATTCTGAATCACAGCAGATAGCAGATCATTTGAAAAAAAGAAATGCGGTTGTGGTCAATCTTAAGAGAGTTACACCAGAACAAGCTAAAAGAATTGTAGATTTTCTAAGTGGAACTATTTATGCGATAGGTGGAGATTTACAAAAAATTGGTGGAGGAATATTTTTATGTACACCAAATAATGTAAGTGTCCAAGGTAAAATAACAGGTGAAACTGAAGGAAAAGGAATACACGATAACGACGATATAAATATAGAATGGTAATAAAATAGAAGAGGCGAAAGAGAGGCCAGGTTTATGGAAAAATTTAATAGAACTCTTCGAGGGTATGATCCTGAAGAAGTGAATGATTTTCTTGATGAAGTGATTAATAAAGTTGAAAAACTTGTTCAGGACATCGATGAAAAAAATGATATAATTAAACAAAAAGATGAAGAAATAAGAAATCTTAAAAATCAGTTAGGTGAAAATGATAGATTAAGAGATAAATTAGAAAATTATGAAAAAATGGAAAATTCTTTAAACCAAGCTATATTTATGGCTCAGAAAACTTCTGATCAGTTAAAGACTAGTGCTCATAAAGAAAGTGAAATTATATTAGATGATGCTAAGAAAAATGCTAGTAGAATTGTAAATGAAGCTTTACTTAGAGCAGAAAAAATTGAAGATGAAGCCTCTAATACGAAGAGAAATATTACTGTTTTAAAACGTCGATTAAAAAATATTATTGAATCACAATTACAAATAATAGATGATATAGATGATTTAGAGTTATAAATGCATGTGATAGAGACGATATGTTTATGGATATTTTTAAAGAGAGCTAGGATTGGTGAGAGCTAGTAAAATATCAAGCATATGGATCACTCTTGATGCTTTTTTTTGAAATTTACAGTAGAAAAAAACGGTAACGCGTTATAGTTTTGAGTTTTATTTTAAAATAAGGTGGTACCACGGCAAAGTTCGTCCTTAACTGGATGGACTTTTTTGTTATTTTATAAGGGACTTTGCTTTATTATTTAGCTTTTGTGTGTTATAATGATTGAGGTGACAAGAATGTTTAAATATAGGAATATTAATATAAATTACATCAGGTATGGAAATAAGAGTGGGATACCACTTGTGTTTTTGCATGGTTGGGGTCAAAATATTCAGATGATGAAGATGATTGGCGACCATTTTACAGATTGTGATGTAGTTATTATTGACTTACCTGGTCATGGTGAAAGTGACGAACCGAGAGAAATTTGGTCTTTAGATGAAATTACTGATATGGTTCATGAATTGCTTAAAAGTTTAGATATTAGTAGTCCTGTTATGATTGGACACTCTTTTGGTGGAAAAATTAGTTTGATATATGCTTCTAAATATGAAGTTAATAAATTAATATTGTTCGGAAGTCCTTTTAAAAGAAAGAAAAATCCGGATAGTTTTAAGGTTAAATTATTAAAAAAGGCGAAATCTCTTCCTGGAATGGGAAAGATTTCAGAGTTTGCTAAAAAACATATGGGGTCTACTGATTATCGAAATGCTTCACCTATAATGAGAGATATATTAGTTAAACATGTCAATGAAGATATAACTGATGAAGTTAAAAAAATTAAATGCCCTACAATTATTATTTGGGGTGATCATGATGAAGCAGTTCCATTGGAAGATGCCTATGAACTTTCTTCTTATATTAAAGATTCAGCTGTTATTGTTTATGATGGATGTACACATTATGCATATTTAGAGAGAGCAGGTCAAACAGTTAATATAATAAACAGTTTTATTGAAGGTGATAGAGATGAATAGTGCATTTGTTTTTTCTTGTGTGTTGTATTTTATTTATGTTATTTTTAGAAGTAGAAAGACCATTCATATGCTTCAGCAAAATAAGTACAATGCAAAAAACACTTATATAAAGTGGGTCATAAATAATTTAGATAAATGTTTTAAAGATCTAAGTATTATTTTTATTTTTTTGATTATGTTTTTATTTTATAAAAATAGTTTAGTACTTATGATTTTTTTCAATATAATATGTTTGATACTTATAATTAGTGAACTTACTTATAGCGGACAAACTAAGCTTCCACTTAAATATACTTCAAGGGTTAAAAGATTAGTGTTTACTGATTCTATATTACATTTAATTCCAATAATTATAATGAGTTTTATAGTTAAAGATAGTAATATGGTATTTATGTATTTGACTTTAGGTTTTATTGCTTTTATAAATTCGGTTTATGTTTTACTTGCTGTGTATATAAATATGCCTGTTGAAAAATTGGTTGGATTATATTATAAAGTTAAAGCTAAAAATAAGTTACAGTCGATGAATAATTTGAAAGTGATTGGAATTACTGGAAGTTATGGCAAAACAAGTAGTAAAAATATACTTAATGATATTTTAAATATTAAATATAACTCTTTGCCAACTCCTAAAAATTTTAATACACCTTTTGGTCTTATGATTACTATAAATAATTATTTAGATAAATTTACTGATGTTTTCATTGCCGAGATGGGTGCATGTCAGCAGCACGATATAGAGGAACTATGTGATTTAGTAAAACCAAAATATGGGATAATAACTAAGATTGGTGTTGCTCATCTAGCTACATTTGGTTCTAGAGAAAACATTCAAAAAACGAAATTTGAATTGATTGAAAATTTACCAGAAGATGGTTTAGGTATATTAAACGGTGATGATGAGTGGCAACGTAGTTATAAAATTAAAAATTCTTGTAAAACTAAATGGATAGGTATTAATAGTGAAGATGTCGATGTTAGGGCAACTGATATTTCCTTGTCTCCAGAAGGCACTAGGTTTAATGTTATTTTTAAAGGTGATGACAATAAATATCCATTTGAGACAAAATTACTTGGATATAATAATGTTTATAATATTTTGTCATCTATTGCTTTGGGAAAAGAATTTGGCATGACTATAGAACAACTTAGAGCTGGAGTAGCGAAAGTAAAAGCAGTTGAACATAGATTGGAACTTAAAAAACAAGGTGATATTACAATTATTGATGATGCTTATAATTCTAATCCAACTGGATCTAAAATGGCTTTAGATGTTCTTAAGATGATGCCTGGAAAGCATATTGTTGTAACACCTGGTATGATAGAACTTGGAGAAGAAGAATATGAAAAAAATAAGGAATTTGGTAAGTTTATAGCGGACTGTGCGGATGAAGTTATCTTAGTTGGTCAAGCACAGACAAAACCAATTCAAGATGGGCTTAAAGAGATGAATTATGATGAGAGCCATATACATATAATTAATGATGTGATGCGTTCATTTGATATGGTTAAAACATTAAAAGATGGAGAAACTTATGTTTTACTAGAAAATGATTTGCCAGATATTTTTAATGAAAAGTAAACTTTATTTAATATAATTATAGGAGGTAGAAAAAATGAGAATTAAAGTTGGAGTGTTTTTTGGTGGAGATACTGTAGAACACGAAGTTAGTATAATTACAGCTTTACAAGCTATGGAAAATATGAATGAAGAAAAATATGAGGTAATTCCTGTTTATATAAGCAAGGATAGACATTTTTATACAGGTAATTCTTTAAGAGAAATGGATACTTTTAAGTATTTTGATAATATGAAGAGATATTTGAAAGAAGTAACTTTAGTTAGAAAAGGTGAAAAGGTTATTTTACAGAAGATTAAAGGATTCTTTGGAAGAGAAGTCAATGAATTAGATGTAGCTTTTGAAGCAGTTCATGGTAAAGGGGTTGAAGATGGATCTTTAGCTGGGTATTTAGAAACTTTAGGCCTACCAGTTGTTGGTCCTTCAGTACTAGGAGCTTCTTTGGGACAAGATAAGGTAGTTTTAAAGCATGTACTTAAAGCTAATAATATTAAAACTCCTAATTTTGTCTGGTTTTATGATAACGAATATGAGATGAATAGGGATGTAATTATTTCTAAAATTGAACAGTTAGGTTATCCAGTAATTGTTAAGCCAGCTAATTTAGGAAGTACTATTGGTATTACAGTTGCTCATGATAGAGGAGAATTAACTAATGCGATAGATACGGCTTTAGAATATGAGGATAAAGTACTTGCTGAAGAAATGATACCTAATTTATTAGAACTTAACTGTGCGGTACTTGGAAATCACGAATATCAAGAGACAAGTTTAATTGCTGAGATGAAAATGAGACATGAATTACTTACATTTGAAGATAAGTATTTAGGTAGCGGAGCTAAGAAAGGTTCTAAGAGTGGAAGCAAGAGTTCTGGCTCTATGTCTAATAGTGAATTTAGAATACCAGCTAAAATATCTGATGAAATGACTGAAAATATTTATAAGATTTCTAAGCAGGTGTTTAGAGCTTTAAACTTAAAAGGTGTTTGTAGAATAGATTTTTTGGTTAATAAGGAAACTGGGGAAATATATGTAAATGAACCTAATACAATACCTGGGTCACTATCGTTTTATATGTATAAACCTAAAGGAAAGAGTTATGTTAATTTAACTGATGAATTAATTACTATGGCAGTTAAAGATTATAAGAATCAAAAAAGAAAAATTACTAATTTTAAATCAAATATTTTAAGTAATTATAATGGTTCTAAAGGATTTAAAAAAGGGGTTAAATAGTTAAGGAGAGATAATATGACAGATTACAAAGATACTTTACTTATGCCGAAAACTGAATTTAAAATGCGTGGTAATTTAGCTCAAAATGAAATCTTACAACGCGAGGCATGGGAAGAGATGGATCTATATAAATTAATTAAAGATAAAAATAAAAATGGTAAACCGTTTGTTTTACACGATGGTCCACCTTATGCGAATGGTAATATTCATTTAGGACATGCTCTTAATAAAATATTAAAGGATTTTATTAATAGATCTAAAATGATGGAAGGATACTATACTGAATATATACCTGGTTGGGATACTCATGGACTTCCTATTGAACAAAAAGTTACTGAAAGTGGTATTAATAGAAAAGAAATGAGTGTTGCTGATTTTAGAGAACATTGTAAAGAATTTGCTTTAAAGCAGGTAGATCTTCAGAGAGAAGATTTTAAAAAGTTAAACGTTATCGGTGATTGGGATAATCCATATATTACTTTAAAACCTGAATTTGAAGCTAGACAAATTGAAGTGTTTGCTTTGATGGCTAAAAAAGGATTAATATTTAAAGGATTAAAACCAGTTTATTGGTCACCTAGTTCTGAAACTGCACTTGCTGAGGCAGAAATCGAATATAAAGATAGAAAAGATCCATCTATATTTGTTCCATTTGAAGTTACTGAGGGAAATGATTTTATTTTAAAAGGTGATAAGTTAGTTATTTGGACGACAACTCCATGGACTCTTCCTGGAAATAGTGGTGTGTGTGCGGGAGCTAATTTTAATTATTCTAGAGTTAAAGTTTTAGATAATGTCTATGTAGTTGCAACTGAATTGTTAGAGGATTTGATGAAAGAATTCGAATTTGAAAATTATAAAGTTTTAAGTACTTTTAAAGGTGAAAATTTGATGGGAGTTAATTATAAACATCCATTCATGGATAGAATTAGTCCTGTCGTACTTGCCGATCATGTTACATTAGATGCTGGTACTGGTTTAGTTCATACAGCTCCTGCTTATGGTGTTGATGACTTTAATGCTGGTAAAAAATATGATTTACCTATGATTAATGGTGTAAATGATCAAGGTGTTCTTACTGAAGAGTCTGGCATGTTTAAAGGATTATTCTTTGAAGATGCTAATAAAGAGATTACTAAATGGCTTGACGAAAATGGATTTTTACTTAAACTTAAATTTATTAAACACTCTTATCCTCACGATTGGAGAACTAAAAAACCTGTTATCTTTAGAGCTACTAAACAGTGGTTTTGTAGTGTAGATAAAGTACGTGAAGAGATATTAAATGAACTTGATACTAATGTTAAATTCCATACTGATTGGGGTAAAACTAGAATTTATAATATGATTCGTGATAGGGGAGACTGGTGTATTTCTCGTCAAAGAGCTTGGGGAGTGCCTATTCCAATTTTCTATAATGAAGATGGCTCTGATATTATCGATTATGATGTTATGATGCATGTATCTGAGTTATTTAGAAAACACGGTTCTAATATTTGGTTTGAATGGGATGCTAAAGATTTACTTCCAAAAGGATATAAAAATCCTGCTAGTCCAAATGGTAATTTTAAAAAGGAAACTGATATCATGGATGTTTGGTTTGATTCTGGAACTACTTTTGCTGGAACATTAATTGAACGTGGTTTATCATATCCTGCCGATGTTTATTTAGAGGGATCTGATCAATATAGAGGTTGGTTTAATTCTTCATTAATTTGTAGTATGGCAGCATATGGTAAAAGTCCATATAAACAGTTAGTATCTGCTGGATTTGTGTTAGATGGTAAAGGATTTAAGATGAGTAAGTCTATAGGTAATGTTGTCGCACCACTTGATATAGTTAATAAACAAGGCTCTGATATCTTAAGACTTTGGGTATCATCTGTCGATTTTACTGAGGATGTAAGATTTTCTAATGAGGCTTTAGCTCAAGTTGGTGAAGCTTATAGGAAACTTAGAAATACATATAGATTTATGCTTGGTAATTTATTTGATTTTAATCCTAAAAAAGATTCTATTAAATACGATAAATTACCTTCTGCAGATAAATATGTTTTAAATACTTTAAATGAGTTAATAAGTAGTGTTATTAAGAATTACGATGAATTTAATTATGATGAAATATATAAACTTGTTAATAATTATGTGACATCTTTATCAAATTTCTATCTTGATTTTACTAAAGATATTCTTTATATCGAAAAAGCTGATAGTTTTGAAAGAAGAAGTGTTCAAACAGTACTTTATAAAATTTTACTTTCATTAATTAAATTAATGGCTCCAATACTTCCTTATACTTCAGAAGAAGTTTATAAACTTATGCCTGGTGATAAAGAGAAGAGTGTACATTTGGAAAGATTCCCTGAAGTAGAAAAATATAAAGATAGTAGTGAAGTAATGGAAATGTGGGATTTATTCTTTGGAATTAAGGATGATGTATATAAAGCACTAGAAGAAGCTAGAAATGATAAAATTATTGGAAAATCATTAGAAGCTAGAGTTTTATTAAATCTCCGTGACGAGGATAAAGAAGCATTAAAACCAATTTTCACTAATTTAAAACAATTATTTATTGTATCTGATGTTGTTATTACTGCTGAAGAGCTTCCTAAGTATGAATATGCAGGAGTTATGGTTCAGAAATTTGAGGGAGAAAGATGTGAAAGATGTTGGAATATTTTTGATGAGAAAGATTTAACAGATCATCTTTGTCCTAGATGTGAAAAAATAGTTAGTGAATTAAAATAAAAGAACGAAATTTTTTCGTTCTTTTACTGTTGTATTTTTTTTATTTCTTCAATAGAAAGCTCAGTTATTTTGGATACCAAAGAGATGTCGATATTTTCTTTTAACATTTTTCTTGCTGTTTTTATTCTATTTTTTTCTTCACCTTTTTCAATACCTTCTTCAATACCTTCTTCAATACCTTTTTCGACACCTTTTTCATATAAACTGTTGGCAATTATTTCTTCTTCATCTTCAATAATAACGTCTAGTATATCTGGATCTTTATTTAATTTTTTAACTTTGTCAGATAACTTTTCCATATTTTTATCTCCCTTACTTATTTTATCCATATTTTCCTCTGTAGATGCGGCTAAAAACATTAAAAATGGATTTTCTTTTTTGATATCTCCATGATACCATACATT
>JAFWYR010000020.1 GCA_017522615.1 Bacilli bacterium | reverse complement strand
CATTCTTCTACAAGTTGAATATATTCTTGTAAAGATGTAATATTATTATTGTACAAAGTTTCTTTCTTTAGAAGAGCGTGCCAGCTTTCTATTGGTGAATCATCTATAGGAGTACCTTTTCTACTCATAGAAATTTGTATTCCATTTGATTCACATATAGCTTTGTACTCATAAGATGTATATTGGAAACCTTGGTCACTATGAATGATCAATCCATGTACATCTTTTTCTTTTGATAAAGCCTTGTTTAAAGTATCCATGACAAGTTTATTATCATTATGATAGTAGCAATAAAAAAATGACACTCATTCACTAGAATAAGTGTCTAAACTAAGTGTCTTAGAGTAGACATTCAGCTCCGATAAACTGAATGCTCCCTCTTTTTAATTTATGCAAATTTCTTCGACATATACATAATAACATAAAAACAAGTTATATGCAATTTCTTATGACGATTACTTAAAAAAAATTTAGAAAAAAGAAACCAATAACATAATTATTAATTTGACTTGTATGCATCCATAGTTCATAAACAATTTATGAAAATAATTATAGAATGAATTAAAGATATATTAGAAAACTATTAGGTAATAAATAAGTACTAATAAAAGTATAGTAGAAAAAGACAATAACAGATTTTAAAAACATACAAAATTAAAATTTGAAATTATCCAAAGTATTAGTTAATTATCTAATTTTTAAGTAGTAACCATAGTAGTTTATATTTTAAAAAAATGACTCTTTAAGAGCCTTTTTTTTCTATTATTTCATCGATAATTCCATATTTTAAAGCTTCATCAGCTGATAGGAAATGATCTCTTTCTGTATCATTTTCTATTTTTTTAATATCCTGTTTAGTTTTTTCACTTAGTATTTTATTTAGCTTTTTCTTTAAACTTAAAATTCTCTCAGCCGCTATTTTAATTTCTGTAGCTTGTCCTTGAGCTCCTCCAAGTGGTTGATGAATCATTACCTCGCTATTAGGTAAAGCAAATCTTTTACCTTCTTCTCCAGAAGCTAGTAAAAATGCCGCCATACTTGCTGCCATTCCTATACATACAGTTGAAACTTTACTTCCTATAAAGTTCATAGTATCAAATATTGCCATGCCAGCTGTAATACTACCACCTGGAGAATTTATATACAGATTAATAGTTTCGTGATTTAAAGAATCTAAATATAATAGCTCAGCTACTATAATATTAGCTAAATTATCATCTATTTCGCCACTAAGTAACACAATTCTATCTTTTAATAATCTAGAATAAATATCGTAAACTCTCTCACCATCACTACCTTTTTCAACTACGCTAGGTACTAACACCTATAATCACCTCTCTAATAAATATAATAGGTGTAAAGATAAAAAATTATTCATTAAAAGAAATGACAAAATACCATATATTTGGTAAAATTGTACTATAGATAGGAATGATACATATGAGAAAACTAAAACTAAAGTATAAAGGTAAAGTATTAGAAGGTATAGAAGTAGGAACTACGTTATTAGAAGTAAGTAAATTAGTAAAAGATGACTATAAATATCCAATAGTTGGAGCTAAAATAGGATCATATATAACAGATTTAAATACTAAAGTAACAAAAAACGAAAAAGTAGAATTTTATGATTTATCATCCACTATAGGTAATAGAATATATTCGCGTAGCTTAGAATTTTTAACCACTTATGCTTCAAAAAAAGTATTAGGTAGTGATACTGATGTAATGATTAATTATTCATTAGAAAATGGAATATACTGTGAAATAGTAGGCAAAAAGATAAACAGTATTTCAATAAATAAAATAGAAGAAGAAATGAAAAATTTAGTTAAAGAAAAACTACCTTTTACTAGTATTATCGTCGATAGAGTTGAAGCTATAAATTATTTGAAAAGACATGGCCAAAAAGATAAAGGATATATCTTAAAATATTTAACTGATGATACCATTAGTGTATATCAATTAGAAAATGGATACGATTATTTTTACGGATCTTTAGTCCATGACACCAGTGTTTTAAAAAAATTCGAATTAAAATATAATAAAAATAATAGTTTTATTTTATTGTATCCAACAGCATCCTCTCCAAATAGAATAAAAAAATACATTGAACATCCACTTACAAATAACACATATAAAAATTTTACAGAGTGGGGAAGAAGAGTTGGAGTTACAACCGTACCACAGTTAAATGAAATAATTTCCCAAGGTCAAGGAGAAGCTGTTGTAAGACTTTTCGAAGCTCACTATAATGAAGAGATATCTGAAGTTATTGAAGAAGTATGTAAAAAGAGAGATAAAATAAAAATGATTCTACTTGCAGGACCTTCATCAAGTGGTAAAACGACAACTTCAAAAAAATTAGGACTATATCTAAGAGATAAGGGGATTAGATTTAAAAAAGTCTCTTTAGATGATTATTTTGTAGATAGAATTCACGCACCTAAAGATGAGAATGGAAATTATGATTATTCTGATATAGATGCTTTAGACGTAAGACTATTTCAAAAACAATTACTTCAAATGTTAGATGGTCAAAAAGTTCTAATGCCAAATTATGACTTTGTTTTAGGAAAAAAAATATACAATAAAAACTATATCAAACTTGAAGAGGGAGATATGTTAGTAATAGAAGGAATACATACCTTAAATGAAAAATTAACATCTGTAGTGCCAAGAGAAAATAAATTTAAAATATTCCAGTGTCCACTTGTTAATCTTAAATTAGATAATCATAACAGACTCCATACGACAGATGTAAGAAAACTAAGAAGAATAGTAAGAGACAACACATACCGTGGAACATCAGCCGAAGAAACATTAGCTATGTGGCCTAATGTCGATAAAGAGGCTGAAAAAAATATCTATCCATATCAAGACGATGCCGACGCAATTATTAATTCCTCACTAGGATATGAATTAAACGTCTTAAGAATATATGCTGAACCACTATTATATGGAATTGATGTAAATAGTAATGAATATCCTGAAGCTAAAAGATTATTAAGATTACTTCGAAACTTCCTAACAATCTCAAGTGAAGTTGTCCCAAGAGACTCGATTTTAAGAGAATTCATTGGTGGAAGTATTTTTAGAGATTAAAAAAAGTTGACACCGTAAATAAAATGAGTGATAATAAAAAACAGATAACGAAAGGATTGATTTAAATGATTAAAGTTGCAATTAACGGATTCGGAAGAATCGGAAGACTCGTATTTAGAATAATGGAAGAAGATAGCGATTTTGATGTCGTAGCTATAAATGACTTAACAGATCCAGAGCAGTTAGCATATCTTTTAAAATATGACACATCTCATAGAAAATATCTTCCAGAAGAAATTTCATATGATGAAGAGAATATTATAGTTAAAGGAAGAAAAATAAGAATATACAAAGAGATGGATCCTAATAATCTTCCATGGAAAGAATTAGAAATAGATGCTGTATATGAATGTACAGGAAAATTCACAGAAAAAGAAAAAGCTTTAGCTCACATAAATGCTGGTGCTAAAAAAGTAATAATCTCAGCTCCAGCCAAAGGTGATTTAAAAACAATAGTATACAATGTAAATGAAGATACATTAGATGGAACTGAAACAGTAATAAGTGCAGCTTCATGTACAACTAATTGTCTAGCTCCAGTAGTAGATGTATTAAATAAAAATTTTGGTATCAAAAAGGGCTATATGACGACAGTTCATGCTTATACCAATGATCAATCAATATTAGATTTAGCTCATCCTAAAGGAGCCGAGTCTAGGAGAGGAAGAGCTGCCGCAGCTAATATCATACCTGCAACAACTGGGGCCGCTAGTGCACTTGGAAAAGTAATACCACAGTTAGACGGAAAATTAGATGGAAGTGCCTTAAGAGTACCAGTAACAACTGGTTCAGTAGTAGATTTAACCTTAGAATTAAATAAAAAAGTAACCAAAGAAGAGATAAACGAAGTATTTAAAAATAGTGTTAATGAAACACTAGGATATACTATAGATCCAATAGTTTCAAGCGATATAATTGGAGATACTCACGGAGGAGTAGTCGACGGATTACTTACGGATGTATTAGAAACAGAGGACGGAGATTTAGTAAAAGTTGTCGCTTGGTACGACAATGAATATTCTTATTCTTCTCAAATGGTTAGAACCGTTAAGTACCTATTTAGATAGGTACTTTTTTATAATATTTTTTTAAAATAAAAAAACCTAGTTATGACCTAACCAAAAATGCAAAAGTTTGACAAAGATAAAAATAATAATATAATAACTAAACAAACAGAAAAAAGGTGACCTAAATTGAGTGAAGAAAATATAAAAGCCTTAGTTCAAGAAATAGAAGACAATATTTTAAGTACAAATATTGAAGGAGCTAAGCATGACGAAATAGAAAAAATATTAAAAAAAGTTGTCGACACTACCAATGATACTGCCAAATCGAGAATAGACATAGAAAAATTAAAAACATATCTATATAGAGATTTAATAATGCTAGTACAAGAAGCAGATTGTCTTATTTTAGAAAATAAAAAAGAAGAATTAATAGGGGATACGCAAGATGACTTATTAATAAACATCTCAATGATAAACAATGCTATAAAAATAATTGAAAAATTTATTGATATATATTTGAAAACAGACGAAGTAGAAATAGAGAATGAAAGACTAAGTATTGATTCTGTTTCCCCACCTAAACGAATAATCATAAGTAATGATGTTAAAAAAGCTCTTGAAAAAGTACCTGTTGAAGAAAGAAAACAATTTCATAAGACGTATAATTACATAATAAATGGTGGAATATACGAAAAGGATGTTAAACATTATACTAAGAGCAATGACAAAAATTTAGCCGGAATTTACGCATATAGGAGTTATCAAGCAAGAATTTATGCCTACCCTGTTGTCGATGATATAGTATACGTATTTTATGCTCACCAGAAAAAAGCAGATTGGACTAAAGATTTACAAAAAACAATTGCAGATAAAAAACCTAAAAAACAATTCCTTGATAAATTAGTAGAAGAACTAACTGAAGAAGAAATAGAAAAAAGATTTGAAACAACTGAAGGTAAAAAAGGAAAATATACTTTAGAACAAGAGGAATTTGAAAGAATAATCGGATTTAAAAAAGATATGAAAAGTGATGATAATATCAATATTTATGGCAATTTAAATAGCAAGGGACTAAAAAAAGATGGATTAAACGTTATCAATCTAATATTAAATACAGATTATGATATGCAGTCTATAGAAGAAAAATCGTATCCAAATGTTTCTGTAAAGCAAACAGTATATGATAGATTACTTTCGATTATAAATAGCAGTATTGAAGGATATGAGTATTCTATTTCTTATGAGCGTGAAAACGAATCGACTGAAATAGAAGTATTATTTGATAAACTTCAAAAAATCACCAGTATCGAAAACGTTATATTAGAAATGATCAAAGATTACATAATAAACAAAGAAGAGATATCTGAAGAAGACGAAATAATTTTAAATTTAGAAGTAAATAATAAACCAATTGACCAAGATATACTTTTAAAAAGTCCATTACCAACTCAGAAAAAAAGAGGAATAGTAAGAAAAGAAATAAGAAGAATCGAAAATAGATTATACTGTTATTTAAATATGGTAAAAAATGAACTTACAGAATTACAAGAAATAGAATATAGATTAAAGGAGCTCAAAATATGATAACTATATTAAATGATAACATATTTGAACTATTAAAAGACGAAAACATATTTGAACTATTTCAAAAGACAGGGAAAAAAATTTGTACAGTAAGTGATTTCCTGAAATTGGATAGAAAATATTTTGAAGAAAATAAAAATTTATTAATAGCTACAGTAATAAGACTCGAAAACTTAGGACTAAAAATGGATTATAATCTAAGTGAAAAAGAATTATACGAAAGAGAAACGATAAGATTAGAAATAGAAAAAAATATAAAAAACATTAGAAGTCAAGTAAATTTAGAAGAAGAGCTAGATAAAAATCTATCAGATATTAAAGAGATTAAAATTGGAAACAAAGAAAGAAAATTTTTTGTTGAAAATGGTATTGAAACCATCAGAGATTTGTTAGAATTAACTCATTATCAAATCTATAGAATATTCAAAAGTAATATATTAAATAACCTTTCTAAATATTTAAATAAAAGAGGACTAGACTTTAACATGATAAATGCTTTTGGCATAATAGATAGAAATGGTTTTAAAGATGAAAAAGTTACAGAACATTTTGAAGAAGAAATACCTTCTTTAATAAACAATCCTGAAATAGATCAAAATATAAGAAAAAGATAAAAAGACATAAGATTCCATAAAAAATAGAAATAAACAATTTGGTAGAAAACACAGATAAGAAAGGAGTGGATAAAATGTCAAATGAATATTTTGCTGCTAATATATACTGGTTAATTGAAACAAAAGTATTAAAACAATTAAATCAAAAAAAATTACCATTTGCTTATAGCTACGAATACATAGAAGGACTTTATTCGTTATATAGAAAAAGTAGAGGAAAGGGTCAAGCCCTTAAAACTGATCAAGCTATCGATGATTTTATAGATTGGATAATTGAATATAGAAATCTAACTGAAAAATACGCCATGTTTGTAAATTCACACAACATAGACTTAAATTCTAAAGAAACAGCTGAGTTAAATAAAAGTATTATGGATTCCATCGTTGGAAGTGAAGCGAGAGTAATCTCACCTTATGCCTATACTTTAAATAGAGAGGTATCTAACATTGTCCAAAAAGATAAACATACATATATAGATAATTTTAAAACCTTAGTGATGCCTTGTGATGAGGATATTACAACTATAATAACTCAAAATCCATACTATATAAATCCAAACTTAAATTATAATATAATGAGAAAAGATGAAGGATACAATATTGGAATTGGCGTATATGGATATGAAGATGATTTAGATAAAGAAGAAAAACTTGAATCCTTAAAAAGATTAGCTAAAGAACTTGGATATGGTAGATTATATACCGAAGAAGAAGGTAAATCTTATTTCAGTCTATTTAAAGCTGTCGGAACTCCAAAAGACAGTAAGATAAAAAAAATAATTGCTAGAAGAAGTCATAAATAACTGACTTCTTTTTCTGTCAAAAAAAGTGTATAATATTGCCTAAGCAGTTATGGAGGATTGACATGATATTAGACAAAATAAATAGTCCTAAAGATTTAAAAAAAATAAAAACAATAGATAAATATAAATTAGCTGAAGAAATTAGAAAAATAATCATAGACCAGTGTCTTGAAACAGGTGGACATCTTTCCTCTAATTTAGGAGTAGTTGAACTTACAATAGCTCTTTATTCAGCTATTGATTTACCTAAAGATAAAGTTATATGGGATGTTGGACACCAAATATACACACATAAACTATTAACAGGAAGAAAAGATAAATTTAAAACCCTAAGACAAAAAGGTGGTATATCAGGTTTTCCAAAAACAGCAGAATCAAAATATGATTCGTTTGATACGGGTCATAGTAGTACATCAATTTCAGCTGCCTTAGGAATGGCAAGAGCGAGAGATATACTAAAGAAAGATGAAAACATATATGCGGTTATCGGTGATGGTGCGATTACTGGAGGTATGGCTTTAGAAGCTCTAAATGATACCGGAATAAGTGATACAGATATAACTATAATTTTAAATGATAACGAGATGAGTATATCTAAAAACACCGGAGGGTTTTCAAAATTTTTATCAAAACTAAGAACTAGAAAATTATACATAAAATCAAATAATAAAATAAAAAGAATAACCAAAAAAGTACCACTTGGTAATCAGATAATCAAAGGAGTAGAATGGAGTAAAAAAAGAATAAAAGGACTTATTATAAAAAATATGTTCTTTGAAAATATTGGTTTTACATATCTAGGACCAGTAGATGGTCATAATATAGAAGCTATGATAGATTTATTTAATCGATCTAAAAACATTCATGGTCCAAAATTAATACATGTCATAACTAAAAAAGGAAAAGGATATAAAAAAGCCGAAGATAATCCTGGAAAATATCATATGACATCAGGTAAAGAACCAAAAACTAAAACAAATTATTCTAAAGTAATGGGAGAAAAACTAGTAAAGCTTGCCGAAAAAGATGAAAAAATAGTCGCAATTACAGCCGCTATGGAAGACGGAACGGGACTGTGTGAATTTAAAAATAAATACCCAAATAGATTTTTTGATGTCGAAATAGCCGAACAACACGCCCTAACAATGGCAGCTGGTATGGCAAGTAATGGTCTAAAACCAGTTATCCCAATTTACTCATCTTTCCTTCAAAGAGGATATGATCAAATTATTCACGATATAGCTCTTCAAAAATTACCAGTTGTAATATGTGTTGATAGAGCTGGAATCGTTGGAAATGATGGAGAAACTCATCAAGGTATATTAGATTTATCATTTTTAAACACCGTACCTAATTTAACAGTTATGGCTCCAAAGAATTATAAAGAATTAGAAATGATGTTAGAGTATGCTTTAAAACAAAATAAACCAATTGCTATAAGATATCCAAGAGGAGAAGAAAATTATAAATTTAAAAAAAATAAAAAAATAGATTCTAAAGCTGAAATTATTTCAAAAGGAGAAGATGTAACAATATTAGCTATTGGTAAAATGGTTGGAACTGCCATGAAAGTAAGAGATAAACTTTTAAAAGATAAAATAAAAGCAGAAGTAATAAATGCTAGATTCCTAAAACCACTAGACATAGATAAAGTGCAAAAGTCATTTGATAAAACAAAATTACTAATAACTATCGAAGATAATATCGTATCATCGGGATTTGGAGAAAAAGTAAAATATTCTATAAAAGAAAATGGTAAAATAATTACCTTAGGATATTCTGATAAATTTATAGGACATGCCAAAGTAGAAGAGATAGAAAAAGAATATAAATTAGATGAAGAATCAATATACAAAATAATAAAAGAGAATATAAAATAAATAATATTAATTATTATGATTGAATTCAATAATAAAATATGTTAATATAATAGTAGAATAAGAGATACTAACAAGAAAAGAGGATAATTAATATGAGGCAAAGTCAGAGAATTAAAAGAAATTATATAATAGGAGGATTATGTGCGGTAGTGGCTATTATGACAGTAGGATTTGCGGCATTTAGTCAAAGTTTAACTATTAATTCTACGTCAGAAGTAACAAGTACATGGGATGTACACATAAAAGATAATGGGGTAAGTTATAAAAATGCTATTAATGCTACTAGTACACTAGCTGAAAAGACTAGTAATTTAGTTGCTACATTTGCCTGTAATTTAACGACACCGGGAACATCAACAATATCATATGATGTGGTGGTCGAGAACAAAGGAAGTCTAAAAGCTAAACTAGATAGTATAGAACTTACTGGAGGAAATGATGCAATTTCAGTAGTAACTAGTCCAACCAATGACTCACTAAGTACTAGTCCAATAGTGCTTGCACCAAATGATGAAACTACAATAACTGTAACAGTATCATATAATAATATAAATACTCAGCCAACAGGAGATGGACTTAGAACTAATATTATAGCGAAATTAAATTTTTCACAGACAAATCTATCTTCATCGAGCGAAACTCAGCCACAAACAATTTATAGTTTTAATACCGAACGTGTATATTTCAATAAGAAATACTGTTTAATTGATGATTCAACTAACAAATGCAATACATGGTATGAAACAGAAAGTGATTGTTTAAATGATAATCAAAGCATAACTAATCCTAATTGCTCTCAAATACCTCTTGAATCTATAATAGGACATGAAACAAACTATCAAAACTTAAATAAAAAAATGTTTTTGAAACATATCGTAAATGATGGTGAAATAGAAGAATCATATTTTTGTATAATATATAATGATAATAACACACCATTATGTTTAAGATCTGGAATAGATGAATCAAATTTAAGTAGTCGTCCATATTTTGATTATAATGATAATGAAGTATTAAAAGTTAAGTCTGCAATCGAAGAAAGTGGAGGAAACTATTCTAAAGGGCAATATAATGTTTCAGTAAGCCTTGGGGAATATGGTGGATTTAATTATAGTCCTAGTGGGGCAAATGGTGGTAATTACTTTGAGGATTCTGGTACTAGGTATGGCTGTGGATTTGAAAGTGGTTTATCATATTGCTTTTACCTAAGTTAATCAATTTTACCAATCACAAAAAAAAGAGTATAATGTTTCATCAGGAAGTGATAAAAATGAAATATTGTTCCGATTGTAAAGTATTAAATGAAGAGGATGCTTTAGTATGTAAAATGTGTGGAAAACCATTAGATGAAAGTACTAAAACTAACTCTAAAAATAATAGATCAACTAAGACAAAAACAAAACACAAGACAAAGGTAAAAAATCATGGAAAGACAAAAGTAAAAACTAAAACTATAGTAAAAGATAATCGAGAAAAAGGAAGAATGAATTTTATTCAAAAATTCTTTATATTTATTTTATTTAATCTTTGTATTGCTTTAATTGGAGTATGTGGCTATTTAGCTTATCACATATATCAAAATGAATACATAGATATTCCAAATGTTATTGGATACACTTATGAAAGTGCCGAAACCATTTTAAAAGACAAAAAATTAAATGCTGAAAAAATAGAAACAGAAGTAACTGACGAAAGTAAAGTTGGAATTGTATTAAAGCAAAGTAAAAAAGGAAAAGCCAGTGAAAATCAAATTATAAAACTGACAGTTGGAGTATTAAGCACAAAGGTATCAGTTCCAAACGTTAAAGGAATGACATTAGAAAAAGCTATAGAATTATTAAATAAAAATAATATAAACTATAAAATTGTTTATGAAGATTCTGATAAAAATAATATTGTATTAAAACAAAATGTTAAAGAAAATACAAAAATAGATAGAGAAGACATAGTAACTATAACAGTATCTAACAAAAAGGAAACTGAAAAGGAAGTAAAAGAAGATAAAACAGAAAAAGAAGATCAAACAGAAGATAACATAGAAGAAGGTAAAGAAGTGACAAATGAGCAGGAATAAATCCTGCTTTTATTTTCTATAAAGCTTGTTATTATATGAAAAATGTTATAAAATGTATATAGGTGATAAAAATGAATAATAGGGGATATAAAAATAAAAAAGGTTTTACTTTAATTGAATTACTCGCAATATTAGTAATACTTGGTATAATAACACTTGTAGCTGTACCAAATGTTTTATCGACAATTTCGAGATCTAAAACAAGAGACTATGAAGAATTTAAACAAACAGTAATAAATGCCGCTGAAGTATATGTAGAAACTCACCCAGATAAATATCCTAATATAAAGACGCCTGGGCAAAGTGCGACTGTAACCACGGATGATTTAGTTACAGTTGGACTATTAAATAGTAACATGACTAATCCAGATACAAAGAAAACAATATTTGAATCTGGTGGTACTATTTCAGTTCAAAATAGCGGAGGTACACTAACTTATACTTATAATCCATAGGAGGAATAAACACATGAAAAAAACTATCAGAGATTTTGAATTAAAGGGGAAAAAAGTAATAATTAGATGTGATTTCAATGTACCAATAGAAGATGGTGTTATCAAGGATGACTCTAGAATAAGAAAGAGTCTAAAGACTATTAGATATGCCAGAAGTGAAGGAGCGAAGGTTATACTACTTTCGCATTTAGGAAGAGTAAAAAGCGAAGAAGATAAAGAAAAATATTCTTTATCTTTAATTTCAAATGCATTATCTAAATTGCTCAGAAAAAAAGTAATTTTTATTCCTAAAACCAGAGGAGAAGAAGTAGAAAAAGCTATAAATAGTATGCATGAACGTGATGTTATTCTGCTTGAAAATACGAGATTTGAAGATTTAGATGGAAAAAAAGAAAGCAAAAATAATAAAAAATTAGGTGAATATTGGGCTAATTTAGGTGATATATTTATAAACGATGCCTTTGGAACAATTCATAGATCTCATGCATCTAACTTAGGAATATCAAAAATATTACACAGTGGAGTAGGTTTTCTAGTCGAAAAAGAAATAAAAGAACTAGAAAAACTTCAAAACCCTAAAAGACCATATGTTATTATCATGGGTGGCTCTAAAATATCAGATAAAATAGAATTAGTTAAAAAATTAGTTAAAAAATCAGATTATTTATTAATAGGTGGAGGAATGGCATTCACATTTTTAAAAGCTTCAGGATTTAATATAGGTTCATCACTATGTGAAAAAGATCAGATTCCATTCTGCAAAAAACTATTGGATAAATATTCGGATAAAATAGTACTTCCAATCGATGTAATAACAGCTAAAGAAATAAAAGAAAACGTAAAAACTAATGAAAGATTTATAAATGAAATAGAAGAAGATGAAATAGGTTTAGATATTGGACCAAAGACAATCAAAGTATTTAAACATTATTTAGATGATAGTAAGACTGTATTTTGGAATGGACCTGTAGGATATTTTGAAATAAAAGAGTTCTCTAAAGGAACAAAAAGATTATGTCAAATAATTTCAGAATCAAAAGCTTACCGAGTAATTGGTGGTGGAGATACTGCAAGAGCTGTTGAGGAAATGGGATATTCAAAAAAAATGAATCACATTTCAACAGGTGGAGGAGCTAGCTTGACATATCTAGAAGGTGTAAAACTAAAAGCATTGGAGAGTATCGATGAAAAATAAAAAGTTAAATTTATTGATAATATTTTTATTAACAGGAATTGTTTTATACATAGTTTTAAAAGATAACTTTACAGAGAAAATTCATTATATGTTATCCTTTAACATATTTTTCCTCTTGGTATCATTTTTAATGATGTTTATATATTGGTTCTTAAAAGGATTAGTTTTATATAACTGTACGAGAAAGTTTAAAAGTGATTATACAAAGAAAAAGGGAATTGGTTTAATGATAACCTCACAGTTTTTTCATTCAATTACACCATTCGCTTCAGGCGGCCAGCCATGGCAAATTTATAGATTAAAAAAAGAAGGATTAACTGTTGGTGAAGGAACAATAGTAGCTATTCAAGACTTTATCGCCTTTCAATCCGCACTGATATTATTAGGTATTGTCGCAGTTATATCAAATCAGATATTCCATATCATTCCAAGTGACAGTCATTTACTATATCTAGTAATAATAGGTTTCACTTTAAATATTATTGTTATTATAGGTTTATTCATAATTGCTTTCAGTAAAAAGTGGAATAAAAAAATAATAAATGGAGCAGTAAAACTATTATCCAAAATAAAGATAGTTAAAGATAGAGAAAAAATGTTACAAAAAGCAGAAGAGTTTATTAAAAATTTCCATGAAAGTGCGGAAATATTATTTCAAGATAAACAAAACTTCTTTAAAATAATTGGACTAAACTTTGTCGCATTAGTATTTCAATATTCAATTCCATTTTTCTTAATGTTAGGTCTTGGTATACATGAAAATTTATATTATGTATTAATCGCATCAGCTTATGTTATGTTAATTGACTCTATGATGCCAACTCCAGGATCAACTGGTGGACTAGAATATGGATTTATGTCATTCTTTAGTGTATTTGTAAAAGGAGCTAAATTATCGGCTTTAATGATTGTGTGGCGTATGATAACATATTATTTTGGACTTATAATGGGTTCTATAGTTCTAGGTATAGACAAGGAGAGTAAAGCATGAGGATAGGTATATTTTCGGACACGTATACACCATATATCAGTGGTCTTGTAACAAGTGAAGTAATGCTTAAAAAAGCCTTAGAGCTCATGGGACACGAAGTATATGTTGTAACCGCAAATCTAGAATCATTTCACTATGAATATAATGAAGAAGAAAGAGTTTTAAAAATACCTGGAATACCTACTGGAATATATGACTCTAGACTAACTAGTATATATCCCGTTAAAGCAATTAACAAAATAAAAAGTTGGAACTTAGACGTTATTCATTCACAAACAGAATTTGCAATTGGATCATTCGCAAGATTATTTGCTAAACAGTTTAATATACCAATAGTTCATACTTATCATACGATGTATGAAGATTATGTTCATTATATTACTAAAGGCCATTTTAATAAATCATCTAAAAAGATAGTTGAATATTTGACAAAATTCTACTGTGATAAAACTATAACTGAGTTAATCGTTCCTACTAAAAAAGCCTATGATTTATTCAAAGAAAAATATAATGTTCAAAGAAATATTCATATTATTCCAACTGGAATAGAAATAGATAGATTTTATAAAGAAAATATCGATTTAAAAAAATTAAATGAATTAAAAAAAGAATATGACATTAAGAAAAATGATTTTGTATTAATATTTGTCGGAAGAATAGCCGAAGAAAAAAACGTCCCATTTATAATCGATGTAATGGCTGACTTAATAGATAAATACAGTAATTTAAAAATGTTGATTATTGGAGATGGACCAGATAAAGAAAACTACGAAAAATATTCAAAAGAAAAAAACGCCGACAAAAATATAATTTTTACTGGAAAAGTTCCTTGGGAAGATATTCCAATATACTATAGCCTAGGTTCTGCTTTCATATCTGCATCTAGAACTGAAACTCAAGGACTTACGATAATAGAAGCTATGGCTTCATCTCTTCCCGCATTATGTATCGACGATGAAAGCTTTAGTGGAACCGTCATAGATGATCTAAATGGATACTTATTTAAAGATAAAAAAGAGTGTGAAAATATAATTGAAAGAATTATAAAAGATAGAAAAAAAGTCGATTATTTAAGTAATGGTGCGAGAAATAGTGCCGAAACTCATTCATCTAAATATTTTGGCGAAAGAGTATATGAAGTGTATAAGACAGCTATCGAAAATCGTAAGCCTAGTTATAAAGAAAAAATTACAAATATAATAAATAAGGTGAATCCATGGAAAAAAGGATAGTTGTAAATCAAAAATTATATTTAAACACTTTAGAAGAAAATGACAAATTTATAAAATTATTAAATGATTATAAAGACAAATTTATAGTAATCCCATCTACGATATACATACCGTTTTATATAAGAAATAATTTTATAACTGGATCGCAAAATATTTCCGATGAAACAGATTCACCTCACACTGGAGAAATATCTCCAAAATCGTTAAGTGATTTGTCTGTCAAATATGTCTTAATAGGTCATGCTGAAATAAGAGAAAAGTATAAAGATGAAAATATAAGAATAAAAAAGAAAATAGAAAATGCATTAAATAATAATCTAAAAGTAATTTTATGTGTAGGAGAAAAAGAAAAAGGAAAATTAGAACTAATTGATGAAGAATTAGAGGAAATAGATAATAAAGATATAATTATTTCCTATGAACCTGTTTGGGCAATTGGTTCAAACGAAACTCCATCGAATAGTGATATTAAAATGGTAGCTTCACACATAAAAGAAAAAGGTTTTAAAGAAGTATACTATGGAGGAAGTGTCAACGAAGATAATATTGAATCACTAAGTAAAATAGATAATATTGATGGCTTCTTAATCGGAAGCTGCTCACTAAAACCAAATAGTATAATTAAAATGATAGAAGTTGTATCAAAATAACTTCTTTTTATTTTTTCGACAAAAGTAGATAAAAAATACTCTAGATAATAGTGTAAATATTATGTATAATTTTTATAGTAAAGGAGATATAATATGAAAACAAACATTTTAATGATTGATGATAATACTGCTCTAATAGACATGGTAAAACAATATTTTGAGGATAGTGACATAAACATAACTTTTGAGGCTAAAGACGGTGAAGAAGGAATAGAATTATTAGAAAAATATAAAGACAAAATAGACCTAATAATTCTCGATTTAATAATGCCTAATAAAGATGGTATATATGTTCTAAATGAAATGAAAAAAAGAAAAATAGATAAAAAAGTAATTGTCGCAACTAGTTACAATGCTGCCGAAGTTATTAGAGAAGTATCAGAGTATGGTGTTAGTTATTATGTTTTAAAGCCTTTTGATTTAAGTTTGTTAGAAAAAAGAATTAAAGAAATTTTAAATAAAAAAGAAGAAAATAGTGATATCGATTTCTATGCAAGCAACTTACAAGTATCTATAACTAAAATGTTACATGAACTTGGAATACCTTCGCACATTAAAGGATATCAATATATAAGAGAAGGTGTAGGAATAATATTTGATAACCCAGAAATTATTGGAGGAATAACTAAAGAATTATATCCTGAACTTGCCTCTAAATTTAACACGACAGTATCACGTGTTGAAAGAGCTATCAGACACGCAATTGAAGTCAGTTGGAATAGAGGTAATATTGATTTTATGGAAGAATTATTCGGTTATAGTGTAGATATCGACAAAGCTAAACCGACCAATTCTGAATTTATGGTTACCATAGCTGATAAATTAAGACTAGATTTTCATAAAGTAATCTAGTTTTTTTCTATTAAATGTGATAAAATTAAAGTAGGTGATGATATGAAAAAAGGTTTTACACTAATTGAAATGATAGGAAGTGTTGTCATTTTAGCTATGATAGCTGTAGTTGCATTTCCAGCCGTACTAAATTTATTAAATAATTCTCAAGGTAAAATAGATGATGCAATGAAAAATACTGCTATTGGAGGAGCTAGAGAATATGTAACAGATCACGTAAATTGTTATCCTAGAATAGGAAGCTTACCTGCTGAATGTTCTAGCGTACCAAATATAAATAATGAATTATTAACAGTTCAAGTATTATTAGACAAAGGATATTTGACAGACTCTGAAATAAATCATCATGAAGAAATGAAAGATGATGTCATAAAAATTACTTTATCTTCTGAAAAAAATTCTAGAAATCAAGCCATGAGATATGAATATGAATATGTAGAAAAATAAGGTGAATATCGCCTTATTTTTATTCTTGAAAAAATAAAACATATATAATATAATTATAACGGTGATTTTATGTGGGAAATTGGTGATATAAAAATTAAAAACAGAGTTGTTTTAGCTCCAATGGCTGGAACTTCAAACCCTGCATATATGAAAATAGTCGAAGAGATGGATTGTGGACTTGCCTTTACCGAACTTTTAAGTTCAGAAGCCATTATTAGAAATAATAAAAAGACACTAGACATGTTAAAAGGTATCGATGATTTAAATATGCCTATAGGAGTTCAAATATTTGGGGCAAACCCACAAAACATGGCAAAAGCTGCTAAAATATTAATTGAAACATATAATGTAAAAATAATAGATATTAATTTAGGTTGCCCAGTACCTAAAGTAGCTATTGCTGCTGGAGCTGGAAGCGGACTATTAAAATATCCAGATAAAATAAAAGAAATAGTTACTAAAGTTGTAAATTCCGTAGATGTTCCAGTAACCGTAAAAATTAGAAGCGGTTGGGACAGTAGTTCTATTAACGCACCTATAGTTGCAAAAATATGTGAAGAAGCAGGTGCCAAAGCTATAACAGTTCATGGAAGAACCAAAACACAAGGTTATTCTGGAAAAGCTGATTGGAACATTATTAAAAAAGCAAAAGAAACTGTAAACATACCCGTAATTGGAAACGGAGATATCAAAACTCCAGAAGATGCCAAAAAAATGCTTGAATATACAAAATGTGATGCTATAATGATAGGAAGAGCGGCCTTGGGAAACCCTTGGATAATAGAAAATACAGTTTCTTACTTAGAATCTGGAATTATAAAAATAGATCCTACAAAAGAAGATAAAAAGAATATGATAAAGAAACATCTAGAGTACCTTTTAAAAAATAAAACTATGACAACAGCCTTATTAGAAATGAGAACCAATTCCGCATATTACTTAAAAGGTATTCCAGGTATGGCTAAGGTTAAACAAGAAATATTTAAAACGAAAACGAAAGAAGAATTCATTGAAGTAATAGATAGAATATAGAAAGTGTGATTTTTATGTTTTTTAAAAATACTATATATAAAGAAATATTAAAAAAAATAAAAAATTATGATACTATTGTCATTGCAAGACATGTCGGACCTGACCCTGATGCGTTAGGTAGTGCATTAGGATTAAAACAATTAATAAATGATAATTTTAAAAATAAAACAGTATATGCAATAGGGAACCCTGCTTCTAAATTTAATTATATAGGTGCAGTAGATAAACTTCCAGAAGATCTAAACAACGATGAAGTATTACTTATTGTAACCGACACCCCAGATCATAGAAGAGTAGATGGTGTAAATCCTAAAAATTTTAAAAACTCTATAAAAATCGATCATCATCCCTTCATTGAAAAAACATGTTCATTAGAATGGATAGATGATAATGCATCGAGTGCTTGTCAGATGGTTTTAGAATTTGCTTTAGAGACAAATCTTTATCTATCAAAAGAAACTGGAGAAAAATTATACACAGGAATAGTTGCCGACACTGGAAGATTTATGTTTGCCTATTCCACTTCTAACACATTTAAATTAGTAGGTAAATTGTTAGAAAAGACGAATATTGACATAACTAAAATATATGATAATTTATATCTGAGAGATTATAAAGAAATAAAATTTGGTGGCTATATGTCTGAACACTTTACAATCACATCAAGTAAAGTTGGTTACATAATAATTAAAGATGATGTACTAAAAGAATATGGTGTAGACCCAGCTACTCCTGGAAATATGATAAACAATTATAATCATATCAATGAAATGTTAGTTTGGGTAACAGCTACTTTAGACAAGGATATGGAAACATATAGAATATCGGTAAGATCTAGAGGACCTATAATAAATAAAACTTTAGAAAACCATGGGGGTGGTGGCCATATATACGCCAGTGGAACTAGACTAAAAAGTGAAGAAGAAATACTATCACTTATCGAAGATTTAAATAAAGTAAGTGAAGAATATCAAAATTAAAAACATCGAGGGGGAAAATATGAAAGAAATATCACAAGAAATGTTTATTAAATCAGTTGGGATGAATGGAATAGATGGTGAAAAAATAATCACTATGATTTATAGTAAACATATAAATATAAACAATAAAGAATTAGAAAAACTCTTTTCAGTTATCAGAGAATTCTTTGATTCATTATTATTTTATGGTTTTACAGTCGAAGAATCAAATGAAATATTTTACGTTATAATGAATAAATATGGTGATTTAGAAACAAAAGAAATGATGCAAGTTCTATATGCTGCTATGACATCATGCAATGACGATCCAAATCTAAGTATAGAAAATAGAATGATGTATATTGATGGTCTTTGGTATGCTTCAAAAAAATACGCTAAATTTAGAAGTAAACTCAAAGATTTAGATAGTGATGACATCTGTAAAGTCATAACAAATGCCCTATATCAAGAACAAGGATATTTTCTAACCGAAGAAGAATTAGAATACATGTCTTTAGGAATAATAAATATAAGCATAATAATTGATGAAATAGAAAAAAACAAAAAAAATAATTTAGGAAATCAAAAAAAGCTCTAACAAGAGCTTTTTATCTGTAATAAGGTCCATAATAGTAGTTTGGATAGTAATAAGGTCTATTATTATAAAAAATAGGTGATATTAAGCCACCAGTAATCCCACCTAAAAGAAAAGGACCCCAAAAACCACCTTGATTGAATCCACCGCCAAACCCAGGACCTCCAAATCCGGGCCTTCCAAATCCAGGTCTCATTTATATACCCCCTTCATAGTATGATATGAAAAAATAAAAAATAGGTTAAATATTCATAATAAAACATATAATTACTTAGGTGATTAAGTGAAAAAATTTTTTCAAATTATAGGAATAACAACTTTAATGCTCGGTAGTTTCATATTAACGAGTAAAGTTAAGATGGCATCTAAACAAACTGACAATCTATTAAATGAGATAAAAAGTAAAAAAGATGGTTACAAAGAAAACGCCATTGAACCATTTATCGAAGACAATACTATTATACCTGGAATTAATGGAAAAGAAGTAGATGTTGAAAAAACTTATGAAGAGATGAGTAAAATAGGGTATTTTGATGATAAATTAATTGTTTATAAAACACTACCAGTCGAAAACACCTTAGATAAAAATAAAGACAAATATATAACGAGTTTAAACAATAGTAAAATGAACATAACAATTATATTCAAATTAAAAAGTAATTCAGATGTTACAGAAATAGTTAAAGAATTAGATAAGAAAAACATCAAAGGAACATTTTTCATAAATAGTGAATATCTAGAAAAACACCATAATCAGATAATCAAATTAGTTCAAAAGGGTTATACCATCGGTAACTTAAGTAATAATGAAGACTACGATGATAGTGACTTTATTTGGATGAAAACGATAATCACAAATATAGGTAATCAAAAATATAACTATTGTTACGTAGATGAACCCAATAGTAAAGTTATAAAAATGTGTAAACTACAGGACTCATATACAATTCTAGCTAAAAATATTATAAAAAATAATCCACTTTTAAATATCAAAAAAAACCTAAAACCAGGCAATATAATTACCATTGAAGTAAATAAACAAACTAATGTAGAAATAGAAGCCATACTAAATTATATAGAGTCAAAAGGTTTTACAGTTAAATCATTAGAAGAAGGATTAAAAGAATAAATAACTAAAAAAAGTAAATCTTCGAAAAGTTAGAAAGATGATGTATAATGAAGATAAGAAATCGAGGTTTATAAAATACTATTAATGATAGTAGAGACAAGAAAAGAAAGGTTAAGGAAGCTAGCCAAAGGGGACGCTGACTTAGAAAAAATGGTGAAAAAAATGACAAATTACTTGACATAATTTGCCATTTTTATTTGTTTTTAAACGTTTTTTCTGATAAAATTAGTAAAGGTGATGCTATGGCAAAATACGATGAAAGTTCGATTAAAATACTAGAAGGATTAGAAGCTGTTAGAAAAAGGCCAGGAATGTATATAGGCTCAACAGACGGAAGAGGACTTCATCATCTAGTATGGGAAATCGTCGACAACAGTATAGATGAAGTGATAAATGGTTTTGGTGACAAAATAGTTGTTACTATGCATAAAGATGGAAGCGTAAGTGTTGAAGATTTCGGAAGGGGAGTTCCAGTAGGAAAACATCCAAGTGGAAAAAGTACTCCAGAAGTTATATACACTATTCTACATGCTGGAGGAAAATTTGAAACCTCTGGTTATAAAGTATCAGGTGGCCTTCATGGTGTCGGAGGCTCTGTTGTAAATGCCTTATCAAAATGGATGGAAGTAACCATCAGAAGAGATGGCGGAGAATACTTTATTTCATTTGAAAATGGTGGGCACGTAAAAACAGCGTTAAAACAAATAGGAAAATCTCATAAAACAGGAACAACTGTCAGATTTATGCCTGATGATACAATATTCCAAACCACAAAATTTTCATTTAGTAAAATATGTGAAAGAATGCAGGAAAGCGCTTTTTTACTTAAAAATTTAACTTTAGAAGTAGTCGATGAAGTAGGCGAAAGAAAAGAAGTATATCATTATGAAAAAGGATTAAACTCTTTTGCCGAATATCTAAACACAGATAAAAAAATTTTACATGATCCATATGACTTTAATGGTACTAAAGATGGTGTAAATGTCGAAGTGGCTTTCCAATATACTGAAGGTTATTCAGAAAATATAATATCTTTTGTTAATAATGTTAAAACATCTGATGGAGGAACTCACGAAGTAGGTTTTAAAACAGCTATTACTAGAGTATTTAATGAATATGCGAGAAATAATGGATATTTAAAAAATAGAGATAAAAACTTTGAAGGGCCAGATACTAGAGAAGGATTAACTGCTATTATATCTCTTCAAATACCAGAAAAGCTATTACAATTTGAAGGTCAGACTAAAGGTAAATTAGGTACACCTGTAGCTCGTACAATCGTCGATAATATCACGACAGAACACATGCAGTTCTTCCTAGAAGAAAATAAAGAAATAGCCACTAAAATATTAGAAAAAATGGTTAAATCAAAACAAGTAAGAGAAGCAGCTAGAAAAGCTAGAGATGAAGCTAGAAATGGAAAAGGCAAAAATAGAAGAGAAAAATCTATTTCCGATAAATTTACTCCAGCTCAGTCTAAAAACCCTAAAATAAACGAATTATTCTTAGTCGAGGGTGATTCAGCCGGAGGTTCAGCAAAACAAGGTAGAGATAGAAAATTCCAAGCTATATTACCTTTAAGAGGTAAAGTAATAAATACCGAAAAAGCTTCATTAACAGACGTATTAAACAATAACGAAATAAACACCATGATTCAAACGATAGGTGCTGGTATAGGAAGTGACTTTGAAATAAAAGATTGTAATTATGATAAAGTAATCATCATGACCGATGCCGATGACGATGGAGCCCATATTACAATATTATTACTTACATTCTTCTATAGATTCATGAAACCACTAATTGAAAATGGACACTTATATATCGCAATGCCACCACTATATGCTTTAAAAAATGGCAACAAAATATATGGATATGCCTGGACCGATAGTGAAGCAGAAGAAATAAGAAGTCAAAACAAAGTCAAACTAGAAAAACAAAGATATAAAGGACTTGGTGAAATGAATGCCGAACAATTATGGGAAACGACAATGGATCCTAAAGGAAGAAGTTTAATTAAAGTAAACCTAACTGACGCTTCACTTGCCGAAAGAAGAGTGTCAGTATTAATGGGTGACAATGTTGAACCTAGAAAACAGTGGATTGAAGAAAATATAGAATTTACACTAGAAGATAATTATGCAAAGTAGGTGACGTATGGAAAAAACAGAAGAAATAATAAGCAGAATACATGATTATTCTTTAGAAGATATAATGGGTGAAAGCTTCGGAAGATATGCTAAAACAATCATTCAAGATAGAGCTTTGCCAGATGTCAGAGATGGTTTAAAACCAGTTCAAAGAAGAATATTATATGCAATGTATAAAGATGGTAATACTTATGATAAACCAACTAAAAAATCCGCAAAAGCTGTCGGAAATATCATGGGATTCTATCACCCACACGGGGACTCAAGTATATATGATGCCTTAGTTAGAATGAGTCAGTGGTGGAAAAATAATCTATGTTATGTTGAAATGCAGGGTAATAATGGTTCCATGGACGGTGATGGTGCCGCTGCCATGCGTTATACCGAAGCAAGGTTATCTAAAGTTGCCGGAGAACTTCTAAAAGATATAAACAAAGATACTGTTTTAATGAGTTTAAACTATGATGATACTCTATTAGAACCAACTGTTTTACCAGCTAAATTTCCAAACTTACTCGTAAATGGATCCACTGGTATATCAGCTGGATATGCGACTAACATTCCACCTCATAACTTAGGGGAAATAATCGATGCGACGATTAAAAGAATCGACAGTCCAAACTGTAGATTAGATACCATTTTAGAAATAGTAAAAGGACCGGACTTTCCAACAGGCGGAGTTGCCGAAGGTATTCAAGGAATAAGAGATGCCTTCGAAAAAGGACGAGGAAAAGTTAACGTTAGATGCAAATACGAAATAGTAGGTAAAAGTAAAAAACAGATAATAATTAGTGAAATCCCTTATGAAGTAAATAAAGCAAACTTAGTAAAGAAAATTGACGATATTAGAATAGAAAAGAAAATAGATGGAATAGCTGAAGTAAGAGATGAAACCGATAGAAACGGTCTTCAAATAGCTATAGATTTAAAGAAAGATGCTAATGTTGATCTAATATTAAATTACTTACTTAAAAATACCGATATGATGGTTTCGTATAACTATAATATGGTCGCAATTGTAAATCAAAGACCAATGGTTTTAGGAATTCTTCAAATGTTAGATGCCTATATTGCTCATCAAAGAGAGGTAATAACTAGAAGGACTCAGTTTGACTTAAGAGTTGCTAAAGAGAGAATGCACATATTAGAAGGTTTAATGAAAGCTTTATCTATACTAGATGAGGTTATTAAAACAATAAGAGCTTCTAAAAACAAAGCCGATGCAATTAAAAATTTAGTAAAAGAATTTGAATTTACTGAAAAACAAGCCGACGCAATCGTAACTTTAAGATTATACAGACTAACCAATACTGATGTCGAAGAAATAAAAGCTGAGATGGAAGAAAAAGAAAAACAGATAGCTATATGGACTCAGATATTAGAAAATGAAGAAGCTTTAAAACATGTTATGAAAACCGAATTAAAACTAGTTAAAAAAGAATATGCAACACCTAGAAAAACAGAAATTAAAGATGAAGTAACTGAAATTAAAATCGATACTACATCACTTATTCCAAAAGAAGACTGTATGGTTGTAATAACTAAAGAAGGATATGTTAAAAGAGTCTCTCTAAGAAGTTACTCTGCTTCAAATGGAGAAGAGACAGGATTAAAAGAGAGAGATTATACCATTGGAATATATGAAACAAACACTATGGATGTCCTACTAGTCTTTACAGATAAAGGAAATTTCCTATATATTCCAGTATATGAACTTCCTGATTTAAAATGGAAAGATCTAGGAAAACATATTAGTAATGTTATTAAACTTCCAAGTGGTGAAAATATTATCTCATCATACTTAACTAAAGACTTTAAAGAAAATATAGAATTCTTATCATTTACTAAAAATGGTATGATTAAAAAGACAGCTTTATCATCTTTAAAAGTTCAAAGATATACAAAGCCTGTAGCCTTAATGAAATTAAAAGGTGACGATGAGATTATATCAACCGAAATATGTAAAAAAGAAATATTTATTACTACAGAAAATGGCTATGGATTAAGATATTTATCTGAAGAAGTTCCTTTAACAAACTTAAGAGGAAGCGGAGTTAAAGCTATTAATCTAAAAGATGATAAAGTATCATCAGGAAGCTCATTTGATGATGAAATGTATCTGTGTGTAATTACAGATAAAGGAACAGCCAAGAGAATTAAAATAGAAGAGTTTGATATCACATCAAGAGCTAGAAAAGGTGTCTATGTCGTAAGAGATGTTAAAACTAACCCATACCACATAATTAGTTCATTCACAGTAAACAATAAAGCCGAAATTGGACTATTAACAAGCGAGATAAATTACTATAAAGTTACTGAATTTAGAGTGTGTGATAGATACCAAACAGGAAGTCAAATAACAAAAGAAAATATCGAAAGAGTATTTATTAAAACAACTATTAAAAATCAAGAAGAAATAGAAGAAGTAGAAGATATATCTCTTGACAAAGTCGATGAACAAATAATGACTATTGATGATTTCTTAGATGATTTTAAAGGAAAGTAGGATAATTCCTACTTTTTTGACAATTAAAAACTATAAATGTATACTTAACTCTTGGAGGAAAATATGTATAAATACTTTAACTGGAATAAACAAATAAGAAAAGAAGAGTTAAAATTAGTAGGAAAAACATTAAATGAAAATGGTATAGTTATTTTTCCAACTGAAACAGTATATGGTATTGCTTCATCTGCCTTATCTAATAAAGCCATAGATAAAGTTTATAAAGCTAAAAAAAGACCTAGAGAAAAAGCTATCAACATCATGGTTTCAAATGCAAAAGAAATCGAAAAATATGCATATATTAGAAATGATATTGAAAGAAAAATAATCGAAAATTTTATGCCTGGACAGTTAACAATTATATTAGATAAAAAGGAAAATTTCGGAGAAGGATTTACCAAAATTAATACGATAGGAATTAGAATTCCTGACAATAATATTGCGTTAAAAATTCTTAAAGAAGTTAGTATCCCATTAATTGTTTCATCTGCTAATATCTCAAATAGACCATCCGGTATTGATCCTGAAAAGATAGAAAAAGACTTCAAATATTCTGTGGATATTATAATAGATGGTGGAATAATAGAAAAAGGAATTCCATCAACAATAGTTAGAGTTGAAGATAATAAAATAAAAATACTTAGAGAAGGTAAAATTACAAAAAAGCAGATAATAGAAACTATATTAAAATAATTAATATCTATAAGATAATATAAGATATGAAAAATAGAAAATCATATCTTTTTTATATAATAGGAAAGTCATACTTATTGTAAAAAAAACATTGACAAACAAATGTATGGGTAGTATATTTAACTTAAGGGGGTAAAAACTATGAAAATATATAAAGCTTATATATTTAGAATGTATCCAAATGATTATCAAAAAGAAATAATAAATAAAT
>JAFWYR010000019.1 GCA_017522615.1 Bacilli bacterium | reverse complement strand
AGCAATAGATGACTATATTAATTATTATAATTATGATAGAATTAAAGTAAAATTAAAAGGATTGTCTCCTGTCAATTACAGGTTACAATCCTCTAATTAGAAATTATTTATAAACTGTCCAACTTTTGGGGTTCAGTTCAAGCAATAATCATCTTTTCTTTGTTTGTTTTAAACTTAATACACGATGCTTTCCTTTTTTTACTTCATCAGTACTTATTTTAGAATTTAAAAATCTTGGAAATTTAGGTTCTGGTGTATTTTTAGAATCAGTTTGCTCTAATTTCTTCATATAATCTAAACTATAAATTGTAATAGGAAAATCATAAAGTTCTACTAAAAATCTATCGGGTCCTATGTAATTTGCATTAATTTCTTTAATGCTACATATTTCCTTACCATTTTCTTTTTCTTGCATTAATACAAGAATCTTACCTTCTAATAAAGAAATATCATCACTAGGAACATCTTCGATTGTCAATTTGTCTAAACTTCTATAAAAATAATCACTTAATTCATCACTACTATATGCATTGTAAGATCGTTCTCCGTTTCGTTGTTTTATTAACCACTCTTTATACCATTTTAAAATATACTCATTACTAGGTATAGAATAGTCAGTAAATACGCTTCCATCTAGACAAAAAACATCACCATTAGCTGCTTTTATTAATTCTTCAAATTGTTGTCTATTTAAGATTTGTGACTCTTGTTGAATTGGTAAAATATATTTAGTTGCAATTAAAGCCTCATTTTTGTCTTTAACAACATATTTTTCTTTAATTATTCCATCAGATATTGTGATATAAACTCTATTAAAATCATAAAGTTGATTGATATATTCTACTTTATGACCTCTAATCAAATCACTATGTGTAGGAATTTGCGAATAAGGAAATTGATTTCTTCGAGAATCAGAAATATATTTATTTATATATAAATAAGAATATGGATTACTATGATAAATTATGCCATCAGAGTTTAAAATTGAAATAGTATCTTCTAAATGAGGAATCATTATTTGAATACAATCATCTGCAACATAGTGGCTTTCTATTCTTTGTACAAATTCTCTTTTTTGTTTTTTCATTTCTAACACCTCCCTTTTTAACAGTTATTATAGCACATTTTACTTTAAAATAAATGTTTTATGTCGAATATAGTGATTTTTGCGTTATATTATATATAGAACTGATATTTATTAGTTGTTCTTTTAGATATAAGTGTTCAAAATAGGCTCTTGTATTAAACCATAATGAAAATATTCGAACTGTATTCGATTTTAATAAAAATTCACAATAATAGTTAAAAAAATCAAAAAATGGAAAAAATGCACAATCTTTTTGGATTATTGTGCATTTTTTGTTTACTTTAATAAAGAAATATGATCTATTTTTATTGAAGTGAAAATTATGGAGCCATTTAAAGTAAATAAATTACCAATAGATTATAATAAAGGAAGGTAATAATTGCTAAAGCAAAGTATGTCTAGAAAAGGAAATATTTATCAATAATAAGGAAAAACTTTTTTTGGATTTCTTAAAACTCAAATATATCATGGCCAAGAGAATATATAAAATTATAGATGACTTAATTATTATAATTTTGCCAACATTTTTAAATAATTTCGGCTTTTCTACTATAAAAAAAAACATATTGCCTGTCAACAATATATTCTTTTTTGTGGATATACTGCTCAAATTATAAATATACTGACAGGTACATCTATAATTGCTTATCAAGATTCCACATATGTACATATAACTTAATAGCTTGATATGAATGAAGACAAGCCATTAAATATTAGCTATATAAATGTAGGTAATATTTAATAATATATCAAGTAATTAAAATATTAATTATAGTTTAATTATATTAATAATATAATTAATTAAAATAAATAATAATTTTAAACTTAATATACAATTATAATAATTCTAATTAAATATTTAAATATATTACAGAATAAGAACGTGTCTTACAGTAGATATATCAAACAAATAATTAAAAATTAAATTGTCTTCTATTCCTATTAAGTTACTTATATAATAACATTAAAAAAAATAAAAGTCAACACAATTTATTAAAAAAAATAATCACTTTACAAAAAAGAAAAAAACTAGACATAAAATCTAGTTAATTGCCTTTCCATTAACATATAACTTATAACCATTAAAATCAATATTACTATAAGAATCATCGACATCTTCTAAACTTGAAACATAACTGTCACCAGTCAAAGTAATCTTAGAATTTTTATCTAATTTAATGTTCACTTCCTTAGCTGAATTTTCACTATTAATTGTTCCCTTATAATTTGATTTAGTTAAATTAAGCGTAATAGTTGAAATATTATCTACTTCAATATTTCCATCTAACTCTTGATTAGTTGCATTAAATACTAAATCTCCACCATTTGAACCACTACTTCCCCATTCAGAAGTACCTTTAATACTTACTAACTTATTACTTCCATATTCTAACTTCGTATTTTCCAAATTTATAATAGCAGACGTATTAGTTATAAAAAACATAGGTGCACTTTTATAATAATCAGATGAAGAATCGATTTTTAAAGTAGAATCTTTAGCTGTAAAATTACCAGTACCAGTCGATGCATCTCCGCTCATAGATTGATAAATCATAACTCCAGCATTATCTACATCGCCTCTATTACCCTTTCCACTCGCACTTAGTGTAGAATTAGTAACTGTAGCTGAATTTTTACCTTCTATCACTACCATCTGTGATCCGTTAGCTACCCCATTAGTTCCATCTATAGAAATATTTCCTGTTGAATAAATAACTGGTGATCCAGAACCATTTGTCTCTAAATCAGAATCAGATACTGTAACAGTTCCTTCTCCTCTATCTGTAGCTAATGTAGCGCAAGAACCACCATCAGTTTTAATAGTAACATTATCAGCTTTAATAGTTCCTCCATAAGTCGCATCAAGCCCTCTAGCTGAAGAAGAACCTGTAGTTGTTATAGTTGAATCACTTATCTCTATTTCAGATCCTTCACCGGTAGAAAACACCGCATTACTTCCTTTAGAACTAGTTTTAATAGTAGCTTTACTTATCTTAGCTTTAGAGCCTTTCTGAACTAATATTCCTGCATTAACTCCATAAAACTCAGAGTTTTCAGTATTTGTACTATCGCCACTTTTATTTACTTTAGCTCCTTTAATAGTCGCAGTCCCACCATTTTTTACTAATATAGAACTTTCATCACTTTTACTAGATTCATAAGTATCAGTCAACGTCTCTTTTGTACCATCTACTGTTTTAGCTCCACTAGCTGAAACTGAACTACTAGAGTTAGTTACATTAGAAGATTCTGTAAAAAAGTTTTGAGCTAAATATCCATCTCCAAATGTAAGTCCACTAGTTAAAATAATACTAGCTAGAATAAATATTACTATTTTATCCTTAACTTCAAAAGTCTCTTTAAAACTCTTTTTGTTAAATGATGACATAAATAAATATAGAATTAACATACTTATCATAAGACTTTCTACTCCAAATAAGACATAATAAAATACATCTATATTTTTAGAATTATTAGAGTTCATCTTCTGATTATTATTAGAAAAATTAGGTCTTTGTCTCATATTAGAATTATCAGACGAATCACTTTGACTATCAGAATTATCATCAGGTCTTGTAGGGACATTTGAATCATCTTGGCTATCAGAGTTAGATGAATCATCAGGTCTTGCTGGAGGAGTATTAGAACTATTACCTGAATCATTACTAGAATTTTCTGAATTCCCAGGTCTAGTTGGTGGAGTATTAGAATTATTAGATTTTCCAATTTTACCTTTCGTCTCAGTTGCAACATTATTACTATCAGAACTAGAAGTATTATCTGAATTTTCAGAATTATTCATATCAGGTGGTGTCATACCACCAAAGCCTCCTTCACCTTGAACCATACTAGATTCACTTTTCACACTTTTTCCAGCATAACTAATAGTAAAATAATTAGATATACCAAGTAGTATAATTGAAAAAACTATTATTATATTTTTAGTTTTTCTTTTCATTCACATCACTTCCTTTCAATCACATTATATAAATCATACATTAAATGAACATTAAAAAAATTATTTTTTTAATATTATTTTAAAATTAGTATATCCATCTTTAGAATGAGCTGAAATGATCCCTCCGTGATTAGTAACAATATTTTTAGCTATAGCTAAACCTAAACCATATGTATTACTATTTCTATTTCTAGATTTATCAGCTTTGTAAAATCTTTCAAATATTTTGTCTTCATCTTCTTTAGAAATAGCTTTTCCTTTATTTCTAACATTTATATTTACCTCGTTTTTAGCAGAATGCATCTCTACAAATATTTCACCATTTTCTTCACTATGTTTAATCGCATTATCGATTAAAATAGACATCACTTGCTTAATTTCATCACTATCACATATTAATTTGACATTTTGATCTATATTGTAATCTAATTTAATATTATTTTCATAAATAATACTTTCAAAAGTTAAAATAGACTTTTCCACTAATTTAGATAAATCAACTTCCTTATATTCCTTATTTTTATTTTCAGACTTTGCTAAATCTAATAATGACAAAATAAGTTTATTCATCCTCTCAGATTCGCTGACAATATTTTTAACATACTTATTATCCATAGTTTTTTCTAAAGCTTCAGAAGAAGCCATAATAACCGCAAGAGGAGTTTTTAATTCATGAGACGCATCAGCTATAAATTCTTTTTGTTTTTTAAATGCATCTATTACAGGTCTGCTTATCCACTCAGTAATCTTTAGAGAAACAAACACAATAATAATTTCAGAAACAACAAATACAAATATAGAAATAATCAAATTATTTATTATTCCTTTGTTAACAGAACCATTCTCGCAAATTGTAAGCACATTACCAGAAAGAGAATACGAATATTTATCAAAATATAAATTTCCAATATAATAATCGCTTTTCTTATTATCTAAAACCTCTCTAGCAATCATTTTAATATCAGATTCACTTTTTAAATTTATATCGTGATTAATAACTTCCAAAACTTCATCACCTGATAAAATAACCGAATAAACAGAAATATCCATAAATCTAATATTTTTTTTATCACCAGGAGGTTCCGTTTCATCCATATTATTTCTATTAGGTCTATCCATAATATTCAAACTATTTCTAATCCTATTTTTTACATCAGAATAATTAGTGTAATTAAAGATAAATAATATTGAAATCAAAAAAATAGACAAAATCGAAAACAAAACCCAAAATACTTTATTAAATAACTTTTTCATCTCGCACCTCTAACTTATAACCTAGTCCCCTATAAGCTTTAATTTGAACTCTAGAACCAATTATTTTAATCTTTTTCCTAACAAAAGATAAATATGCTTCCAAATTATTTGAATCAGAAATATTATCTATTCCCCAAACTTTATCATATATTTGATCCTTTGAAATAATAATATTTGGATTTCTAATAAACTCTTCCAATAATAAAAATTCTTTTAATCCAACATCTATACTTTCCCCACTTTTCGTGCACATAAGATTTGAAGTTTTTAAATTTAGTTTTAAATCATCAAATTCAATACAATTATCATCCTTAATAGCTTTCTTCCTTAGCTGAATATTAACTCTAGCCAGTAACTCTTCTATGTGAAAAGGCTTAGTAATATAATCATCAGCTCCGCCCTCTAAACCGGTTAACTTATCTTCGAGTTCTGCTTTAGCAGTTAACATAATAACTTTAGCTTTAATATTATTTTCTCTAATAGATTTAAGTATTTCAAAACCATCTTTATAAGGAAGCATAACATCTAAAATTATTAAATTATAAATATCAGATAAAGCATTATACTCTCCTTCTTCCCCATCATAACACACATCTACACTATATTTTTCCTTTTTTAAACTATCCGCAACTATATCAGCTAAAACTGGTTCATCTTCAACAACTAATATTCTCACTAATATCACCTCTAATATAATTATACCTTCAAATATTAAAAAAAGATTAAAAATATATCAAATATTTCTAATCTTTTACACTTATTCTAACCACTGAAGGATTATGTTTACTTATTTTTATTTCATTAAATCCAACTGTTCTTTTTGATATAATTTTAATATTTTTAGAAAGCAATATATTATCCACAATTCCATATATTTTTCTCTTAGTATAAAATTTAACTACTTTAAGTCCGTTTTCTGTAATAAACCATTTTAATCTATCGTTAATCTTCCCATTAAAATCAATAGTAATAATAAGAAACTCATCTTTTTTTCTTTCTCGAAGTATAATTTTATTTAACGCATCTATTTCTTTATTCCTATTCACAAAACTACTTAACTGAGTATTTATCATCATATAATAGTGATTATCATATTTAAAATGAACAACTGTACAAATTCTGGGAAATAAACTAAATAAAAATTTAGAACCAACTTTATCTATTTTTTTAGATAAAGCATATGTCTTGCTTTTAACATGTGTAAAATCTTTCTTCATTATTATAGAGTTATATTCATCATTAAAAGAAAAACCACCTTTAGAATGACCATATATCTTATAATCTTTTAACTTTTTTTCTAAATATCTTTTATTAGAATTACTTAACTCTTGAATACCTAAAATAGATAAATCATAACCATTAATAAAAGAAATAAGTTTATCCATTCTTTTTTCTCCATTTATATTGTTTTCAAAAATCTTATTATCTACATTAAAAGTTCCTATTACCATAATATCATCCTTATAATACCTTATCTAAAATCTTTACTTCTCCTTGAAATAAATATTCATCTTTCAAATCATCAGTAAAACTAAAATCGGGATTCCAATAATCAAATGAAGCTTCTAAACACTCCACATAACTATAATTATCAGATGGTAAAAATAGTTCATTAGTTCTAAACAAATCTCCAGTTAAAGACACAGAATATAAAATCAAACTATTACTATATTCCTTAAAAGGTTTTAGTCTTCCTCTCCAAAAATCAATACTCTGCTTTCGCATAACCCATATACAATGTTTACGGCTTGGTAGATGATTAAAATAATTTCTTCGTATTTCTTCCAAAGCCATCTCTCTTTTAAATATATTTGCTTCCCATATTACCTTACTAGACATAATAAGAAGTTTCATTAAATCCTCTTTCGATTCAACACTGTCAAATATTTTAGTAAATAAAATATCATTTTCTTGTTTTAAATATTCATCGACAATAAAACTTAAAGAAATATCTTTATATTTATTCAACCCATTAGTATTAAAATCAGCAATAGCTCTACAAACTAAAGCACTATTAAACTTATCATCAACAATAATAGAATTGCCAACTGTCCACATATCATCATATATACCATTTTTATGAAAATGATACATTACTTTATCATTTACTTTCATAACTTCCCTACTTTGAATATATTATACACTTAAATTATGATAATTCAAAATGATTTAAAAAAAATACAGTGTAAAACTAAAAATAAAAAAGAAAATTCTATTGACTACCATATTCATTTTTGCTAAAGTGATTATAGAAAGGAGTATGGAAAATGATATGTACAAAATGTGGTAATCAAATACCTGAAGGAGATATGTTTTGTCCAAAATGTGGACAACCAATTAACACAACACCAACTAATGAACAAATAGATGATAAAACACAAATATTTCAAGGAGGATTAATCGGAAATAATCCAGAGCCTATGAATGCACCTACTGAACCTACAGTAACACCTAACGAATCAGTTAGTCCTGAATCTATGTTTGGAGCTACAGAACCTGCAAATCCTGAACCTATGGAAACATCTGCTGAATCAGTTAATTCTGAATCTATGTTTGGACCTACAGAACCTACTGGACCTGAACTTATGTCTACACCTACAGAAACAGCTAGTCCTGAACCAATGACTACATCTACTGAACCAGTTAATTCTGAACCAATGGCTACACCTACAGAAACAGCAAATCCTGAACCAACAATTCAATCTTTTAACAATAACCCAGGGATTCAATCTTTTGACAATAACGTAGCTAACCAAGGAATGCCAGCAAATACAGCTCAAAATTCAGGAGCTAAAAACAATAAAATAATTATTATTGTTGCCGCAATAGTTGTTGTAGCCATAGCAGTTGCAGTATTACTTATTCCAAACTTAGGTAAAAAGACTGTAACATGTTCTCAAGAGCAAAGCCAAACTGGTATTAAAATAAAAAGTGAAATAACAACTGATTTCAAAGGTAATAAAGTTGATGTAATTACGATTAAAGGAACATATACTGTTGAAGATACTTACAAAGATTATATAGATCTTTTCTACGATAGTGTTAAAGAACAGGTTAAAGAATTCGAAAAAACTGATGGTGTAAAAGGAACATCTGAGAAAAAAGGAAATGTTGTAACATTCACTGTAACTGCTAATCGTAGTAGTGCTGAAAAATTATTTGAAACACAATTTAATGGAGAAGATGAAACACCTGAAGCATTTATAAAAGCAGCTAAAGAACAAGGTATGACATGTACAAAATAAAGAAACCTAATATTAGGTTTCTTTTAAAATATAAAATATCCAAAAATAAAGCCACAAACAGCTCCAACTATATGACTATCATGAGCTATATGATCTCCTTTAGAAGAAAATAATTTAACAATTTCATCAAATACATAAAACATTAAAATAAATAATAATGTCAAAGGTATTTTCCCAGATGAAATATTTACTATAGAACATAATACCACCATCATAAATACATTATCACTAGCCCCTATTGCTCCACCATCATATATAAACAAATGAACTAGACTACTAACAGCTGTAGTTATAAGTAACATATATAAAATATTCATACTTCCATATTTTTCTTCTAACATAGGGCCAAGTAATAAAATAGTTAAAAAATTATTTCTAAAGTGCATCCAATCACAGTGACATACACCAGATAAAAACAATCTAAAAAAGTTCATCGGATTAAACACATTACCCCTTCTACATACAAAAAAATTATTAACCTTACCTTTTGTAATTCTATCTAAAACTAATACTGCTAAACATATAAAAAAATAAGAAAGAATAACAACTGAATTATATGAAACATAATCAAAAATATTAAAATTCATTAAACTCACCTCTAAAAAAACCCTTTTCAAAAAAGGATTTTATTATTTTTATGGTGCACGAGATGAGATTTGAACTCACACAGATTTCTCCACTACCCCCTCAAAGTAGCGCGTCTACCATTCCGCCACTCGTGCATAAAGAAACTAAAAAGTTTCTATTTAATCAGTCTAATAATATCATTATAAGTTATCAATAACATCAAAGCCATAAGTAAGAAAAATCCTATCGCGTGTATTGTATTTTCTAATCTAGGATCAACTTTTTTACCACTTATCTTTTCGATAATTATAAATAATAATCTTCCTCCATCAAATGCTGGAAGTGGTAATAAATTAATAAATCCTACATTGACACTTAGAAGAGCTGTCAAACTTACTAAAGCCCAAAATCCAGAAGCGGATGCTTGACCAACTACATTATAAATTCCTACTGGGCCAGAAAATGATTTAAGCCCTAAATTTCCTGTAACCAAATAAAATATAGTAAGAACCATTTGATGTAACAAACTTATAGTTTTAGTTATCGCATATATTATAGATTCAATAAATCCTGTTTTAACTTCATCGGTAATTTGAAAACCATATTTGTATACTTCTTGACCTTTTTCTTTAACTTTCTTTGCCTTAAGAGTAACTTTTTCTGATTTACCATTTCTGTCAACTTCTAAAGTAACTTTATCTTGAATATGAACTTGTAATTCTAAAGCAAATATATCAGAAGTATCAGCTTTCTTACCATTAACAGTAAGTACTCTATCGCCTTCTTTAAGTCCAGCTTCATAAGCAGGTGTATCTTTAATCACTTCTCCTATTAAAGCTTTATTTTGAGGAGCACCATTGAAAAGTGCGTAAAGAAATAACAATAACATTGCAAGTAAAAAATTATTCATTATACCAGCAATAACAGTCATAAATTTTTGACCAAATGTTTTAATAGAAAACTTCATATCCTTAGGAACATCTGGATCATCTTCTATCTCTTCACCAGCCATTTGAACAAATCCTCCAATTGGAATAAGTCTCAAAGAATATTCAGTCTCATCATTTTTTCTTTTCCACTTAAATAATCTAGGTCCCATACCAATAGAAAATTCATAAACATAAATCCCTGATCTTTTTGCAAAGAAATAATGGCCAAACTCGTGAATTAACACAATAACACCAAGTATTAAAATAAAATATAATAAAGTCATAATAACCTCCTTTTTAAATTATATTTATAAATATCATATAACCAAGTACGACAAATATAATACTGTCTAATCTATCTAAAATACCTCCATGTCCAGGTATTAAATTAGAATAATCTTTCTTTCCAAAATATCTCTTAATAGCAGAAAAAACTAAATCTCCTAACTGTCCTAAAATTGATAAGAACAAACAAATAGATCCTAATACCATAATAGATAATTCTGGATTAACTACTGTATGATAATATACTCCTCCGACAAATACCCCCATAAATGTACCAACAATCATACCTTGAACAGTTTTGTTTGGGGAAATATCTTCTAATAATTTATCTTTTCCAATCAAATTTCCACCGATATAAGCAAATGTATCAGTAATCATAGGAATTAAAAGTAAAAATACAAATACTTCTAATCCAATACTTCTAACAAGTACAAATAGTGACATCGAAATACTAATAAATAGAATACCACCTATTAAATAAAATGCATCTGTAACACTATAAGTACTTCTTTCATGATAAAATACTGTCGGTATCAAAAATGACATAAATAAAGCTGATAATATTCTATAATCAAAATTAAATGAAGTATCAGTAGTTTTAATTCCCACCAAAACAATTAATGTCATAAAAATATATGCGATTAACTGAATAAAAATAGGTATTTTTTTTCTAGATGCTTTAATATCTAAAAACTCTTTTAATGCAATCATTCCAATTACAAATATACCTATATCAAATGCTATACCACCAGATATAATAAGTGGAATAACAATTGCTAGAGCTACCAGTGCACTAATTACTCTTATCTTCATAATCTATTCCTCCAAACCTTCGATCTCTTTTAGTATATTCTAAAATAGCTTTATCAAATTCTTTTTCGTCAAAATCAGGAAATAAAACTTTAGGAAAATAAAATTCAGCATATGAACATTGCCATAACATAAAATTACTTAATCTCATCTCACCACTAGTTCTAATCATCAAATCTACATCAGGTAGTTGTTGATATAAATGTTGACTAAATACATCCTCATCAACCATAGCAGGTAAAAGTTCACCTTTTTTAATCTCTTCAGCAATATCTAAAGCTGCATCAATTATCTCTGCTCTACCACCATAATTAAAACAAATATTAAAAATTCTATCTTTATATTGATGAGTTTCCTCTTCTATTTCTTCCATCGCACTAACTACATTCAAAGAAAGTCTATCTCTTCTTCCAGAAAAAATTACTTTAATCTTTTCATCATGACAAAACTTTAAAATCTCTTTAAGCTTTCCAGTTAGTAAATTCATCAAAAAGGATACTTCTACTTTACTTCTTTTAAAATTTTCGGTCGAAAACAAATAAGCACTAAAATATTTAATTCCTTTGGAATAACTATAGCTAAGTACTTTCATTAAATTTTTAAAACCAGCTTCATGACCACCACTTCTAGATAATCCTTTAGCCTTTCCCCATCTTCCATTACCATCAACAATAAAAGCTATATGATTTGGAATTTTTAATTTTGAATAATTCACTACAAACTACCTCACTTACCCATTAACTATTATAATATATTTTTATAAAGAAAACAATTTTTTTATAAAATTAATATTTTAAATAGTGTAAATAAAAACCATACACATAAAAATATGATACAATATAGCTGGTGATATAATGAAAGCAATAAACATTTGGGATAATAATCATATCTATAAATTTACTTATTATAATACCATAGAAGAATTAATCGAAAATCTTAAAAAAAGAAAAACCACAAATATAGAAATAAAAAATGAATATATTCCAGGTTCTCGAGTAACATTATCCGAAGAAAGTATTTTCTTAAATCAAGATTTAAAAGTAACATACACAGATGAAAACCATCCAGCTTGTAAAACAGGATTATTTAAAGGCACTATTGTAGATCCAGCCTTCTTTGAAAAACATAAAGATATAATAATCGAAACGCTAAGAGAAAATGCCCTAAATAGTAAATCAGTAACTATTGATAAATATACATATTCTGACGATTTAATTAAACAAATAATAGAAAATGATGACGAAGTTCAAATAACATTTAAAGAAATTACTCCATCATCACCTATAATAGATCTACTTAGAGAAAAACACATTGAATCATTTTTAGAAACAAATAATGAAAGAAAAATATTATCTACTAAATATGCAATTAGTTACTATACATTTAAAGATTTAGAAACATTAAGTAAAATCACTATTTCCTCTTCTATCACAGATGAAGAAATATACAATCTAAAATACTGCAGAGAAAACATGATAATTAACATCAAAAATGACAATGAAGAACCAGAGTTTTTAACAAATGTTAAAAGAATACTAGATAGTATAGAAGACAGAAACATAATAATTAAATTTGAAAGTAACAAAAGATCAAATTTAGAAAAATCAGGAATTTTAAATTTAAACTTCACTAATCTAAAAATCATAATTAATAACGATTTATATGATTATCCTTTCGAAGAATATAAAAACGAAGAAGAAAAATTAAACAATATGGTAGAAAATATTAAAAATTCAGATATGACACCATTCGAAAAATATATAGCCGTCTATAATATCGTTAAAAACTATAAAAAATATAATGAAAATGAAGAAAATAAAAATCAATCAAGATATCTAAGACATATATTAGATAATGACTATATGGTCTGTGTAGGTTATGCCAAATTACTTCAAACTTTATTGGATAAAGTAGGAATAGATTCTATAGACTATAGCCCACAAGTAGACATATCTTACGACAAAGGATTTACTGAAGAAGAAATCCCTTTAGAGCATGCAGGTCACGCTAGATTAATGGTTAATATTCAAGATGAAAAATATGGAATAGATGGATTTTATATAACAGATCCAACATGGGATAATGACTTAGAAAATGACTTATATGGAAATCTATTAATGCCAATGGACTACATGCAAAAATCAAATAGACTTTTCAAACTTCAAGATCTAGATTACATATTTGACGTTCATAATCTAGAAGAATATAAAACAAAAATAAGTACATTAATTAGAAAAAAACTAACGAAAATAACTCCACCACCAAAAGATAAATTTGATTCTAATAAATACTCACCTTTCCAGATAAATGAAAAAATAGAACAGTATTATAAAAAAGATATACTAAATAGTCTAAGTCTAATTTATGATAAAATAATAAACACCATAAAAAATCTAGATTATAATAAATATTTGGAACTAAAAAATGATTATTCAAATACATTTGAATCATTTCCAATTATAGATTCCATAGATACCATTAATAAAAAAATAGATTACTATTATGATTTCTTCGCCAAAATAGGACCATACATAGTAAGCAAATCAAATAAAGAAGTTTCAAAAAGTACTATAGCAAACGCAATTACAAATACAAAACTAAAACAAGGATTATTATTACCACAAAATGTAGAAGAATATAGAGAATTACTTGAAGAAAACTTAGAAACCCAAGATCTTAAAAATAGACCATATGAATTTCCAGATAATTATCTAAGTGAAACTGATGATGGAATAACAATTAATCCAAAGAAAAAATAACAAGCATAAAAACTTGTTATTTTATTAATATTTGAGGATTTTTATTCCTATCTAAAAAGTTAATCACCCATTTCATATCATCTCTACTTATAGCCACACATCCATAAGTATAATCACTTTCACCATAACAATGTAAAAATATAGCTGAACCCTTATTATTACCAAGCCCATTTATTTTATTATCAGTATTATATTCTATAAACACACCATATTCATAAGCTTTTTTATAATCAATTAAATGCTCAGCTGAATTAAATTCTTTTTTATTCAAATTAAAAATATAATCATATCCAAATGTATCTACACTACCATCTACTTCTACAAAAGAATTATAATACTTAGAATTAATATCATCTACCCAATAACTACCATTATCTATTTTAATATATGGATAATTTATATTTAAATCATATCTTCCAAAAGCAACCCCTAAATTATATAGTCCCCTAGGTGTTCTCTTTCCACCTTCTACCATATCATTATAATCACAAACGCCATTTAGTCCAATTCTGACATCATCTATAATCTTAATTAATTTGTCGTCTAAATAAACATTAATTTTCTTACTCTCACTATCTAAAATAAATAATTCTTCCATAAAAATCACTCCAAAAAAGTATCGACTTCGATACTTTAATTATATGCATTACTATTAGATATTTTACCTATTTTAATCTTCCACTCGGATTCCCTCGTGGACTTTTATTTTACCTATCAAAGATGCCGGCCTACATTTCATAGAGACCCTTGCGCATTCGCCAAGCGAATGACGCTTCTTCTTATTATATCTATTCTACTACCTTATTTGTTTTTTGTTATGAAATTGTGAAAGCATTATTAGAGTCTGTTCCTGAACCCGAAAGTGTGATATTTGATGAAAGATAGAGAACAGGGCGGACACCACTGCTGTAGTGCGCGCCGTTGCCCGTGATGTCGCCGCCACTATAAACGCAGAACACGCTGTACGCATTACTCGCGCTCGGAGACAAAAGCCACCAATTAAAGGACTTTTTAAGATATGATGATGAGCCTCCTGCTGCCCTATACTCAGGAGCAGTTAAAAGGGCTACTTTACCTGTCCATGTATATGATGATTCATTATTATATGGTCCTACATTATATGTACCATCTATTATATTTGAATTTGAATTAAGAGTACTAGTATAATACGTTCCATTTAAAAATGTTTTAAGCTCTGAATCTAATAATACAGTTCCTGTATAACTACCATTTGTATAGTCTCCAGATGGTGTATAATCTCTTGACCAAATATTACATCCATATGACCCTTGTGAACAGTATGTTCCACCTGCACCATTACTAGAAGAATCTCTAAGTCCTTGTCCATCAAATTGACCTAGTAAACTATTTGATCCTACTACGCCAGAATAACCTGTTAAATCTATTCTTTCATTAGAAATAATTTTAATACCAGTTGAATCTATTCCAAGTATTCTCCAAATATTTCCTGCAAAGCTTAAATAATTAGCAGGATTACTTCCTTTATAAGTATATGTTCCATCACCATTATCATAAAGTCCATCTCCTGTTGTGACAGTATTTGCTTTTAAATCATTAACTGTATATGTAGGCACTGGTGGAACTGGTGAATCACTTGTCTGTGAAAAATTAAGTTTTAACTCAAGTCCCCATGTTGTTACTTCTGGTTAGTTAGTTATACTATCTTTATATCTTACTGTTACTATTAATGTCGTAGTATCATTTGGCCCAAGAATATCATTTGCCTTAGCTCCTGATAGTTCATACTCTATAGCTGAATTTGATGTTGTTAAATTCTCATTTATACTATCTAATTTGGCATTAAGTGTTGATGCATTCTTAATTGTAAATGTATATACTACCTGATCCCCTGGTTGTTTAAATGTTGCAGATAAACTTGCTCCTGTTTGAAGATTATCACTTCCGCAAGTATTTCCACTATATGACATTGTTGCTGTTGGTGTAGTAGCTCCAGATAGTCCTGGAGTCGCTACATAATCAGTAGTCTTACTTGTATCAAATCCTACACACCATGAACTTGTTACTTCCGATGTTGAATTAATTGTTAGCTGCTGACTAAATGCCGCAAATCCTACTGCCATTATTGCTACTACGGCACATAGTCCAATAATTAAATAATTTCTTTTATCTCTCCCACTTTGTCTCATTTTTTATTCACTCCTCTTCTATCCTTCTTAAGGATATCACATATCTTCTCTTTTTTCTAGTCTTTTACTATTTTTTATGTGTTATTTTTTTCTCTACCCTTCCTATTTTTTATGACATACCAATTTTATCAAAAAAAACAAAAAAAAAACAATTAATATTTTTGCAAAATCAACACCAATATTACTTTATACATTTTTTACACATAAATACAAAAAAAGCATCTAACAAGACGCTTATTTTAATTGTTTAGCAACTTCTTCGGCAAAGTTCTCTTCTTTTTTCTCGATTCCTTCACCAACTTCAAATCTATACATAGCTTTAATACTTCCACCATTATTTTTAACGAAAGTTTTAACATTTACATCGCTATCTTTAACAAATGGTTGCTCTTCTAAACAAATTTCTTTAAAGAATTTTTTAATTCTTCCTTGAACCATTTTCTTAGCTATTTCTTCAGGTTTTCCTTCATTCATAGCTTGTTCAGTAAGTACAGCTTTTTCTTTTTCAACTTCTTCACTAGGAACATCTTCTTCACTTACATAAGTTGGTCTCATAGCAGCTGCATGCATAGCTACATCTTTAGCAACTTCTTCTGAAGTTCCTTCAGTAACTATTAAAACAGCAATTTTACCACCCATGTGAATATATTCACCAAATGATTCATTATCTTCTTTACTTACTCTAGCAATTCTTCTAAGAGATAATTTTTCACCTATAGTAGCTGTATTTTCAACAATTAAATCATTGATAGTACTATCACCACAAGTTAAATTTAAAACATCCTCTAAACTATTAGCTTTACTATCGATAACAGTCTCTAAAATAGTTTTAACAAGTTCTGTAAATTTATCGTTTTTAGCGACAAAATCTGTTTCAGAATTCATCTCTAAAATTACTGCATCGTTACCTTTAGTTAAAATAGCAGCAACTCCTTCAGCTGCTACTCTATCAGCTTTTTTAGCAGCTTTAGAAATACCTTTCTCACGAAGCCAATCAATTGCTTTATCGATGTCTCCTCCATTTTCCTCTAATGCTTTTTTACAATCAAGCATTCCTGCACCAGTTTTTTCTCTTAAATCCTTAATTAAACTCGCACTAATCATATTATTCCTCCTCTTTCTATTTAAAAAGGCGACTTTATAAAGTCACCCTTAAATTACTTACTTAAAGCTTCGATTAATTCAGCTTTTTTCATAGTAGAAATACCTTTAATTTCTTTAGCTTTAGCCATTTCACGAAGTTCAGCTACAGTTTTAGTAGATAAATCTACAGTGGCTTTTTCTTTTTTAGCTTTAACTTCTTTTACTTCTTTAACTTCAGCTTTTTTCTCAGGAGCTTTTTCCTCAGTTTTAGGTTTAAAAGCTTCTTTTCTAGTAGTTTTTCTTTCTACTTTTTCAGATGATCTATTATAAAATTTTCTATCAGATTTACGGTCGAATCTAGGTCTTCTATCTTCTTTTCTCTTAACAGTTTCCAAGGCTTTCTTCATTATATCTTCGCCTTCTTCTTTTCTGTTATCACTTACATAATCGACTAATTTTCCGCCGTTAGCTTCGACAATAGCATTATTAATTACACCAGTAACTAATTTAACTGCTCTAATTGCATCATCGTTACCAGGAATTACATAATCAACCATATCTGGATCACAGTTTGTATCTACAATACCAAATACTGGAATATTTAATTTTCTAGCTTCTCTAATTGCAATTTCTTCTTTAGATGGATCTACGATAAACATAGCTTGTGGTAATTTGTACATATCTCTAATACCACATAATAGTTTATTTAATTTATTATATTCTTTCTTAATATGAATAACTTCTTTCTTAGGAAGTAATTCAAAAATACCATCTTTTTCCATCTTTTCTATTTGTTCAAGTCTTCTAACTCTTCTTCTGATTGTCTTAAAGTTTGTAAGTGTTCCTCCAAGCCATCTTTCATTAACATAGAATGAACCACTTCTAAGAGCTTCATCCTTAACTGCTTCACTAGCTTGTTTTCTAGTTCCGACAAATAAAACTTTTCCTCCATTTGCCACAATCTCTTTTAAAGCATTATAAGCTTCTTCTAACTTTTTAGCTGTTTTTTGTAAATCGATAATATAGATCTCATCTCTAGCTGTAAAGATGTACTCCTTCATTTTAGGATTCCATCTTTTAGTCTGATGTCCAAAATGAACACCAGCCTCTAGTAGTAAATTCATTGATACTACTGCCATATTCATTCCTCCTTTTGTTACAACTTCTGAACATTTCAAAGTCTTAAACCACCAAATAAGGCACTAGGCAAAGACATCCACATTCATGTTTTTTAAAAAAGCCAACAATATTATAACATAATATAGTATTTTTGTAACATTTTTTTAATACATTTTAAAATAAAAAAAGTAATATTAATTACCTTTTTCTATCTTTGAAAGCTTATATTTATCATCTATCTTTATAAATTCATATTTAATTTTATTTAAAGAGCTTTCAAACTCATCCATTTTACCACCGTTATATTTTTTAATTTCTCTGCCTTTTATATCATAAAGTTTATTATCTTTAACAATTCCCTCAACTGTATTTATTATAACTTTATCATCTTCTTCATTAATTTCAGTTATTTCTTTCTTTATATTAGATTTAACTTTTTTAAATTCACCATCCGCTATAAACATTGATTTTGCAGTCAAATGACGGAAACTAAAACTTCCATACTTAAAACTTTTAGGACTAAATTCACTATCGAATAATTCTTCATAACTTTCCTTTAATTTATCATCGTCTATATATATAGTATCATCTTCATTCGTTACATCATCCAAACGATTAAGGGCAAGATAAAGTTTTATTTCATCTGTTAAATCTCCATCGTAAAAATTATCAATATAATCACTTTCTTCATCAATAATAATATCATCTATTAATGAACCGTATTCACTTTTCTTCTCTTCTAAGCTTTTTTCTTTTACTTCTTCAGAATCTTTAGATTCTTCTTTTACAGAAGTTTTTTTAATCTTCGTACTTTCATTCTTTTTAGCTCTAGTAATATCGATATTTATATTAGATACATTATATAAATTATATCCTAAAAAGAAACATATAACCAATAAAACAACAATTAAAATATCCCTTTTAATAATAATAGAATTTTTATGATGAATAATTTTTTTATTAGCTCTCTCAACTGCTTCAGAAACTTCCTTATCAATTCTCATTCTCATGTAGTCAGTTAAATCATTTTTAATAGACTGAACATCTATCATAGGTTTACTAACATTCTCAGATATTACTTCTACCTTTTCTTCTATAGCTTTATCGATTACCTCTTCGCTTTTCTTAATATCTTTTTCCTTTTTTTTAGCCATTTTTAACCCTCCTAATAAAATAATTATAACAAAAAAAACAAAATAATAAAAGTAGGCAATAACCTACTTTAAACGTTCTTTAATCATTAAACTTACTTCACCCATATCAGCCTTACCTTTGACAAGTGGTGTAAGTGCTTTCATCACTTTTCCCATATCGCGAGAGCTTTCAGGCTTAACTTCTTCAAATACTTTATCGATTAATTCATTTAACTCTTCTTTTGTTAATTGTTCAGGTAAATATGTAGATAAAATATCAATCTCCTCTTGAGTAGATGCTACTAAATCATCTCTTCCACCCTTTTCGAACTCTTTAATAGAATCCTTTCTAGTTTTAATTTGTTTAGATATAACATCTATAACTTCATCATCAGATAGTTCTCTTTTTTTATTTAACTCTTCCATTTGAATAGCTGATTTTACCATTCTAACAACAGATAATTTAACTTTATTTCTTTCTTTCATCGCAGTTTTTAAATCTTCTAAAATTTGATTTCTCATATAAACACCCTTTCTTTATTCAAAAAGACCATAATTGGTCTTATTCATTATTTTCAGAAGTTTCTTCTTTTTTTTCTCTGTTAACTCTACTAACAGGTCTAGTATAATGATTACTACTAAAACTACTATAACTTCTATTTTCTCTTCTATTTCTTCTCTTAGTATTTCTGATGCCTTCTTCTTTTTTTCTTCTTCTTCTAACTCCAGGTTTTAAATAGCCTTCCATATTTTCTCTAATTTTTCTGCGGGAGCCATCTTTATCGACTTTTAAAGTTCTAAGTGCACCATCGACATTTCCGTTTCTAACCATTACTTTTGTCATAAAAATCCCTCCCTTCTCGGCTATCCATATTATAACACGTTTCCTTTTGTTTTTAAAGAAAAAATTAAAAAAACTAAAAAAAAAGTGAGAAAATCTCACTTTTAATAATTATATAGAACAACTTTTCTTTTCAGATATTCTTCTAATAGTCGAACCTAAGCTCTTACCTAGTTCTATCAATAAAGTTATTCCTTTAACTGCTGCATTTATAAATGTCGATGTAACCGCTCCACCACTAATATTAATTAACTCTTCATTAGATAACTTCATCAGCACTTACCAGGGTTTAAAAAACCATCAACTAAACTAATTAAAAATGCAATCGCAGCTCCTATACCACCAATCAGAGTAAAATTTGGTCCACCACCATTTACTTTAATTAGCTCTTCTTTACTTAAAATAATAAAAATCACATCCTTTCATAATTGCGTACCTCATCGACTATTATTTTACCAGAAGAGAGTTTAATAAATCTTTCAAAAAGATCTAAATTATCGAGCCTATGAGAAATAAAAATAATAGTTTTATCTAAATTCTTTTTAAAAAGTCTCTTTAAAATACGTCTTTCCATACTAATATCTACGCAAGACAATCCTTCATCAATTATCAAAATATCAAATTTACCTACTCTAGTAAGTCCTATCCGCTGTCTTTGACCACTAGATAAATTAAATCCATTTTCTAAAATAACATTATTATCAATAGCAAAATCATCTATTTCACACATATCTCTATCAAAATCTAAATTTCTAATATTTAAATTATCGATTATCCTTCCAGTAAATAATGTCTCTTCAGAAGAAACATATAAAATATTATTAAAATCATATTTTTTTAAATCGTATTTTCCTATCGTAACCTTACCATTATAGTCATCATAAAATCCTTTAATAATTCTAAATAGTGTACTTTTACCACTACCGCTTTCACCACTAACTAATATCTTTTCTCCTTTTTTTATCTTTAAATTAATATTGTTTAAAACATTTTTTATACCATCATAACTATACATTAAATTACTAATACTAATATCTCCAAAAAAATTATTCTCCTCCTTGTTTAATTTTTTTAAAGACAAATACTCTATATGACTAATAGAAGATATAACCTCACTAAATTCAAAATCATAATTAAAAAGATTTTCTAAAGAGGAAATAAATAAAGATGAAAGATAATAAATTGTAAAAAATAATTTAAAAGAATTATTCAAACAAATAGCTACTATCAAAATAAAATATAAATTAGAAAATAAATCTTTAAAAAATAATTTTTTTATTCTAAAATATTCATAACGATCATTTATATCATAATAATTGTCATAATTCCTTTTAAATCTTTCATTCATTTTAGATTGAATATTTAAATTTCTAATACTTTCAAACCCGGAAACACATTCCGTAATAAAAGAATTTACTATAGATTTTGAATTAAGTACTTCGCTAGACAAAAATAGTACTTTCTTCTTATTATATAAAAAATAACATAAATATAATATTAAAAAACCAATATTAATTAAAAAAAGATAAAATGAATTCTTAAAGAAATACAAAGAAACAAATAAAATAATTGGAATATCAATTAAAAATGTAACCGCTATTTTTAATGCAAAACTTTTGATCAAAAATAAATCATTATAAAAGCTCATTGTCTCTCCAGTCGTTTTACTTAGGCACGCTTCATAAGGGAGTCTAATAATAGATGAAAAAGTATTATATGATAACAATTTATCGAGCTTATTACCAAATCTTACCATAAATAAATTTCGAAAATAATTAAAAACCGCATTTAAAATCATTAAAAAGATAAAGAAAACCAAAATCAAAAACAAATAATTACTATTCATATTAGAAATGATTATTTGAACAAAGAAAGAAAGAATTATAGAAAAAAACACAGTAAATAAAGAAAGAATACTTGTAATAATTAAATATTTAACATTTGGTTTAATTAAATTATATAAAAAACTAAATACTTTAGGTTTTTCTTCTTTAACTATCTTTTTAATAGGATTCATAGAAATAGTATAACCTGTCCATATAGAAATAAAATCTGATATTTTCATGTTAATATTTCCTTTAAATGGATCTCCAACAATAACATAATTTCTTTTATAGTCTATTTTCCATATTACAACATAATGGGTGTAGGAGTTAGTTTTTATATGCATAATACTTGGAAAACTAACTAAAGAAATATCGTCATATTTAAAGCCATCACATTCAAATCCAAATAATCTAAATGCCTTAATTATATGGTAAGCAGTAGTTCCACTCTTATTTGTTTTCATAATTTCACATAGTTTATCTAAACTTACATAACCGCCATAGTATTTTATAATCATCAAACTACATGCTGGACCACAATCTTTTAATCCAGTTTGCTTTACAAAAGGATACTTCTTCATCGTTATCACCCCCTCATAAATAATTATTCTATAAAATATTCACATTTACTTTTAAATAATAAAAAAAATTATTTTCTAAAAACACTTATTGTTTTTGGTCCATAATTTTTTTCTTTAATCTTTTCCAAATTAGTTTCAATTCTTATATTTTCATATTCACAAACGACAATTCCGCCATCATTTAATAATTCTCTCTCCTCGATAATTCTCAAAGCTTTATTCATAACTCCAGCTCTATAAGGAGGATCCAAAAATATAACATCAAATTTATATTCAGTTTCTTTTAAAAATTTTTTATAATCTACACATAATAATTCAATATCATCATCAAACGATTTAATATTATCTTTAAGTATATCTATTACTTTTTTATTATTATCACATAATATAGCCTTACTCGCTCCATTACTAATTGCCTCTAATCCAAGTGAACCACTTCCAGCAAACAAATCTAAAACAACCGAAGAAGGAATATAACCTTGTATCATACCAAATAGTGACTCTTTAACCCTATCCATAGTAGGTCTTGTACCTTCTATATCAAATCCTTTTAATTTTTTACCTCTATATTTACCACTTATAATACGCATAAAAATCACCTAATAATATAATACCATTATTACTTAAATGTTGAAAGAATTTTCTCCATCATCTCTAAAGTATTTATCATATTTTCTAATTTATCGCTTCTATTCAATCGATATTCTTTTTTAACCTCTTCTTCGAATTCTTTAAACAAATTTGGATTTCTATTTAATAATTTATACCAATGAGAATTAGCCCTCAAATATCTCAAATAATAAGGATTTTCTTTTATCTTAAATTGAATTGGTAATATCAATCTTCAAAATGTTTATAAAGTGGTCTAGGCTTATATTCTTTTATATCCTTATTATCTTGGGCTGTCATATCTTGAAGTAAACTTACTACCCTCTGCATACTACTAACTCCAGTTTGAATACTGTCAAAATCTAAATTCTTAATCATATCAAATAAACCATTAGTTATAGAATCATTTAAATTATTATTTAAATAACTATTCCAAATCTTATCATCTTCTCCATACATATCATACATTTCGTAAAACTTTTGCCAGCTCATATCACCATTTTGAACATATTTTAACAAATTTGGATTTTTCTTCACAAACAATTTAAAATTTTCTTTCGCATTCATAGATCATCACCTATATTAAATATATTCAAGCAAAAAAAATAGATTACTTTTCCTCGTAATCTACTTTAACAGTTAAATTAGTATTAATCTTAGTATTTCCTTTTGATTCACTATCATAAGATATTTTAACTAACATATCAAAAGTACTATTTTTAGAGATAATATTTCCTTTAGTCACTCCTACTAATTCAAAATTAATATCAGAACTTTCCGGAGTAGACTTTTCAAAATCAGTTAAAATAATATCTTTATTACTATCATTACTAAAAGTTACCTTATAAGTGACACTACTACCAGGATTTAGTAATGAAGATGAAAATGTAATAGAAGAATTAGAATATATTGGATTCCCAATACTACCACCACCATTTTCTGTATCAGAAACAGAAACACTCTGAACTAATAGTTCTGGTTTTGCTGGTTCTCTAAAATTTAAATACAAACCATATATGGTAAAACTACTACTCATTATAAATAAAATTGAAACCAAAACCCAAATTAAAACAACTGACTTTTTCATACCCTCACCTATTCTCTAAATATATTTTATCATTACTATAATAAATTGTAAAGAATCAAAATAAAGAAAAAAGTAGACTTTCATCTACTAATTATTATCACTCATCGAAGCAACTTCTATTTTTTTATCATTGTGAATCAAAACCAATTTACCGCTTTCTTGATAATCTAAGTTCTTTTTATATTGGACCTCAAATTCAAATACATAAGCTTCACTATCAGTATTATCCCCATATTTAAATGATTCACTATCTTTTTTAGAAACTGTAACTTTACTAACTATTGGTAACTCTTGTTTTCTATTTCCATATACATTATTTTGAACAGATTTATAAATAGAATCTTTCGCATATTTTTCAAAATCACCTTGATAATCAGTATAAACAAACTGCTTGCCGCCAACATCATTCTTACTTATTTTATTATCTAAATTAAAGAAATCAGCTACGAACATTTGGCTAACCAAAGAAGCATACTCATCCATATCTACATCTTTTTCTTTTAATACTTTATCTAATTTTTTAAATAAACTTTTGTAATAATCTGTCGCATCTGCTCTCAAAGTATAACCATATCCTTTAATAGAAGATATCTCTTTAACCTTACTAACTTTCTTACTACTAAATTTCTTAATAGCCATATAGCCAAAAACAAATATTAAAGCAATCAAAAGGAGTAAAATAAACACTCTGCTAAACTTAACTTTTCTTCTTCTCCTAGCCATTATTTGCCTCCTTTTATTACCTTACTAGACTCCTCCGTTTTCTTTATCAAATCATGAACTATAATATCATTAGACACGGCAATTTCTTTTTCTGCCATCTCAGTATATTTTTTAATATAATCAGCATCTATAACATCATTTGCATCTAAAGTAAATGCCTCACCGTTTTGACTATCATAATACATTTTATCAGTAACCCAGTTACTGTTAGGAAATATTACATAATGATCATCAGTACTAAATACATCATGTCCTAAAGCATATTTACTATTCTCTACCCCAAGCATATTAGATAATGTTGGTAAAACATCATACATACCAGTTACTGTTTTAATTTCCTTATTAATTTTAGACTTTAATTCTTCATCCTTAGTCCAAATAATAAATGGAACTTTTCTATTTAATTCATAATCATATTTTGTATATTCTTTATAAAGAGGATCTTCTTTATCTCTTTTAGAATCAGTCTCTGGATTATAATTATAATAAAAATCATATTCTCCTCTTTTTATCTTCGCATCATGATCTCCATATATAACTATAACCGTATCATCTAAAACTCCCTCAGCATCGAGTTCTTCGACAAATTCTCCTATAGCTTCATCCGCATAATGTGCGGTTGTAAAATATTTACCTAAAGTAGTATCTTTCAAATAATCATTAACAACTTCTGTCTCTTCTCCTGTTGTCTCATCTTTCTTATTGTATCTATAAGTTAAATCTAAATCAGTTTCTGTAATACCATCAAATGGAGTATGATTAGTAAGCATAATCATAAGTCCATAAAAATTATCATTTTTAGAAGATATCTTACCAATCTTTTTAGCTGACTGTCTAAAGAATGATTTATCAGATAAACCAAGTCCAACCATATCGTCTAACTTATAATCTTTATCATAATAATAGAATGTATCATATCCAAGTGATTTATGCATAGCTTCCCTATTCCAATAATTTCCTTTATTCGCATGCATACTAAATACAAAGTAATCATTATTATTTAAAATCTTTTGAATAGAAGGATAATATCTATCATAATAACTAACAAACACAGTACCACTACTAGCAGGAAGTAAAGAAGTACTAAATGTAAATTCAGTATCACTACTAGTTCCAACACTTTCCTGTGCATAGAAATTAGAAAAATACATTCCCTCATCTGCAAGTCTCTTTAAATTAGGTGTAATTGCTTTATCGTTTATCTTAGTATCCAATAAATAATTTTGAATACTTTCAGCATGAATAACAATTACATTTTTATCTTTAAGTATATTAGAATACTCATTTTCTTTATGTTCAGATTCATTTTCTTTATAATACTCTCTAAATTCACGAGCTGCCTTATCATATCCAAATAATGGACTAATCTGTGGTTTTAAACTAGCAATCAAATCATTACCTTGATAAACATAAATACCAAATTTCATAACAACATATTCTCTATTCCACTGCTTATAAAGTCTACTAATATCTGTACCAGTTAAAGTAAAAGCAAACATAATTAAACTTATTAATCCTGCAAGCATTACTTTAAAAACTCCAACCTTATAATTTTTATTAATTTTAAAATTATCATAATATCCATTTTTCTTTAGCTTAATATGTAAAAATATAAGCATCAAAGGTGCCCAAATATAACTAAAATCTTTAAGCTCCATAATCGTTTGAAGTGCATCACTTACTCCAAAAATCTGAAGACTAGTTGCAAGGAGTGAAAAAGATGTAAAAGAAACATAATTAGTATAATAAACTGAATTTATTAAACAAACTAAAGTAAAAATAATTGACCAAATAATATAATACCTAAATCTATTTTTAGGTTTAAATAAATATCCTAAAGAACCTACTAACAAAATAAAAGATAAATCAGCAAGTATAGGACTAAAATTAGTATAATTTTTTACTGTTAAAAATCTAAGTAAAGTTCCGTTAAATAAAGAAGATATAACAAACGCAAAAAACAAAACATTGTTCTTAAAAAAATAAATAACCTTCTCCTTAACATTTTTAAATAATTTCTTCGCCTTCTTACTAAAATTATTCATATAACACCTCAATCACTAATCATTATACCACTTTTTATAAAAGAAACAAAGTTAAAAACAAAAAAAGGCATTTCATATAAATGAATAAAAAAAAGGCGAAGAACGTATCCTCGTCTAATCATTACCTTTTAATACTTTTTAGAATTCTATAAGAAGAAAACATGAAGTACTAGTAGTCTGGGGGTAAGTACATACCAGGTAATCATAATATGTACCCATTAACTATTATTAGTATTTTTCTTCTTTTTATGCTTACTTTTATAAACTAAATATTCATCCGCATTTATCGCAATTCCCATAACAAATATATATGATAAAAAATAAATCCACATCATCATTATAATAATACCCGATAAACTTCCATATAATAAAGAATAATCCGCAATATAAGTTACGTAATAAGAATATACAAAAGTTGCTAAAATCCATCCAACAGTAGTAAATAAAGCACCTTTATTCATAAACTTACCAGATATCTTTTCATCAGGTGCGACAGTATAAAATACCTTCAAAAACCAAAATAATATTAAAAATGCTACTGGCCACCTAAAGAAGAAAAATATAAGTGACAAACTATCACGAACATTTGAAAAAATATCGAGATTTATAATATATCTAAAAATATTATTACCATACGCTAAAACTATAAAAACAAATACAAATAAAAATAAAAGTAAAAATATCATAAATAAAGCTTTTAATCGTCCACGTAAATAGTCTCCGTCTTTAATACCAAACACTTGATTAGATGTAACTATAATTGAATATGTACCATTTGAAACTAAAATAAAACCTAATATAGCTATTAAAGCAATATTATCAGTTCCACTACTTTGAGACACAAAAGGTAGCAAAATATTAGCAATATTCTTAGGAAAAAAACTAGATACCGCACTAAAAAAAGGGCCAGATAAAAGAGTTATTTTAGATATTATAAATCCAATTAGTGTAAGAAGTGGAAATATAGAAAGCACAAGGAAAAATGCTAATTGTCCAGGAAGTACTTTCATTTCAGGCCTCGTAATCAAATCAAATATTCTACTAAAATAACTCTTTACCATACTAATCCCCTCTAGTTTACTTCTTCTTTATTCCTTCGCATATCGATAGTAGCTTCATTAACTGCATCATCGACAGTCTTAATCTCATCATTAATCATACTATATCCAATAGCAGCTCCAAAACCATGAGAAAGTTCTTTAAATTCTTTATTTAATCGCCTAATATATGTAACTACATCTTTCTCTTCATGACCGATAGTAAATACCAAAAATTCATTACCATTAGTTCTGATTAATTCACTATCAGACATTTGATTTTTAATAAGAACACCTGCAGCTTCGACGATTACCTTATCTCCTTCAGCATGTCCAAAATTATCGTTTATATAAGCTATATTATTTAAATCAATTATAATAATAGCCTGTGGATAAACTTTACTTTCATCCCATCTAGAAATATTGTCGTTTAGATAATCTCTATTTTTAAGAGATGTCATCGAATCTGCATATCTAAGCTTATCAGCTTTAGATAATTTATTATCATATTTTCCTCTTTTCTTAAGTAAATAGAAAAGTAAAAATATAATAATTCCTATTAAAATAATTACTAAAATACTTAATGTTACTTGTAACATCATAAGATTATTATTTGAAGAAAAGATTTTTTTATAACCTTCATTTACAATTTTATTACTACTTACAAAAGAAATATAAAAATCCATTAATCTATTAAATATTTCATTTTCCTTTATATTTCTAGAAACAAAGCCAAAATCACTTTGAATATCAATTGTTTTAAGTTTAATCGCATCTTTAAGATTATTTCTTACAAAATAATCATATACGTATGAATCAACTAAAGCAACTTTATCACCAGATAAACTATTTACAAGTGAAGAAGTTGTCTCATAAGTCTTAGTTCTAATTCCATTTTTCTTTAAAAATTTATGGGCAGAACTATCTTTCACAACCATAACAGTTGCATCATTTAAAGAAGAAATATTATTAACCGTTAAATCAGTTCTACCTTTAGTAATTAAAGTAACTTTATTATTATAAATAGGATCTGTACTATAAGTCTTAATCTTATATTTACCTACACTTAAATCGCCATATATAAAGTCTAATTTATTTGTATTAAAATCATTATATAACTTTTCTTTACTAGAATATCTTTTAAAATCAACTTCTATATTTGCCGCATTCGCAAATTTTTTAATAAATGAATAATTAAATCCAACTAAATTTCCTTTTACATTCATCATATAAGGCTCGTCATACACAAAGCCATAACTATATCTTTTACTTCTAAAAGAAGCTTGTTCTTTTTCGTCAATTTTTTCATAAGTAAAATATGCATTAGCTAAATATTTATTAAATGCTTTATCAAATTTTTTCTTTTTATATCCATCAAAATATTTAATTAATATTTTATTTAACTTTTCATTATCTCCAAACTTAAAAACATAATTAATTGGATACTCATCGATATTATAAGCAATATTCAAATCATACTCTAAAATAGTCTTTAAATAATCTAATTTAGGTACGACAATACCATCTACTAAATCTCCATTTAAATCAGTAAACATCGATGGAATATCATCATATCCAGTAAATACTAAATTATTACTTCCATATAAATAATTATTAATATCAGCTGAAGCACCTTTCAATACACCAATTTTCAAATTCGAAACTTCAGTAACGTCATTAAAATATATTTTTTTCTTAGTTACTATAACATAATTATCTCTATAAAAAAGTATTCCATTATTAGTATTGTCACTAACCTCAAGCGAATAATCAGAAACAGCTTTCTCCCCTTTTGTATATGAAAGCTCATTAAATTCGAGACCTGTCTCTTTTTCTAAAGAAGAAATAAATTCCAAAAATAAACCATTACCATTTTCATTTAATACTGGAATTCCACCCAAAACAGCTAAATCAATAACACTATTTTTATTATTTTCAATCCATTTCTTTTGTGAAACAGTAAGCGAAGTATTATTATCCTCATTCATAAAAAAATACAAAAGACCAATAACAACGCTGAATAATATTATGACTCCGAGAATTATTTTACTTTTCTTACTCATTAATTTCCACCTGCATTCCCATATTTAAATTCATCACTATTTTTATTTTTATATCCTATAATTGGATAATTATCACTTAATTCATCACTAGTAATTAATACTTGAATATCATAGTATTTTTTATTATCATCACTAATCTCATCTAAAATATCTTTAGCAAATTCCTTAGCTTGATCAACTCCAAAATTACTATCGACAGTTATGATAAAAGAAAGAATTCTACCTTCTCTATTATAATCTATCTTTTTAACACTATCATTACCATTAGCTTTATCTTTAATTTTATTAACAACTTCATTCGAAATCTTGTGTTTACTCAAATCTTTTAATCTATCACCATATTTATTTTTCTTAAATGTTGGCATAACAAATAACCAAATACTAATCAAAATTATAATAACAAAAAATACAAGAAAACCAATTTTAATTCCTTTTCTATGTGCTTTCAAAAAATCTCCCATTTAACTCACCTCTACCATTATACTTTTTTTAAGATTAATTGTAAACCGTACATCTACTATCATTACTAATTAAATCATTTAACTCATCGACATATTCATATACATACTGTCCACTAGAATATGAAATTCTAACCGCACCAGTCAAATTCTTACCAGTAGTTCTAGGATCTTTTACCTCATCTACAGAAAGATAACCTCCAGATGTTAAAACAGATAATTTTAAACAGCCGTATTTTTCCTTATCAGTAGAACCACTACCATCAGGTAATAATAAAGCATTCTTATATCCCCATGCTCTAGCAGCTTTTTCAACTATTTTTACCTGGTTTTCATATGAACTAGTTCTCGCATCACCGATAATTCTAAGTATTGATGGATATACTATAAGCGCAATTAATCCTATAATAACAATAACTAATAATAATTCGACTAAAGTAAAACCCTTTTTCTTCATTACCAATCACCTATCCTATATAAATTATAAAATAATTAAATGCATAAGTCAATCAACTATGGTATAATATGAGAGAATTTTGAAAGGAACTTTAATATGAAAAAAATTGAATTATTATCACCAGCAGGAAATATGGAAACACTATTATCAGCTATAAATAATGGTGCTGACGCCATATACATAGGTGGGGAAAATTTTAGTGCAAGAGCCTTTGCTCAAAACTTTGATAAAGAAAAATTAAAAGAAGCAGTTTATTATACTCATCTATATGGTGTAAAATTATACGTAGCTGTAAATACAGTTATATTTGAAAAAGAGATCGAAGAATGTATTAACTATTTAAAATATTTATATGAAATAGGAGTCGATGCCGTAATAATGCAAGATATCGGTATGATTAGTTTATGTAAAAAACTAATACCAAACTTAGAAATACATTCCTCTACTCAAGCAAATTGTCATAATGATGAATGTTTAAAATTTCTTAAAAATATCGGCGTCAAAAGAGCTGTTCTAGCTCGTGAAATGACAATAGATGAAATCAAAAATATAAAAACTGATATAGATATTGAAATATTCATTCACGGAGCTCTATGTGTATCATATAGTGGGAGATGTCTTTTTTCTAGTCTAAATGGTGGCAGAAGTGGTAACCGCGGAAGATGCGTTGGATCATGTAGATTACCATATGAAATTTATCAAGAAGGAAAAAAATTGGACATCAAATATCCTCTAAGCACAAAAGAATTATGCACAGTAGAAAATATAGATAAAATACTTTCATTAAATATTACTAGTTTAAAAATTGAAGGAAGAATGAAAAGCCCAGAATACGTTGGCTATGTAACAAAAGTTTATAGAAGATTAATAGATGAATATTATGAAGGAAAAATACCAAAAGTAAAAAAAGAAGAACTTATAAACTTAGCTAAATTATATAATAGAAAATTTACTAAAGGATACTTATTTAATAATGACATCTACAACACATCATCTTCAAATCATATAGGATATCATTTAGGCAAAACAACGAAAATAACTGATAAAAAAATATATATTAAACTAGATGATAACCTCTACATGGAAGATGGAATAAGATTTATAAATGAAAATAAAGGAATGATAGTTAATAAAATTTATAATACAAAAGGACTATTAGTTAATCACATAGATAAAGGACAAATAGCTGTAATAGATAACAAAATTAATATTAAAAAAAATACTGAAATTAATAAAACTATAGATATACAATTATTAAAAGAAATTAGAAAAACACCAAACAAAAAAATAGGCATATCTTTTAACTTAAAAGGATACATTAATAAACCACTAACGCTAACTATTTCAGATGGCACAAACACAATCACTAAAAAATCGGTAACATTAGAAAAAGCTAAAAATAGACCTACATCAAAAATAGAAATAGAAGAAAAACTAAATAAAATAGGAAATACCCCATTTAAAATTGAAAATATAAATATTGATATTGAAAATGTATTTATTCCACTAAAAATACTAAATGAATTAAGACATAATTTAATAGATAAATTGATAGAAAAAAGAACAAAAGCAAATAATAAAGTATCATTTAATTATAAAAAGGAAAAAATGATATCTAATAATCATAAAATATCGATAGAAGTTAAAACAGAAAAACAACTACTAAATATTAAAGATAAAGTAGATAGAATTTATACAGAAGATTATAATCTTTATAAAAAATATAAAGATTTAAACATATACTATAGACTTCCATCCATAATAAAAGATTTTAAAAAATACAAAAATGAAAAACTACTAATTAATGAACTAGGTAGTTTAAACAAATATTATAAAGATAATGAAATAATAACTGACTATACATTAAACATTACCAATAGTGAAAGTGTAAAACTATTAAATAAATATAATGTAAAAGCAGTTACTTTATCCCCAGAAGTCCCAAACAATGAAATATTAAATTATTCCAAAAATATTGAAAAAATAATATATGGAAAACTAGAATTAATGATATTAAAAGATTTTTATTTGAAAGGTGAAAATATACTATTAAAAAACAAATTTGGGAAAATATATCCTATAATAAATAATCAATATACCAAAATACTTCATTCAGATAACATAGATAAAACGGATGAAAAAATAAAAACAGATGTAAGAATAATACTATATGATGAAGATAATAATAAAGTAAATACATTATTAAATAAAATAAAAAACGAGATATAATCTCGTTTTCATATACTATTATTTAGATTTAGCGTTGAAATGATCGAAATCTGATTCTTTTAGTAAGAATCTATAAGCAGTATTCTCATTAAGAATCAAGAATACACATTTAGAATCTTCTTCAATTTCAAAATAGATAATAGGTGAATGTAATTCTTCTTCGATATCAACCATATCTACAAAGTTTTTAATATTAACAATATCATATTTATTTAAATCAGGCATATTGTGAGTTTCAGCAATAATGTCACCATAATCTTTAAGAATCTTGTTAACAGCTAAAATATATTCAGATTTTCTAGTTACAACAAGTAAACTCTTACCAACTTTAATAAGTACAATAATAGAAACAGCTAACAATAATACACCAATTACTAATAAATTAACATCTATCTTTTTACCTTGATCATCTAATTTTTCATATACTGTATCTCCACCATTATTTACAAAGTCAGGTTTAATCTTTAATGTTTGAACAAGTAAAGGCATTTGTAAAGTCATAGATTTATTTTCTTGTAATGATTTAGTCGCAGCGCCAGGCATACCACCATTAATCTTAACATTAAATGTAACATCTACTCTAGCATCTACAGATAATCCAAATTGATTACGAAAATCAGTAAGTACTTGATTATAATAATTATAATCTACATTAAATGTTTTAGAAATAGTAACCTTTCTACCAGTACCAGTATTTTTAGTCTCAGGTACTAAAGGATACTCTTTAGACCATACATCGATCTTCTTACCATCAGAGTCTTCAGCCATTCCTCTAGCAGTAGCTTTAATACTATAACTATAGTCATAAGCTAAATCAGTATCACTAGTAAAATCATACTTTGCTTCTACCTCAATATGATCGATAATTGAAGTAATATATTGTTTATTCATTGGCATATAAGGCGAAGTGAAAAAACTATTGTTTTTCAAATATACCTTATAATTCATACCAGAATTGTAATTATATGAATATAGTTTTTTATTCATAATCACTTCTGGATTTAAAGATTTAGCAATTGAAACTATAGAAGTAATCATAACAGCTATAGTAACAATTAAAATAAATACCCTAACCCACTGTTTTAAAATAACTTTGTTTTCATTTTCTTTTCGCTTTGCTTTTGTCATCTAAATTCTCCCCTTCTTATTAAATTGCTCCACTAAGCCATACTGATGGATAACCGATTAGTGGAATAATAAATGAAACTTTTCCTTTTACTTCTTCTAAATGTACCTTACCAACATCTGGAGCATTATTATGATCACCCTTAGTGATAAATAGCTTATTTCCATACTCATCATTTGAAATATCATAAATTCTATGAATAACAAATTTAGTACCACTTACAAATTGGATTACATCTCCAACTTTAAGCTTATCCTTTTCCTGTGTAGTTAATTTTCTTATAACTGCTGCATCTCCCCTATTAAATGTCGGAGACATACTTCCAGAAACAACTGCTATTGGTTGATATTTAAACAAACCAACAACAAATCCTGCTAATAGTCCGATAAATACAAACACCGGAACATATACAACTGGATTATATTTTCGCCTTTCTTTCCTAGAAAGTTGTTCTGACCTTTTAACATGTATATAATTCAAATAAATATATACACCCATAGGAAGTACAATTCCCATCATCGCAATACCAAACCAGTCCAAACTAGGAATAATTGGTACAATAAATGGAGGAACCATTACAAATAGTCTATATATAATGCTAGCTTTAAAGCCACCAATATATACCAAATAAGTCAATATCGCACTTTCCAAAAAACCCGGAATCAAAGTTGTAGAAGCATATATAAATGTAGTTTTAACATCTGAAAAGTTTGAAGCAAAATTTGATAAATTTAATTGTAAGAAAGTAAACAGTACAACAATAATCAAATAATTAAGTATATTCTTTTTTTCATTTCTAACAACTGTTTCTCGAATAAATTCTTGAAAAAATACAATTCCTACAAACGACCATAAATTTCGAAGTATACTAAGTACATCCTTAGCATACGGAGTCTTCTCAAAGCCGAACACCAAACCAAGTAAAAAGTAACAAATAACATAAATTATCATTACTATTATCAAACTTTGAATTTTATCTCTTTCACCTTTTATTCTTAACGATGCACCATTGCTTAGAAAAGCACTAACACCGCAAATCATCATCCATAAACAAGGATTAATAATTTCATTGTAATAATTTAAATTCATAGGCAAAAGAACAAACGTGTTCAATAGTAAATAACCTATAAGAAGACCATAAATGATTAAGTTCTTTTTCATATTATGACCCCTTTTGAAATAGCAATCGTGCTACTCCTACTATAATAAATTATAACACATAGTTTTTCTTTTTACAACACATTTTAAAATAAAAATTATTTTTTTAAATAAAACAGAAAAAAGCTTATTTATTAATATAAATTAAGCTTGAATATAATTTAAAATCATTTCTAAATTCTTTCTAAGTTGTCCACCTTCTGGTTGTGATGTAAATCTAGAATTATAAGTTACAGAAATAGTAAATACATTAGTTCCACCATTTTTATTAATAACAGTACCATCACCAATACCAGAATAACTAAATACTATAGCATCATCAGCTGTATTATTAGCTAGTTTATTCATCTGTGTTAAATCACTAAATACAATACCATTAGTATCAATTTTAGCATCTAATGTCCCACTATTTTCTACAGTTACAGTATAATTAACAGTATCCCCAGGAGCAACTAAAACAGCAGAAAATTCAGCTGTATTTGCGTTTAATACAGAAGAACTAATACTTCCAGCAGAAGTATATCTTACATTACCCTCTTCAGTAACTGAAGTAGCATTCTTATCAGGAACAATAGATTTGATATGAACATCCCATTTACTTGTTATCTCTGCAGTACCATTAATAGTAAGTTGCTGAGTAAAAGCTGCATATCCAAGTCCCATGACAACAATTATTGCAACTAAAACTCCAATCATTACATTCTTAAAAATTTCATCCTTACTAGTATCTTTTTTCTCAACTTTTCTTGGCTTAGCCATTATAACACTCTCCTATCCTATTATTAATATAACATAAAAAAAAAATACAATCAATACAAAAAAAGAACTTATATAAAAGTTCTTTATTGTGCCTGTACACAGTCTACTCTTAAAGTAGCATCTTTTTCAATATTAGCTTCAGGTTGTGAAGTTACATTTTCATCGTAAGTTACAGTTACATAAACATGAGCAGTTCCACCATTAGCTGTAATAACATCGTTTTGAGCAAGACCTGTAAATCCATAATAAATAGGATCATCCTCTAAACAAGTAGTACCATTTTTAATACAGTGAGTTGTTGCGTTAGCTTCTTCAAACTGAATATCCCCAACTTTAGCATTTAAAGTTCCACTATTAGTAATAGTTACATCATAAGTTATAGAATCTCCAGGAGATCTTAATTCAGAACTAAATCTAGCCATAGTTCCAGCTTCGTTAATTGTTGCAGAAGTTGAAGGGAAATCCTCATCAACTGCAAAAGTAGTTTTATTACTAGCTGTACCAGTTATATCATCTTGTTCTACTCCACCAACCATAACTTTTTTTACAGCAATATTAGTTATCTTAACTTCCCACTTAGAACTAACCTCAGATGTACTATTAATATTTAAATTTTGAGCAAATGCTGCATAACCAACGGCCATAATCATAACTAAAGCAAGTAGTGCAACTATAAGCATATTTTTGTGTTTTGCCTCCATAATTATTCCTCCTCACACATAAAATATTTAACCTAAATTGAATATAACATTTTTTTAACACTTCATCAAGTAGTTTACTCAAAAAATTATAATACTATACACTAGGGGTGTAAAGCAAAAAAAAGATTACCAAAACGGTAATCTCTCAAAACATTATTATGATACTTGAGTATAATCAATAGATACTTTAATTCCAGCTTTAGTTTGTGGAATAACTTCGTTAGTAGTTTGATTACTTAAGTATTCAGCTTCTACTTTAATAGTATCATATTCTCCAGGTGCTAAACTGCTATCAAATGTTGGAGTTACTGTAAATTGAATATGATCTTTAGTTGCAACAGTAGCTGCTTTTAATCCAGTTGTCGTAGCAGGTAAAGTAATTCCTGTATAACCAGATGTAGTAGTATCAGCAATAGACATAGTTCCAGTAGCATTTAATCCAGTACCAAAGTTCTTAGGTTTTAAATAGAAAGTAACTTTGTCACCAGGTTGAACTAACTTAACTGAAATAGTTGCATCAGTATCAGTAGTATAAGTGATAGTTCCGTAAGGATTAGCAGTATCAGATTCACTACCACATGTAGTACCACCCATTCCACTTACACAAGATGGACTAGTAACTACTTGACCATCAACTGTATCTTGTGAATGATCATAATGAATATCCCAGCTTGAAGTGATTTCAGCTGTACCATTGATTGTAAGTTGCTGAGCAAATGCAGCATAACCTACTGCCATTACAAATACTACTGCAAGTAAAGCTCCTATTAACGCATTTTTGTGTTTTGATTCCATTTTCTCTTCCTCCTTATAAATTTTCGAAGTAGCTTTCCTACTCTAAAAATAATATATCATTTTTCAAACCTTTATTCAAGCTTTTTTTTCACTTTTTTATTTTTTTTAACACATAGAAAAATTAAAAGCTTATAATTTCTTATTTTAAAACAGATTTCTTTAAATCGAAATCTGTCTATTTTTTACATCTTGCTAGGAATAGATATTCCAAGTAAATTAAGTAACGTTTTAATAACTAAATTATTAAAATTTAAAACTATATCATAATCATTTCTAATTTTTTCATCTATTTCTGCCATCTTATTATTTTCATAAAAATTATTTGAAATAACTGAAAGTTCATATAGATAATTAGCAATATAATGTGGTTTTCTTTCTAAAGCTGATAACTCAATAATATCATTAACCTCTAAAAGTTTTAAACGTAAACTCCTATCTATATCATTATATATTTCATCAGAAAGAGTTCCATCATTACCACTTAATAATTTACTTATTCTCAAATAAGTATATAAGATATAAGGACCTGTTTTACCATTTACCTCACTAAATTTCTTAATATCAAAAATATAATTTCTCGTTAAATCGTTTTGTAAATCAGCAAACTTAATAATTGAATTTACAATCTTAGATAAATCTTCTTCACTCATTTGTTTATTTTCTTCTCTAAGTGAAATAAATTCTTCTTTAACCTCGTTTATCAAATCATCTAATTTAAATGAGCCACCACTTCTCGTTTTAAAAGGCTTATTATCCGTTCCATTAACCGTTCCGTAACCACAAAATTCTAACCCACCATCATAAAATCCACATTTTTTAACTGCTCTAAATATTTGCGTAAAATGTAAACTTTGTCTTGCATCTACCACATAAATTATATCATCTGGATCAAAATCTTTTTTTCTTTGCCAAATAGTTCCTAAATCAGAAGTCGCATATAAATAAGCTCCATCACTTTTCCTAATTATGCATGGTGGCATTTCTATTTTATCTTCTTCTTCTTTAACATCTATAACTAAAGCGCCATCGTCTTCTCTAAAAACATTTTTATCTTTAAAATAATCAAACATCTCACCATAGTATTTAAACGCATCACTTTCACCATACCAACAGTCAAAATGAACATCTAAAAAATCATATAATCTTTTAATATCCTTTACAGAAACATCATATATTTTTTTCCATAAAGTAAAGTATTCTCCCGTGCCTTCTTGAAGCTGCCTTTGAAGTTCTTTAGTTATCTCTAGACATCTATTCCTAACTTCTTCATTTTCTTTACTAAGTCCACTAATTTTAGGATATGTTTCATTTAAATAATCTAAAGTAATATCTATATCATTAAAATCTACACCAGGATAATCCTCAAGTATTCCATATATAACCTGACCCATTTGTGTACCTATATCTCCCAAATGAACATCACTTAAAACCTTATTTCCTTTAAAAGATAAAATATTATTTATAGCTTGTCCGATAATAGCAGTTCTTAAATGACCAACATGTAGCGGTTTAGCCACATTAGGGCCACCATAATCCAAAACTATAGTACTATTTTCTATTTCAACTCCAAACTTATCTTTTGAAATAAGATTCTTTAGAGAGTTATTAATAAGCAAATCACTAACACATATATTGATAAACCCTGGTTTAACGCATTCTATACTATCAAAATATAAAGAAAAATCACCTCTAGATTTAATATCATTTATAACCTCATCACCTATCATAAAAGGAGCTTTATGATATTTTTTAGCAAGTTTAAATAGATTGTCGCACTGAAAATCTACCCCTTCTTCTTTTGATTTAATAACTTTACTTTTTACTTCATAACCTAATTTAGAAAACGATTCATTTAAAATACTTTCTAATTTATTATACATAAAAATCCCTCCTATATAAAAAAATCCCATAAACTAAGGACGAGTTTACCCCGCGGTACCACCTTAATTCATAGAATTTACTATGCTCTTTACATCAATAACGCTGACACGCGAATAAGCTCCAAGGTGCGTTCATAGGTAAATACCATTAGTTTCCACTAACCACTAACTCACTATTAGATATTAATTCCTATTACTATTCCTTTTCACAGCTCATTTACAAAAATATAATAACACATTATAATCTTTTTTGCTATCTTTTTTTACCAAAATCATTAAAAACATATTCCGGTGTATAATACTTGGAAGTAATAGAAGACTCTTCCCAACCATACGCATCAATTATTGAAGAAAACTCATCTAATCTTCCCTCTGGAATTGTTATCAAAGGTTTATCGGTCCCTAAAAAATCAAAAGAATCTTCGAGTAATTTAGAACTAAAACCCTTTTTTCTATATTCTGGATTAACCATAAAAGTACATATCTTAGCTTCAAAATCTTTTTTTAAAATCGTAAGACCTACAACTTCTAAACCATCTAAATAAAAAATTATTTCACCATTACCTGTTATAACTCTTGGAATATTTTTCCCATAAAACCATTTATAATAATCAGGATATTGTAATTTATTATAATCTGTAAGCAAATATATTTCATTCGCTCCTTTAGAAAAATTCTTATCCTTCATTTCGCTTAATACATATCTTTCCATATAAATCCCTCGGTCATATATACTAACACATAATAATTGATAAAACAAGAAAAAGTGGATTAAATCCACTTTAAAAAAGCCAAAAATATAATAAAACGATAATCCCCAAAATAATTCTATACCATCCGAATACTTTAAAGTCATGTTTTCTAATATAACTAAGTAAAAACTTAATCACAAATAAACTAACTATAAATGAAACAATACAGCCAGTAGCTAATATTCCAAGTTCCATTCCACTAAAAGTAAAACCTACTTTCAAAACATACTTAACTAATTTTAAAAGTGAAGCTCCAGCCATAACCGGAATAGCCAAGAAAAATGTAAACTCAGCTGCTACACTTCTTTCAAGACCAAGTAAAAGGCCACCGATAATAGTAGATCCACTTCTAGAAGTTCCAGGAATCAAAGACAAAAGTTGAAATCCCCCAACCCCTAAAGCCTGTTTATAAGTTATCTTACCTAAATCATCAGTAGTTCTACTTCCTATATTTTTAGACTCTATAACAATAAATATAATACCATATATAATTAAAGTAAGTGATACAACTACACTATTATGTAGATGGGCATCTATCCAATCATCAAATAAAATTCCGATAACCGCAGCTGGCAGGCAAGCAACAAGTATCTTTCCCCAAAGAGAAATAACTGTATGATTAACCCTCGTTTTACCTCTCGCATTATAAAATGGCCAAATATTTTTCCAAAATATAATAACAACTGCTAGTATTGCCCCTAGTTGTATAACAACTTCAAATAGTTCATAAAACTGTTTACTAACATCTAATTTAATAAACTCATCTAATAAAATCATATGTCCAGTACTACTGACTGGAAGCCACTCAGTAATACCTTCGACAATTCCAAATAATATAGCTTTAATTATTTCCATCCTTAACCTCACATTCTATACTTTTCTTTCGAAGATTATTGAATAACTTAATTGAATTTTTATTTAAATTAAAATCTTTTAAAGTTTCACTATCAATATTTCTCGCATCTATATAATATTTCATTTCATATTCATCTAAAGTATCTTTAGAAACTGTAATTTTTATTCCTTTATCACCATATCTCCTATTATAAGTAATAGACGCTTCTTTAATATCTTCAATAGTTTTATAACCTTCATCATCTAAAGCTTTAAAACTTCTCATATAAATAACATCCTTTGTAACATCTTTATTATCGTATAAAATATTCATTTTAACCGATTCTTTAATATGGTTACTATCTTTAGTATATGTACATTCTTTCTCAAAATCTGCATTACTGACACATCCAGTCAAAAGAAGAACAATAATAATTAATACTTTCATATAGTTTCCTCTGGTTTAATTAAAGAAAGAGAAACTTTTTCTTTATCGATTAAAATATCATCCACATAACAATCAACTATATCTCCAACACTTACAACTTCATTAGGATGTTTGATAAATTTCTTAGTCAATTTAGATATATGTGCGAGTCCATCATTATGCAGTCCGATATCTATAAATGCTCCAAAAGGAGTTACATTCCTAACAGTTCCTTGGAGTTTCATACCGAGTCTTAAATCTTTAATATCAAGTACATCACTTTTTAAAATTGGTTTAGGCATATCGTCACGAGGATCTCTATTTGGTTTTTTAAGAGACTTAATAATATCCTCTAAAGTATATTTATCAGTTTCTATTTTATTCGCATATTCTTCTATATCTATATCTAATTTACTATTAAAAGATTCTTCTCCTATATCTTTAATATCTAAATTCAAAAAATTAAGTAATTTAGTAGTTTTATCATAACTCTCCGGATGGATAGCTGTTCGATCTAAAACGTTATCCCCAATTACTCTTAAAAATCCAGCAGCTTGCTTAAACACCTTTTCAGAAAGTAGTTTTTGTATCTCATCTCTATCTTTGATCTTACCTTTATCTTCTCTATATTTTATTAACTTATTAATATTAGTTTTCGTAAGTCCAGAAACATATTTTAAAAGCGAAGGACTTGCTGTATTAATATTTACTCCAACATTATTAACAGATTTCTCTACCACAAAATCGAGTGAACTTTTAAGCTGTTTATCCGGAACATCGTGTTGATACATACCTACCCCAATACTTTCTGGATCTATTTTTACAAGTTCAGCTAAAGGATCTTGAAGTCTCCTAGCAATACTAATCGCACTTCTCTCTTCTACGTGTAAATTAGGAAATTCTTCTATCGCAAGCTTACTAGCTGAATATACTGAAGCTCCAGCCTCACTAACTATAATATATTCTACCTTTCTTTTAGCTTCTTTGATAACCGAAGCCACAAAAGCTTCACTTTCTCTAGAAGCTGTACCATTACCAATCGCAATAATATCTATATTATATTTATCTATAACATCGAGTAATATTTTTTTACTTTTTTCTTTTTCATTTCTAGGTTCATGAGGAAAAATAACTAAAATATCTAACATTTTTCCAGTAGGATCAACTATAGCTAACTTACACCCTGTTCTAAAAGCTGGATCAAATCCCAAAACCATCTTCTCTTTAATAGGTGGCTGCATTAATAATTTTTCTAAATTAATCCCAAAATTATGAGTAGACTCTTCGCATGCTCTTTCAGTAAGTTCATTTCTAATTTCTCTTTGAATAGAAGGAAGTATTAATCTTTTTAAACTATCTTTAATAGACTCTTCGATAATATAATTAAAAGGTGCTTCTTTTTTAATCATTTTTTCTTTCAAAAATGAATCAACTTTATCTTTATCAAAATCTATACTTACAGTTATAACCTTCTCTTTCTCAGCCCTATTAATAGCCATAATTCTATAAGCTTTCGCATATCTGATTTTTTCTTTAAAGTCATAATACATTTCATAAACTTTATTTTCATCAGGTGCATCTTTTTTTACCTTACAAACTAAAAATCCCTCATTAAAAATAACTCTTCTAATCCATTTTCTATAATATGCATTATCACTTATCCATTCGGCAATAATATATGAAGCTCCTTGTAAAGCTTCCTTAGAATCTTTAACATTGTCATTTAAAAATGGTTTAGTTAAACTATCTTCATCCTTAGATGTAAAAGCCATAATCTGTTTAGCAAGACCTTCTAATCCATTTTTAATAGCTTCAGTAGCCTTAGTTTTTTTCTTTTCTTTAAAAGGCCTATATAAATCTTCAACCTCGACTAATTTTGAAGCTTTAAGAATATTATTTTTAAGCTCATCAGTAAGTAAACCTTTTTCATCTATTAATCGAATAACATCTTCTTTTCTCTTAAGTAAGTTTTCTTGATACTCGTAAACTTCACTAATTTTTCTAATTTCTTCTTCATCTAAATTACCAGTAACTTCTTTACGGTATCTAGCGATAAATGGAATTGTATTTCCAGAAGAAAGCAGCTCTAAAGTCTTCGACACTTGCTCCTTTTTAATCTTTAAATCATTCGCTATTTCTACTATAATATTTTCATTCATTCTACCATCCCTATATCATTATACACAATTTAAAGAAAAAATCATAGATAATCTATGACTTCTTCTTAATTAACTTTCCATATTTATTTTCAAATAATATTTTATAATCATTATAATTTATATCATACTTTTTATCACTTTCTTTAATAAATTCATCCGAAATCATCAAACATTTAACTTCATCATCATTTTTAAATTCATCATAATCAACCAAAGAAGTAAATGCATCATTCATATCATTTTTCTTATACTTAAGTGCAGGAATATAAGTATCTAGTGTATAAAGCCATCTTCTCTTAAGATAATACCCCAAAAATGGCAACCTCTTTCCTTTACTCAGCTTACATTCTTTAGAATATTTAGATCCACTTTTTAAAAATAATATCTCGTCTTTTGAAATTTTATAATCATTACTTATCATATCTACATTGAAAGCATATATATCACCGAGTTGATGAATAGAACCACTATAATTAAAACTATTATTTTTCTTACTCACCATTTTTTCAACATCAAAAACAGAAAACATAATTGCGACAAGTAAAAGTACATAATTAATTCTAAGTATAACCCTATACTCATCGTAATTAACGAGTTTAAATACTAAAACATTAACGCATATCCAAAGGATAAAATAAGATTTATAGAAATAATATGGTGAAACAGTTTTTCCTCCTATTAAAAAGAATGTAAAAATAATATAAACAACTTCGCATATTAAAAATACAAAATCAAATTTAACCTTTTTGTTTTTAATTTGAACATACATAGAATAACAAACTAAAGGTATTAATAAGATATAATTTCCGATTAAATTCATATACGAATAACCATCTATACTATAACTACTTATAGCACTACTCGTAGTTCCCTTAGTAGACATAATAAAATACATAAATCCAAAAATAGTCGGTATAAGTAGACATATAATACCATAAACAAATAACTGTTTAAGATTATATTTTCCTTTCATAAAAAGATATAACATATATAATCCTTGAGAAAGAAACACAGCTGGTGCGAATAAATAATAACTTACAAAAAGTCCAAAATTAAAAAGTAAAAGTAAACCATACAAATATTTCTTCTTATATTTACTAATAAATTCCCACGTCAATAATATTAAATTACATGCAAGTATTCCAGGACCTAAATACCCAAAACCGAATAAAAAATAATTAAGTGGGTATGCCAGAACATACAAAACTAACATAAGTGTTGTAAAAACATTATGTTTATCACCTTTTTTTATCGTAAGCAAAGTCGCATAAAAACATAAACCCATCAAACATAAAAATAAAGTGTTAAAAATATTGTAACTTACCGTTTCCATAAAAGGCATAATCTTCATAAAAAGTCCGCATGGAATATAATAACCAAACATCGAATTATCAAATTTATAAAATACATCCTTAAAACCACTATCAAATAACTTCATATATTGACTATAATCTTTACTCATCTTAAAATGAACTGTCGCATCACTTATTCTATAATTAATTGAACTAAAACCAGAAAATCTAAAAAATCCAAAAACTATACATATAATAATAAAAATCAATGAAATAATAAGTTCTTTCTTATTTAAATAATATTCTTGTTTTTTAAACTCCCCATATTTTTTCTTATTGATAAAATATAAAATAAAAGAAATAGATAAATTAAAAAATGAAAACGATAATAATGTATTTTTCATATTAATTAAAGATAAAATAAGTGCTTCAAATACATTTAAAAAATAAAGTATACAAAAACTATATATTATCCACACAATCATATTCATTTTCTTATCAGTTTTTTTAAAATAAAATAAGACAAAAAATAAAACACCTAAAGTTATTATATATATAATACTCACTTCCATACCCTCCATATCCATTATACACAATTTAACACAAAAAGAAAAAGAGTTTTTACCTCTTTCCTATTTTATAAAATGTTTTCCGTCTTCCAATAGTATTTTTTCATATACATCCAGAATAGATCTTTTTAGTATATCTCCACCACTAGACTCATATAATATAAGCCCCTTTGCCAAAGATGAAAAACTGCATTGAACATCTATATCATAACAATCGTCAATATCTAAAACACTATCATCAGCTGACCAAAAATAACAATAAATTTCACCTAAACATTCTAAACTTAAACAAACATATCTACGTTCATCTGATGAATAATCATCTAAATTAGTTAAAGATACATTAACCTCTTCTGGATTAACCCCTAAATTATCAGACAGTTGACAAACTAAGTCTCTAACTTTAAAATTAAATATTTTATCTTCGTGATTTTCATCAAATTTTTTAGAAAGTATATAAGACTTCTCTTCACCATTTTCTTTAATCTCAAAAGCTTGTTTTTTAAGTAATTCTAATCTTTCTTCTAATTCTTCTATTTCTTTTGCGATTTCGTTATATGAATCTTTCCAACTATTTCTAATCTGAAAATCCATATTTTGAAATTGCTGATAATCTATTAAATATCTTTTTAATTCACACATTATTATCAAACCTCCACAAAACAAATTCTATCACAATAAATACTATTTATTCAAATATTTATTTCCTACACTATTTTCCATAAGCGAAGCTTTTTTAATAACTTTATATCCATATTTTTCTTTCAAATTATCCACAGTTTTTTCGAGATTCGTATTATCTTCATTTTTTTCTATACTTTCAAATAAACTAGTTTGATGATTAGAAGAGCTAACTAGATTGTCAAGTCTTACACCGATTAATCTAATACCATCTTCCGTATTCATCTCAGATAGTATTTCTTTAGAAACTCTATATACTTCTTCTGTCGAATTAGTCGCATTAACTAACTTTTTCTGGTGACTCCTTCTTTTAAAATAAATATCTTTTAAAGTAACAGCGACAACATAGGCATATTTGCCTTGTTTTCTAAGTCTTAAACATACATTTTCAGAAAGTCCAAGTAAATAAGGATATAAATCTTCCCTATTAGATATATTAAATCTTAAAGTTGTTTCATTTCCTATTCCTTTAGGATCATCCGGAATAGAATTTACAATATCACTACCTTTTCCATTCGCACTTTCTATCATATAAATAGCCTGATTTTTAAAATATTTATATAAATAATCAGGATCTGCCAAAGCTAAATCTTTGATAGTATGAATATTTAAATTATGTAATTTAATAGAAGTCTGCTTTCCGATACCAAATAATTCATCTACCTTAAGCGGCCACATCTTTTTCTTAACCTCATATTCATAAAGAGTATGAACTTTATAAGGTTTTGAAAAATCCGATGCCATTTTCGCACATAATTTATTATTAGCTATACCAATATTAACCGTAAACCCAAGAGTATCATATATCTCTTTTTTTAATTTATAAGCAAACCCTATCTCATCACCATATAATCTTTTAACAGGAGTATAATCTAAAAAACACTCATCTATACTCATCTGTTCAATATCTGGAGAATATTTTCGAATTAATTCAAACATACTCTCACTCATTTTTTTATAAAACATAAAATTCGGTGGGTAACTTTTTAAATTAGGGCATTTCTTACGAGCACTATACAAAGTCTCACCAGTAACAACACCTCTTTTTTTAGCTGGCATAGATTTAGCTAGAACTATTCCTCTTCTAGACTCTTCATCCCCACCTATAACGGCATAACTATTTCTAATATCATACTTAAATCCATTTTGAAGCATATAAATAGCCGACCAAGATAAAAAAGCATTATTAACATCAATATGCATAATTATTTTCATACTATCAACCCACATTCATTATACCATAAACAACCGTTCGAAAAAAGAGTGTCGCACAAATGTCAATATAAAACATTATTTTCTTTAAAATTAAACTAAAATAATATACAATATAGATAGGAAGTGATGGTATGGATAAAAAAATAATATTTGTAAACGGAGAAATGTATATTTTTGCTTTTAGTAATAAAAATATAACAGTTTTTAACTATAATGGAAACTATAAAAAAATAAACTTAAATACTAAAGAAGATTTTGACCTTCACATTGAAAACATCGTAGTTGGAATTGTTCAAATAGTCGGTGAAGAATTATTAAATAAAATCAAAAACAATATGTTTATTAGTGAAGAAGAAATAAAAAATGAATTTTTAAACAGTCTTAAAAAATTTAACATAGATAATCAAAACATTTATTATGAAACTTTTAAAGCCTATGAAGATAAATTAGAAGAACTAAATTCGGCTTTTCAAAAGCAAAATGACAACGTAAAACAAAAAGAAGAAATAATTGAAGAAAAACTAAATGTAGATTTAAAAACAATATTTCAAGATCACGGAATAAATGAATTTGAAATCACTGATACTAAATCTGCAATCACATATGAAAAAAACGGAATTCCTTATGTAATAACCCATACTAATCCAGATACTAATATCTATGAAGAAGTTTTAAGAAGTCTAGACTTTGATAAATTAAATTCCAAAGAACAGTTAGATATGGAAATTGATAACTCATTTGAAAGAGAAAAAGATAGATTTACCGAACATAAAACAGAGACGACATATAACTCATTTGATAACAATATCGAAGAAATAACCGATTTCCTAAGAAAAAATTACGGAATAAATGAAATATATGATGTCATGCCTTCAAACGATAATACAATTGGTGAATCACTACTCGTAGATTATGGAAATGGCTGGCAATTACTGACTATAGAAAGAGATATTAATGGTATTATCACATCAGTTAAACTTGGAACTAGAAAAAACATCGACAATGAAAAAAATACATCACTAGGAGTTCAAGATTTAAAAACTGAAAACTTAGAAGACGAATTAAGTAATCAAGCAATAACAAATCAGATAAAAGGAATATTATTAAAATTATATCAAAATAAAGAATTATCAGAAGAAGACAAAAAAGTAATTGAAAAAAATAAAATAGAGTCTAATTTTTATACTCTGCCTCCTGAAGCTCAGCAAATGTTTAGAGAAATTTCAGAATTATATCAAAACTTACAAATTGAACTAAATCCAGAAATAGAAAAAAATGAAGAAAAAGGAAGAGCATATAAAATTGAACCACCAAAAAAAGAAGACAAAAACGCCTTCATTGAAATAGGTATAGTTACATTCCTAAGTGGAATAATAACAGGAATACTAGTATACGCATTCTTTATAATATTTGTATAGAATTTATTCTATACTTTTTATATACTCTAATACTTCTTCACAAGTTTTATTAAAATCATCATAATTAACTGTAAACCATTTTAAATTCATCTGATTCTTAAACCAAGTATACTGTCTTTTCGCATATCTTCGGCTTCTTTGTTTAATTAAATTAATTGCTTCTTCCTTAGATATCTTCCCATCAAAATATTCAAATAATTCTTTAGGACCAATCGGTGTCATAACAGCCTTACTTCTAACATTAGAATTATATAACTCTAATGCTTCATCAATTAATCCTTCTTTAACCATATCATCTACTCTATTGTCAATTCTCTTATATAAATTATCTCTAGATGTCGTAAGTCCTATAAACACAGTATCATAAAGTAATTTATGTTTTTTCTCTTTTAAACTATAAGGCTTTCCAGTAGCTTTATAATAATTTAAAGCATTAATAACTCTTTTTCTATTATTCTTATGTATTTTATTATCAGGATCTACTTTAATTAACATCTCATATACTTCATCATCACTATAATCAGAGTAATCCTCTTTTATTCTATCTTCAAACTCATAATCATATAAACACGCATTTATATAAAGTCCAGTACCACCAACTATAATAGGAACTTTTCCTCTAGATAAAATATCATCTATTATTCTTCTAGAATCTCTTTGAAAATCATATACCGTATAATCTTCATCTAACTCTTTTAAATCGAATAAATGATGAACTATCCCTTCTTTATCTTTTATTTTATTAGTACAAATATTCATATTTTTATATATTTGTGTACTATCAGCATTTATAATCTCACCATTTAACTTTTTAGCTATGGTAATTCCAAGTTCACTTTTACCAGTAGCCGTAGGACCAGTAACCACTATAACCATAAAATCACTTCATTTCATATATAATATATTTAAAAATTCAAAAAACACTTAGCAAAATAATTGAGTTTTCTACTATTTAATAAACATCGCATCTCCAAAAGAGAAAAATCTATATCTCTCTTTAATAGCTTCATTATAAGCATTTAATATATTTTCTCTACCAGCCAGTGCTGAAACAAGCATTACCAAAGTAGACTTAGGTAAATGAAAATTAGTAATAAGTTTATCCACAGCTTTAAACTCATATCCAGGATATATAAATATTGATGTATTACCAAAGCATCCTCTAAATTCTCCATATAAACCATAAACAGTTTCCAAAGTCCTAGTTGATGTAGTTCCTACACTTATTATTTTATGACCACTTTTCTTAGTATCGTTAAGTAACTTAGCCACTTCATCACTCATCACATAATATTCTGAATGCATCTTATGATCAAGTACATTATCCACAGAAACTGGTCTAAAAGTACCAAGTCCTACATGAAGTGTAACATAAGCAATATTAACGCCTTTTTCTTCTATTTTCTTAAGTAATTCTTCAGTAAAATGAAGACCAGCTGTTGGCGCTGCTGCCGAACCGATATTCTTCGCATAGACAGTTTGATATCTATCTTTATCAGATAGTTTCTCATGTATATAAGGTGGAAGTGGCATCTCACCAAGTTCATCTAATATTTCGTATAATATACCATCATATATTAATTTAAATTCACATATGCCCTCTTCACCTTTAAAAGTGCATCTAGCTTTTAATTTTTCTCCAAATCTAACTACAGTACCAACTTTAATTCTTTTAGCCGGTTTACACAAACATTCCCAAACATCGTTACCCTTGTCTTTAAGCATTAAAATTTCAATAACCGCTAAAGTTTCTTCTTTTTCTCCAATTAAACGAGCTGGAATAACCTTAGTATCATTTAAAACTAAAGTATCTCCTTCCTCCAAATAATCAATAATATCTGAAAAATGTTTATGTTCTATCTCCCCAGTTTTTTTATCTAAAACAAGTAACCTAGAAGCATCTCTTTCTTTTAGAGGAGTTTGCGCAATTAACTCCTGTGGTAAATCAAAATCAAATTCTTCAACTTTCATTTTCTCACAACCTTTACAATAAAAAATTCATAATCAAATCTATTAATAATTCTTTTTCTTTAGGATTAGATTCAGCAACTAATAGAGTTAAAGCAGCTAAAGTATTATTGTCAATTATATGTTCTTCACCTTTATACAATATATTGTAATAAAATAAAAAGTAAATAAATAATGTAGCTGCAATCCTTTTATTTCCATCAAAAGTTTGATAGATATTATCGATAATAGACTTTAACCCCATATTCCTTTCCAAAGCAAAAATATCACTTTTTTCATTAAACTTTAACTGAGAAACAATAGCCATACACTCATTATACTGAATTCTTTTATTACTACTACTTCCTTTAGGTTTAAATAAAGTTTTATGATCATAATCATCTAGTAAATCTTATGCTTTAGAATAATCACCAATAACTTTAATTATTTCCTTCGCATCATTTTCATTTATATCAATATTTCTATTTGCAATATCTATTAATTTAACAGTTTTTTCTAAACATTCAAGTCTTTTTCGATTAACTGCATACCCTTTTAATAAATATTCTTTTAATACACTATTTGCCCATTTTCTAAACACAATACCCTTTTTACTATTAACACGATATCCAACCGAAATAATCATATCAAGACTATAGAAAGGTATATTTCTGACAACCTCTCTTTTACCTTCTTTTCGAACCTGTCGGAAATCTTGACAAGTTGAACTCTTTTCAAGTTCACCATCTGAATAAATATTATTAATATGTTCAACTATATTTGTTCTTGATGAATCAAATAATTCCGACATCTGCTGTTGCGAAAGCCAAACTGTCTCATCTTTCATATTTACTTCCAATTTTACATCTTGATTCTCAAAGATAATAATTTCATTTTTCAATTAAAAAGCCTCCTTAAAACATCAACTCCTACACAAATATTATACATAGCGTTTGTTTGTCGGTCAATGATGATTATAAAGATTTGTTATAACTTAAATCAATAATTTTTCTTAAACAATTCCCATATAGGAAGTATCTCATACAAACAATAATACTTTTAAACCTCACAAAAATTAATTATACTAAAAAGATACCTTAAAATAAAGTATCTTGAGATTTCTTTTTCAAATATTTATAAGTTTTTTCCGTAACCATTCTACCGCGAGATGTTCTTTTTAAAAATCCGTTTTGAAGTAAATATGGTTCATAAACATCTTCTATAGTAGAAGCTTCTTCTCCAATTGAAGAGGCTAAAGCATCTATTCCAACTGGTCCTCCACTAAACTTATCTATAATAGCCTCTAGTATACTATAGTCAGTTGAATCTAAGCCAAAAGCATCTACCTTTAATTTATCAAGTGCGACATCTGTTATATCTAAATCTATCTCTTTTTTACCCTCTACTAAAGCAAAATCCCTAACTCTTTTAAATAACCTATTCGCAATACGCGGAGTTCCTCTACTCCTTTTCGCAAGTTCATAAGCCGCATCTTCACTTATTGGACTATCTAAAACCCTACTTGTTCTAAGTACTATATCTTTAAGCTCATCATGAGTATAAAAATTAAGTCTAGATACAATACCAAACCTATCGCGTAAAGGACCAGTTAAATCACCAGCTCTAGTAGTTGCCCCAACTAAAGTAAATCTAGGTAAATCTATACTTATACTTCTAGAAGAAGCATCAGTTCCAACGACTATATCTAATTTAAAATCTTCCATTGCCGAATAAAGAATTTCCTCGACAAATCTAGGTATCCTATGTATCTCATCTATAAACAAAACATCACCTGGTTCTAAAGTAGATAAAACAGCCGCTAAATCTCCACTTTTTTCAATCGCAGGTCCACTAGTTGTTTTAATATTAGTTCCCATCTCGTTCGCAATTATATAAGCCATAGTAGTTTTACCAAGTCCAGGTGGTCCATATAATAAAACATGATCTAATGCTTCATCTCTCATTCTAGCTGCCTTCATAAATATATCTAAATTTTCTTTTAACTCACTTTGCCCAATATATTCACTTAAACTTATCGGTCTTAAAGTACTTTCAGTATTATCTTCATTTAATTTATCGCTACTGACAACTCTTTTAGCCATTATCTATCACCTCATCTTCCGAGCAAATTTTTTAAAATCTTTTTTCATAACTTTTTCTAAATAACATTTACCACAAAGAGGAATATATTCTATCTTCTCTTCACTTCCATCTATTACGACTTCTTCACCATCTAATGTATATTCCCCGTTTACTTTTCTTCCAACCATTCTTGCAATCTCTCCGCACGCACACATCGTTGGAATTTCCGATAACTCTTCTCCAAGTTCAATAAGTCTCTTACTTCCTTCAAATAACTCACCTTTAAAATTTACTTTGAGTCCAAAAGCAATAACCGGAATATCAAAAGCTTTAGTAATCATATATAATTCATCAACTTGCTCTTTACTTAAAAACTGAGCTTCATCAATTAATATACAATTAACACCATCTAATTTACCTTTTAATACTTCATATACACTACCATCTATTAAATAATCTACTTTTCTAGAAATACCTATCCTCGATATTACATAATCATCAGCTTTAGTATCAATAGCTGGTTTCATCACTAAAACCTTAAAACCATTTTCTTCATAATTGTAAGCTGTTCTAATTAAATCAATACTTTTTCCAGCATTCATCGTCGCATATTTAAAATTAAGTTTTACCATAACTAAACTCCTTATTTAAGTAATAATTTTAAAGCCTCTTTTATCTGCTTTTCTAGTTCTAATGATGGATCAATCTGTTTTACAACTTTATTAATATCACTATTTTTATATCCTAAACTTCTAAGAGCTTCAAGTAATTCATCAGATTTAGGATTACTTTCATTACTACTTGTAGCTAACTTGCCTTTTAAATCAAGTATTATCTGACGGGCAACTTTATCTCCAATCTTAGGAAATTTCTTTAAGTATAAAATATTTTCTCTTTCAATCGCATCTATAATCCCTGCTGGAGAACCAGTCGCCAGCATAGGTAAAGCCATCTTACACCCAAGTCCTTTAACTCCAATTAATCTTAAAAATAATTCCTTCTCTTCTAAAGTTTTAAATCCGTACAAACTTATCTCATCTTCTCTAACATATTGATATAAATAAATCGTATATTCTTTATCTATATCAAACGAATATGGACTTGCCGTATAAATTAAATAACCAATCCCATTGTTATCCACAACTATATAATTACTTTCAATCTCTTTAATAAAACCTTTTATATATGCATACATATACTACCAACTCCTATATCCATTATAACAAATGAAGGATAACTTTCAAAGAAATCACAATTATTTTTAAAAAATATCATAATTATTTTGACTTTAATATATCATAAATGTTAGAATAATAAGAGAAGGTAGATGATGAAAATTGGAAGAAAAAAAGATCATTAAAAGAAACAAAATCATAATCATCATCATGTTTACTATAGGTATTATAGGAATAATCTTTCTAACCTACGACTATACTATATCTAAAATACGTCAAACATTTGAAAGTATAAATTTAAATTTATATGGTAATACAACTCCGAAAGTTATAAATAAAAATTCAAAAGAAGAAAACAATATAGTAAACAATAATAATACCCCTGAAACAGTACAAAATACCAATTACTATGGCTATCTTGAAATACCAAAAATAAATTTAAAACAAGGACTGGTTCCCATGGATTCTGAAGAAAACAACGTCGATATGAATATACAAACTATCTATCCATCAAACTATCCGGATGTTGTAAATGGTAATCTTATATTAGCTGCTCACTCAGGTACTAGTAACATCGCCTATTTTAAAAATTTATATAAATTAAATAATGATGATAAAATATACATAATTTATAATGGAGAAAAATATATTTATAATATTGTAAATATATACACGACTCCAAAAAACGGTAAAGTATCTATATATAGAAACGCGGATAAAAATATTGTCACTTTAATTACATGTACCAAAAATGATGAAACAACTCAAACCGTATACATAAGTGAATTAATTGGAAAAGAAGGGATATAATGATTAAAATATCAGTAAGTAGTTTCTTATCTACTTTAAAAGAAATAATATTTTCATCAAAAGAATCTATAATATTCATTATATTAGGCTTATTATTTCTAACCACAATCATAATCAACATCAAAAGAAAAAAAACAATTGGTAGGAAATTATTTTTAATAAGTTGGGGATTTATAATACTTTTTATATTATTTAAATATAACACTTACCTATCAATTTTATTTGACAATTTTATAAATAATGTATTCATGCAAATATTCTTTCCAAATCTTGCTACATACGTAATAATAATTATTTTATCCAACATATTATATTTAGAACTAATAACTCAAAAAAAGAAAAAAAACTATGAAAAAATAATAAATACAATCTTCTATACCATAATAATGTTTATCATGGTATATACACTAGATGAAATAATAATTAACAACATAAACATTTATTCTGAAGAAGTATACAAAAATCAAAAAATACTTATATTAATTGAATCTACAACCATAACCTTTACAATTTGGACGACTTTACTAATAGGTAAAAGAATTATCACAAAACTTATTAACTTAAGTACAGCTAAAGTAAAAAAAGACTTTAAAAAGAAAGCTCAAAATCCAATTTTTATAGAAGATAACTCAAATAATAAAGAGATAAAATCTGAAAACATTCAAATAGAAAAAACAATATCAAATGAGAAAAATAATAAAAAAGAAAATATTATAATAAATCCGGTAAATGAAGAAATAAAACCTTTAGAAAATAATGAAATAAATCTGACAAATGAAGAGGTAAAAACAAAGAAAAACGTCCACATTGTAACAACAAAACTTTATCATTTCAAAAAAAGTTAAAACAGTTATCAAAATAATAACTGTTTTTTATTAAAATTTTCTTTTTACAAATAATCTAACTAAAAATATTTCAAACACTATATATGTTATAACATAAACAAATATCAATATTTCTGTTACAACTCCTAAATCAAATGATCTAATAATGTCTGGAACATCAGCTGGAATCGCATTCAAAAATGAAAATGCTGTATCTTTAATTATATTTATTTTCAGATAAGTCACAAGCCTTAAAAATATATCTGTCATAACGACAAAATATACAAAAGCCCTTACATCTTTGTAAAAAACAACAACTAAAACCAACGCAATTATAAATATAACTAATGGAATGCTCATTTAATCACCCTAAGTATCCTTTCATATTCTTTAGTAAAATCATTAATATTATTAATATTATAAAAATCAATTGTTAAAATTCCGTCATTTTCGGTGCCACGGTAATTATAATAACTACTTAGATCAACCTTTACCATAATAAGATTATTATCTTCAAAGTACTCATCAACAATAATATTATAATTATCTATACCACTTAAATCAACTGGAGTATCACCATCAAATAGACTTACAAAATTAGTTAAAGGAATAATATATCTATCAAAACTATCTTTTTTAACAGAATTTATACCACTTTTAAGTTTAGATAAAAAGCTATAATCAATTTTTAATATATCTAAATTAAATTCAGGTACTAAACTCATATTATGATTACTCTCTATATATACATTACTACCATTATAATAATATTTCTCATTACCAACAGTAAATAACTGCTTGGAATTATAATAGTAACCAAATACTTTTACTTTTTCGTTGCTGTAAACATATTCATATCTATTAACACTATATTGTTTATTATTTCTAGAATCATTATTTGAAACATGATTAACATTTACTCTAGCAAATAATATTAGAATGACAAATAATATTAACCAAAAAGCAAGTGATATTTTCGCACTCTTTTGTGGATTATCTTTTAATTTTTTATATTTTTTATATACCTCTTTATCCTTTAATTTTTTAAACATATTACCTCAAAATCTTTCCAACTAATTCTCCGTGATAACCATTTATAAAATCAGATGCTTTCATTCTTTTTTTACCTTCAGGTTGAATAATAGTGAGTACAACTTCTCCATTTCCAACCTTAACTCCAATACCATCCGGATATAACTTAGTTATCTCCCCGTTTACTTTTCTATCATACACTTCAAGAGTCTTATAACACTCCCAAACCTTAATTATTTTTCCATCCAATTCACAGTAAGCTCCAGGCCAAGAATTAAGTCCTCTAATTTGATTAAATACTTTTCTTTTGGTACCGTCAAATTTAATCCTCTCATCTTCTCTAGAAATATTATACCCATAAGTCACTTCTGCTTCATCTTGAACTGTTCTACTATTAGTACCATTAATTATACTAGGTAAAGTTTCTAAAAGCAAATCCCTACCTAGAATCTTTAATTTATCATGTAAAGAAGAAGCAGTTTCTTCATCCCCTATTTCTATCTCTTTTTGGCTAATTATATCACCACTATCCATACCTTCAGCCATATACATAATAGTCACTCCAGTTTTAGAATAGCCATCTATAATTGCATGATGAATAGGAGCTCCACCACGCAATTTAGGAAGTAAAGATGCGTGAACATTTATACAACCTAAAGAAGGAATTTTTAACAAATCTAAAGGAAGAATTTGCCCATAAGCACAAGTTACAATTAAATCAGGATTAAGCTGACGTATTTCATCTACAGAATCTCTAATTTTAACAGGTTGAAGACATAAAATATTATTTTTAATAGCCACCTCTTTTATAGGAGTAATTCTAACTTCTCCACTTCTACCTACTGGTTTATCAGGCTGAGTAACAATAGCTCTAACACCATATTTTTCTATAAGACCCTCTAATACTGGAACACTAAAATCTGGTGTCCCCATAAAAATAATTACTGGATCTTTTTTTACTACAACATTTTCCAAATCCATTCTATCACCCTAATATATATTTTATCATAAGTTTAAATATTTAACCACTATATCTTAATAGGATTTAAATCTATATCAACAAAAATCGTTCCTTTTTTATATCTATCTCTAATAAACAATAATTCATTTATTATATCTTTTGTATTTTTAAATTTAATAATAATTTGAACATAATAAACATTATTAACTTTTGGCATACTACTAAAACTAGGACCTAATATAATATCTTTAATATGACTTTTCAAATATACACTTATCTTACTAGCTTCATCAAACACCTTATCACTATTTTTTCCGCTTACTTTAATCAAACACAAATTATAATATGGAGGATATTTTAACGTTTTTCTAATCTTCATTTCCTCCTTATAAAATAATTCATAATTATTATCTTTAGCAGAAATAATACTATAATGATTCATATTAAATCCTTGAATAATAACTTCACCAGGAAGCGAAGCTCTCCCAGCTCTTCCAGCTACTTGACTAAGTAATTGATAAGTTCTTTCCGCACTTCTAAAATCAGGTATATTTAGTGATGCATCCCCACTCACAACTACCACTAATGTAACTAAAGGAAAATCAAGACCTTTAGCAATCATCTGTGTTCCAACTAAAATATTATACTTCCCACTACCAAAATCATCTATAATTCTCTTATGAGCATTCTTCTTTCTAGTAGTGTCCACATCCATTCTAATAGTTTTAGCTTTATCAAATGTTGAATTAATTATCTCTTCTAATTTTTCAGTACCCATACCAAAAGAATTAATATTTCTACTACGACACTCTGGACATTCTAAGTATTTAGGACTACTATAATCACAATAATGACATTTCATAATATTACCTTTTTTATGATAAGTAAGAGGAATATCACAATTTGGACATTTATGCGTAAATCCACAGTCATGACAAGATACAACTGTCGAAAAACCTCTTCTATTTAATAAAATAATAACCTGCTCATTATTGTCTAATCTTTCATTAATCTTAGAAACAACTAAAGATGAAAAAATTCTATTTCCTTTTTTAAATTCATCTTTCATATCGATTAATTCAACTTTCGGTAAATTCTTATTTACCCTCTCTTTCATTTCTAATAATTCATATACTCCAATTTTAGCTCTAGTATAACTTTCAACACTAGGAGTCGCACTACCTAAAACAACAGGTATAAAATAAGTCATTCCTCTTTTTAAAGCAATATCTAATGCACTATATCTTGGAATATTATCTTGTTTATAACTAGTTGAATGTTCTTCATCAATAATAATAATACCTAATTTTGTAAATGGAGCAAATATGGCACTTCTAGCTCCAATAGCAATTGATACTTCACCCCTTTCAATTTTTCTCCACTCATCAAATTTTTCACCATCAGACAGTCCACTATGTAATATAGCGACAACTTCACCAAAATGACTTTTAAATATATCTACAACTTGAGGCGTTAAACTAATCTCAGGAACTAACAATATTGCTTCCTTACCACTTTCTAACACCTTTTCAATTAATTTTATATAGACTAATGTTTTACCACTTCCTGTAACACCATGTAATAAATAAGGTTTAAACTTACCAAATTCAATCTTAGTTAGTACATCTTTTTGTTCTTTAGTTAAAACATAATTTTTCTTAATTTTTTTTATCTTATCATCTAATCGATATATTTCCTTTTTATATTCTTTGATATTGCCATTACTTATTAAAGTCTTAACAATAGCTTTTGAACTAATCTCGCTTTTTAAAACTTCACCTTTATCCAATATGTAATTATAAATTTCTTTTTGCTTTTCTGTTTTAATGTTATTTGAAGAAACACACTTTAAAAAAATTAAATATTTTTTATTTATATTACTCTTAATCTTAGCTTTTAAAGCTCTAGGAAGCATTGTTTGATATGCAGATATTAACGAAGATAAATTTTTATTACTTATATATTTTCCAAGTTCCATCATTTCTTTATTAATAACTGGATGATCATCGATTAAAGAAATAATATCTTTAACTTCATAATCAAAATTACCTTCTTTATATGTTTTCATAATAAATCCTTCGAGCTTTCTGCTTCCAAAAGGAACTAAAGCTCTCTCTCCAGCTAAAGCATTAATACCACTAGGAATCTTATAAGTAAATGTTTTTTCCAAAGAATTAATTTCTACTAATATATCAGCATACATATTATCACCCATTTATCTATTTAAAGAAAAACATGCCTTAGCAAACAAATATTCTCCATAATTACATTATATATCAGACAAACTTAAAAAAGCAAGTAATGAAAAAGAATAAAGCATAAACCAGCCTATTCTCTAAATATTAATTATTCATTTTTTATTTTTTCAATTTCTTCTTTTGTTAGACCTACCAAATCAACTATTATGTCAATATCTACTTTATTGGCTAACAATCTCTTTGCTGTTTGAATACTATTTTTCTTAGTAACTTCCTTAGTAACTTTTTTAATAAAAAAAAGATATGACTAATCATACCTTTATTTTTTCAAAATATCCATTGCTCTTCTCATTCTAAGATCATATTTAACCAAATCTAAACCGCCAAAATTCATTAAGAATTCATCTTCAGAAACTCCATATTTCTTAGCTAATTCTTTAACTTCTTTTTTAGCATCTTTGTCAGAAATTTCAATCTTTTCTTTATTAGCAATTTCTTCAAGCATTAACCTATATGTAATTCTCTTAACAGCTTCATCTCTCATTCTTTCTTTAAGTGCTTTTTCATCAGAATTAGTGAATTGATAGAATTGTTCTAAAGTAATACCTTGCATTTTTAAGTTTTCACTATATTCTCTAATCATTCTATCTAATTCTTCATTAATCATCGCATCAGGAATATCAACTTTAACATTAGCTGCCGCTGTCTCAAGTAATTTATCTAAATAATCATTTTCAGCATGTCCTTCTTTATGTTTTTTAATATTTTCTTTAACTTGAGCTTCTAATTCTTCTTTATTAGTTACACCTTCCATACCTAAATCTTCAAAGAAATCTTTATCTAATTCAGGAAGTTTAACTTCTTTAACTTCATTAATATGTACTTTAAATATAGCTTCTTTTCCTTTTAATTCTGAAGCGTGATAATCTTCAGGGAAAGTAACTTTAACATCTTTATCATCTGAAGCTTTAAGACCAATTAATTGTTCCTCAAAACCAGGAATAAAAGTTCCGCTACCTATCTTTAAAGAATAATCTGTTCCCTTACCACCATCAAATGCTTTATCATCGATAAATCCTTCAAAATCGATAACTGCAATATCACCATCGGCAATTTTACCTTCTTTAATAATATCTTCTGTATATCTCTTTCTAATATTATCAATTGATTCTTCAATTTCTTTCTTAGTAACTTTAACTTTTTCTTTTTCAACACCTAAATCAGTATATTTACCTAACTTAATTTCAGGTTTTGTAGTTAAAGTAAATTCGAATGTGATTTCTTTTTCATTCACATCTAACATTTGTACATCAGGTCTAGCAACTAACTTTTCAGCAATATCTTTATTATCAGTTAATACTTTAGTATAAGCAGCCTCAATTGCAAAATCAGCAGCATCCATAAATAAAGATTCTATACCATATTTCTTTAAAAATACATTTTTAGGAGCTTTACCAGGTCTAAAACCATCTATTTTAACCTTTTTAATATTTTTATCAAATGCTCTATCTAAGCATTTTTGCCACTCCTTACCTTCTATTTTAATTTCAATTTTTTTCTCATTTTTACTCATTTACATTTCCTCCTTCTAAATCCAAACGCCAAATCCTATTGCGGCCATACCGAGTAATAACCCGACAGACCAAAATAACCTAACAACATCTACTTCTGACCATCCTAATTTTTCAAAATGATGATGAAGCGGTGCCATTAAAAATACTTTAGTTTTAAATTTAATTAATGCAACATATTGGATTATAACACTAAGTGTCTCTATAATAAATACCAAAGCTACAATAACCAAAGTAAGTTCATGGTTTGTAATTATTGCTACACTAGCTAAAGCAGCACCCAAAGCAAGAGAACCAGTATCTCCCATAAATATTTTAGCTGGATGTGCATTATAGACTAAAAATCCCACTAACGCACCAACTAAAACAAAACAGAATATCGCAACTTCTTCATTACCAGCTGCCCAATTAGCACCCCAAGTAATAATACCAAAAGCTGCAAATGCAATTGCTGAAAGACCTCCAGCAAGACCGTCAAGTCCATCAGTAATATTTACTGCATTACTACTTGCAACAAGTACAAAAAGTAAAAACATTCCATAAAACCAACCTAAATTAAGTTTAATTCCTAACGTATGAATATTAACAATTGGATCATTACCACTACTTAAAAATATATAGAAAAATATTAAAGCAATTACAATTTGTAAAGCAAGTTTCATAAATACAGACAAGCCTTCATTATTATGTTTTTTAATAATCAATACATCGTCTAAAAGACCAAGTAAAGCATATGATACAAAGACAAATAAAACAATAAATAAGTTCGTTGAAAATTCTATTCGTCCAGTCAGGACTAAAAGTAACATAATAACAACAGTCGGAATTATAAATATTATTCCTCCCATCGTTGGGGTTCCCTCTTTAGCTAAATGTTTTTTACCAAGAGAACTACTTACAGATTGTCTAATATGTCTTTTTTTAAGTAACTTTATAGCAAAATATCCAAAGAATACTGAAAAACAAAATCCAAGCATAATTGCCATAACTGCCTTAGCAAGTATTAACATATCCTCATCTCCAAACTAACATCAATTATATCATTTTTACATAAATTAGTATATAAGATTAGAATAATTCAAGTAAATCATCCAAACGATCAATTACCAAAAAACCTTTGCTATCCATATCCAAATCAAACCTTACGCCTATTCCACCAGCTGCCTTCCATTCATCTAAATTTTGATTATAATCATCAACCAATATAGAAAATCTCGCATTAATCATTTGAGTTTTAGAAATACTCTTAGGTACCGGAATAATCGTAACATCCTTCAAAAATTTTCTAATATATTTAACTTTAGCAATAACTTCATCCATCGAATTGACATGTGTAAGTATTGCAATATTAAATTTTCCACTACTTATAAGTTTCTGAATATTATGCATTGAATCATTGATATTTGTACATATATCTAAAACCTTGTTCCAATCTAAATCTCTATAAAAATTGGAAACCGCTTCAGTATCTTCTTTATCAATACCTCGCTCTTCAATCATCTTATAAGTAATTTCAATAGTATTGCATATAACTCCATCAAAATCTATATATAAATTTTTCATTAAACACCTCAATCAGAAAAAATAAGGATTTTCTCCCTATTTTAAAGCTTTAATTAATTCGTCTTTTTTCATAGTTGAATAACCAGAAATTTTCTTTTCTTTAGCTAAATTTTTAAGTTCAGAAACTGTAAGACTATTTAAATCAACTTTTGGTGCTTTCTTTGCAGTTTTAGTTTCTTTTTTTACTTCCTTTTTAGCGGTTTCTTTTTTAACCTCTTTCTTAGCAGCTTCTTTCTTTACTGTTTCTTTTTTAACAGCCTTAGGAGTATATTCTCTACCTTCTAATGCTCCTTTAGCTACTTTTACTAATTCTGCAAATGCCTTTTCATCATCGATAGCTATTTCAGCAAGCATCTTTCTGTTAATTTCGATTCCTGCTTTATTAAGTCCATCTATAAATCTAGAATAACTAATTTCATTTAATCTACATGCAGCATTAATACGAGTTATCCATAACTTTCTGAAATCTCTTTTTCTAGCCTTTCTATCTCTATAAGCATAAGCACCAGAATGCATTACTTGTTCCTTAGCTGTCTTATAAAGTCTATGTTTACTACCAAAATAACCTTTAGCTTGTTTTAGTGCTTTCTTTCTTCTTGCACGATGTATAGTTCCACCTTTAACTCTCATTTTATTTCCTCCTTCAATTACTTATTAATAATAGTTTTTAATCTCTTAAAATCAGAACCACTTAATCCAGAATCATGATGTCTTCTTCTTCTAGAAGCATTACTTCTATTAGTAGTTTGATGTAATTTGTTAGCAGGTTGATACTTAATTGATCCACCTTTTCTAACTTTAATAACTTTAGATAAACCCTTATGAGTTTTAGCTTTTACCTTATTTGCCATATCTCTTCCTCCTACTTTTCTTTGTTTGGCGCAAGTATCATAGCCATAATACGACCATCTATTTTTGGTTTAACCTCAACGCTAGCAAGGTCTTCACACTCTGAAGCAAACCTATTTAAAACATCTCTACCCAAATTACTATGAGCAATCTCACGACCTTTGAATCTAAGACTAACCTTAACTTTATGACCTTTTTCTAAATATTTTCTAGCATTTTTAAGTTTAGTATTAAAATCGTGAACATCGATAGTGACAGATAACTTAAATTCTTTCATATCTAAGTTAGCTTCACGTTGTTTTTTCATATTTTCTTTTTGTTTCTTCTTATTTTCATATTTATAACGATTATAATCCATAATCTTACAAACTGGTGGTTTTCCACCTGGATTCATCAAAACTAAATCAAATCCTGCATAAGAAGCAAGCGTTAAAGCATCTTTAATAGGTTTAACACCTAACTGTTCTCCATTAGGACCAATAACCATAACTTCCTTGGCACGTATTTGCTCATTGATATACAAATCTCTCTCTCTTGCGATACTAGACACCTCCATATTTCATCAAAAAAGTGAGCACAAAGTGCCCACTTAACCTATCTTAAAAAATCCTCGGCATTCAACCCATCACTCTATTGCAATCGGGTGAGAAGTAGGCACTTCTTCTTTCCTTTTTCAAATTACGCATTCAATTATACACATAAATTATATGTGTGTCAAGTTTTTCTATACATATTCCTTTAGTTTTCTTCATGTAATTTTTCAATTATATCCTCAATCTTCTTAGCCTCATTGATAGACTCATCATAGACAAAGGATAATTCGGGAATTTGCCTTATATCAACTCTTTCCCTAAGTTCATGACGAATAAATCCAGAAGCTTCTTTCAAAGCTTTAAGAGTAATATCTATTTTACTTTCATCCAAAACAGTAAAATAAACCTTCGCATGACCTAAATCATTACTAACCTTTACATCTGTAACAGTAACAAAATTAATATCTTTATTTTTAACTTTATTATTTAAAATATAACTTATCTCTTCTATTAAAGCATCCGATATTCTTTCAATCTTTATACTCATATATATCCCTCTTTCTATATATTATTATACACAGAAAAAATAAATTATAAAAGATTATTTTTAATCTTTATTTGGAAGAAAAATCACCACACTAATCATACTAAAAAACATTAAGGTAATTCCAACTATCAAATATACAAATATTAAAGAATTAGTAGTTCCATATATTTCTAACACCCCCTCAATAATACTCCCAAAAGAGAAAGTTAAAAGAGACATATCAAATAAATTTCGAGATATTTTAGGTATTAAAAACTTATTTTTAATAAATATATTATTCATAAAAAGTCCAATTAAAGGAAATGTAAAAACAAAAATCATAAAATTAGAATATACGCCATGACTAAACAATTCATATATAAAAGAAAATATAACAAAGAATACCGTAAATCCAATATATATTTTATTTTCTTTTTTATAATCATCAATATCCAATATAAACAATATCACTCACACTCCTTTCTGACTCTCCTCTTCCACCGACTGTATTATTTATAACCTTACCATTAAAATACATAGTAGATGATCCCCCACCATCCAAATTATAAGCTATATCACAGCCGAGACTTTTCATAAATGAAGCGAGTTCATATAAAGAAAGACCTTCAGAATCGCTTGTTCTTCCATCAGAAACTACAAATACATAATGATTATCTGATATTTTTCCAATAGCTGTTCTAGGATTACTCGCCATTGCTTTACCTACTTCCTCATTTTTAGAGATACTTATATCTCCGTCTATAATTAAAGCTGGGCCAAAAGATAAAACATTATAAGCTCCTTTAGAAACTAAACTTTCTAAACTTACATCATCTTCATTTACAATTTCAAATGAACCATCTTTATAAATTACCAAATCCTCATTACCAGATGAAGTATTTCTATAAATATTTCCATTTTTAAGTACATAACCCTTCTCTTGAACACCATAATAATCACCATTCACCGAAAGAATAGCTTTAACACTTTCAGAAATAGAAGATGTTTTAGCCGTAATATTTTTACCATAACTGTTATTCGCAAAAGCAGTTTTAAGTAAACTATTATCTTTCAAAACCACATCAGCTACATATATAGTCGTATCATTTTCTCTATATTCTTTAATATTAATTTCTATATTATCATCAGAGTAACTATTATCTGTTAAAGTAACATCACCAGAATTTATTTTTTTAGTATTTTTATTTTGAGTAACCGTGTAAACACTCGAAAAAACAAATGTATCTAAAACCACATACACCGTAAATATAATTAAAATAATTAAATATATTATACTTAACTTATGATTTTTCATTTATCATCACCCTCAAATATATAATTTTTCTGAACAAAATAACTAAAGAAAAACATAATTAATTCAGTTATTATCTTAGCTAAATATGTATTTACAAAATTAGACAAAACATAAAGTACAGAAGTATTTAATATTAAAATTAACAGTGCAAGCCCAAAATATTTAATTATAGAATTACTATTAGATTTAAAAACAATTTTTTTATTCACATTATAATTAAAAGAAGAACTAATAATTCTAGACATAACATTAGATAATATAGTATTTAAAGTAAAGAAATTAAATAATACAAAAAGCACATAATCTATTACAAAACTAAAAATTGAAGAAAGAGAAAATTTAATTATTTCCTTATATATTTTAAAAGAATCTTTAAGTGTATTAAAATGCGAGCCTCTATTATTATCTTCGTATATCGTTTGAATCCATACCTCCTTTAACTTAATATTATTATCTCTTGCTCCAAGTAGAACATTCATTTCATATTCATACCTATCGCCACTTACTGATAACATATAATCCATAAGTTTATCTGAAAAACATCTAAGTCCTGTCTGAGTATCATATATATCAACCGAAGTAACTGCTCTATATATGAATCTCGTAATAAAATTACCTAAATAACTTCTAAGAGGGGTATTTTTACCTCTCCTCCTAGAACCTAAAATAAGTTTATCATCTTCTCTAAAACATGCTTTAACTAATTTATTCGCATCTTTAGTAGTGTGCTGACCATCACAATCCATTGTAACTACCACATAATTTTTATAATGCTTATTTATATATCTTAACCCTTTTTTTAAAGCATATCCTTTTCCTCTATTATATTTATAACTTATAACATTTCCCAAACACTCATTAAAATATTTATCATATTCCTTGTTAGACCCATCATTTATAACTATAATTTCATATCCATTATTGTATAGTTCATGAGTTAATAAAACTAACTTTTCATCCGGTTCATATGATGGAATAAGAGCAATTTTAATCTTATCTTCGGCCAAAGCCTCTTCCTCCCATCATTCCTGAAGAATTTCCTACAGTAGTAACAGTACTAGTTAAACTAACTTCCTGACTACTACTACCATATTTTAATGTATAACTTTCACCACTTTTAAAATCACTAGAAGAAACTAATATAGATTGATATTTCTTAGCTGGACTAAAACTAATCGAACCAATAGAAATATCACCACTAACTGTAGAATCTAAATTGACAAGTATTGAAGTCTGAGTTGAAATATTACTTACATTCTGTGCCATTGAAGATGAACCTACTGCAATTAAAGTACCACCAGTTATTTTAAACTCTCCGTTATAATCCAAAGCTCCATTTCCATTATCAACTGGACCATCTACATATACTTCTCCAAAGTTCATATAAATACTTCCATTAGAATCGAGTCCATCACCTGAAGAATTAATGTATATTTTTCCACCATTAATATTAAGTTTACCACCATTATCATTAAACTCAGAGCCAGAAGAATCTTTACCACCAGCTACATTAATACCATCGTCATCAGCTGTTATATTAACATCTCCTCCATCAACATTTATAGTATAAGCTTCTAAACCTTCATGTGATTTATATATTTTAATTTTTTCATCTTTAATAGTTAAACTATTATCCGCATGCATCCCATCATCAGACGAACTAATTTCAAAAGTACCATTATTAATAATAACATTTTTATTAGAATGAATCGCATCATCGATACTATCTATAGTAAAAGTACCATTATTAATAATAATCTCACCTTCTGCTTTAATACCTTTAGTAGACTTATCTGTGCTTCCACCAGTTGTAATTTCAAATTTACCTGAAGATATAGTTAGTGAAGAAATAGAATCAATACCATCTTGAGAAGAGGAAATATTAAAAGTACCATTTTCTATAATAAGTTCACCTTTTTTCTCATTTGTAGTTTTAATACCGTCAGCTGATTTAATAGTAAATGTTCCATCTTTAATACATAAAGAATCTCTTCCTTTAATCCCATCTTTATCACTATTAATCACATATTTTCCACTTAAAATAGTTAAATCATCTTTAGAAGCTATGCCATCCTTATTTGAATTAATCTCTATACTACCATCACCATACAAAAACAAATCTGATTTAGAATAAATAGCCGCATCCAAAGCATCATTAGTATTTGAAGTAATCTTATTATCTCCTTTTATTTCGATATAACAGTTTTTAGAATTACTAACATTTATCCCAGGATTATTACTATTAATAGTAACTCCATTTAAAACAAGTTTCACATTGTCTATAGTATTAACAGTAATAGATCCATCATTTAAAATTCCATTAATATTATAAACTCCAGCTTTATTGATATTTACATTTCCAGAATCTAAATTAACATCATAAGTTTCGTATTTAGACCAATCAATACCAGATTCATCTTTAGAAGACTTATCCTTAGATACTTCCACAGTACTAGTAGATTTATTTCCAAATATAAAACTATAAAAACATACTCCACTTAATAATATAACTATAGAAATTATAATTATCTTTTTCTTCAAACTATCACCTCCTATAAAGCTTCTCTATTTAAAACATCTCTAGATAGTCCAATCTTCAAATTACCATTTCTTATTCTTATTTTATCGATTAATTCTTTCTCATTAACCCCACTTTTTAAATTTACTAAATAAGTAAGTTCAAATATAGACCCCATATTTACAGTTTTAATCTGAGTAAGCTCATACTTATCCAAATAACTATTAAATATCTCGTCAAACACACCATTGTAATCTAAATCTTCTGGAATTAAAATTTTAAGTATCCTATCTTCTATATTATTCTCACCAAACTTCATTTTATATAGTCCATAAGACAAAATACTAGTTAAAAGTGTAAATATAACTGCAAAAGCAATATATCCAGTTCCAACAGCTAAACCAATCGCCATGGCAAAAAATACATCTAATATTTCTTTAGAATTTCCCGGAATAGATCTAAATCTAATTAAAGAAAAAGCACCTAAAACCGCGACTGAAGTTCCTAAATTACCATTTACAAGTGTTATAACAACCGTAACTAAAACCGGTAAAATAACCAAAGTACTTACAAAATTAGAATTACTCTTACACGTTTTCTTGTGTAAAAAACCAACCACAAATCCTAGTACAATTGCCGTAATAATACAAATTAAAAAATTAACAACTGTTAAACTATTTCCTATAATACTACTAAACATAAACATCCTCCTTCATTTTCCTATATATATTTCCATATTTTGAAAAAGACCTTGAATAAATTTTTAAATCGGATAAAATATTTGAAAACCATAAAGGTATTCCTTTTAAACTTTTAAGTTCCATAATATAAAACTTACAATCACTATATAACTTTCCTTCATCGCCATAATCTAATTTCAAATTATCTACTCTACTTCTTAAATTCGTATCAAATGTAATTCTAAATGTATTATCATCTTTATCATAATATGAATGTCTATCATAAGCTAAAAATAACTTAGGTTTTAAATCATAACTTTTAAACATATAATCAATTTCCTGCATAACTTGACTATCATTAAGTTTATTATCATTATATAAATAATCATAAAATTCATTTAATTTTAATTTAATTCTCCTTTTAAAAACTACACCTTTATATTTACCTTTAAGTTCTAAAAATACTTTAGAATCTAAATTAGGTACATTATAACTTCTAAGTCTAATTTTTTGTTTAAACTTAGGTTTCTCCAAGGATTTTATTATTAAATCATCATTATCCGTATCAAAATACAAATTACATACAGTACTTTCAAAATACTTATCTTTTTCTATGTGATTATTTATTAAATCTAATAATTTTAAATATTCTTTTTCAGACAAAACATACTTCTGTTCAACCCTTCTAAAAAAGTTCATATTTCATCTCCTTTCATAAACAGTATATATATCAAACATTAAAAAAACATTAAAAAAAACGATGTACTAAACATCGTTATTTTTTCTTTTCAATCATTTCATATGATTCAATTATATCTCCTGGCTTAATATCGTTAAAGTTTTCAATAGTAATTCCACATTCATATCCTTTTTTAACTTCTTTAACACTATCTTTTTCTCTCTGGAGAGAACCAATTTTACCATCGTATATTACTACACCTTCACGAATAACTCTCGCCTGGGTATTTCTTTTAATAATACCATCAGTAACCGAAGATCCAGCAATATTTCCAATCTTAGAAAATTTAAATATCTGTCTAATCTCCGCACTTCCGAGAATTTTCTCTTCAAATTCAGGATCAAGCATACCATTCATAGCAGCTTCCATCTCTTCCACTACTTTATAGATAATGTCATAAAAACGGATTTCTACTCCCTCTTCACGAGCCTTATCTTTAATATCTTTAGAAGGTCTAACATTAAATCCGATAATTATAGCATTTGAAGCCTTAGCTAAAACAATATCACCTTCTGTAATACCACCGACACTACTGCGAACAATATTTATTTTAACTCCTTCGACTTCAATTTTAGATAAAGAATTTTTAACTGCTTCTGCTGAACCATTAACATCAGCTTTAATAATAACATTAATTTCTTTAAGACCATCGTTAATCTTCGAAAATAAATCATCCAAAGAAACAGATTGAGTCTTCATAGTTTTAGCTTTTTCTTTTTCTTTTCTTAAAGCAGCAATTGATTTAGCTTCCTTCTCAGATTCAAAACTCATAAATCTATCTCCAGCTGAAGGAACATCATTAAGCCCAGTTATCTCGACAGGTTGTGAAGGTAGCGCTTGAGTAATTTGCTCTCCTTTATCGTTCTTAAGAGTTCTAACCTTTCCATAAGTCGTACCGACAACTATAGGATCACCTAACCTCAATGTACCATTTTGAACAAGAACAGTTACAATTGGTCCTAAATGTTTATTAAGCTGTGACTCGACAACCGTACCTAAAGCATATCTATTTGGATTAGCTTTATAACCTTGAATATCGGAAATTAATAAAATATTTTCTAAAAGTTCATCAATACCATCACCATTTAAAGCAGATATTTTAGTAAAGATTACATCTCCACCCCATTCTTCAGGCATTAAACCATATTCAGAAAGTTCAGTCATAACCTTATCAGGATTAGCTCCTGGTTTATCTATCTTATTAATCGCAACCATAATAGGAACCGAAGCAGCTTTCGCATGATCGATAGCTTCCTTAGTCTGAGGCATAACACCATCATCTGCAGCTACAATTATAATAATTATATCTGTTATAGAAGCTCCTCTAGCTCTCATTTCAGTAAAAGCTGCATGTCCAGGTGTATCTATAAAAGTAATTAATTTACCATCATGTTTAACCTGATAAGCTGAAATAGCTTGTGTAATTCCACCAGCCTCAGTTGAAACAACATCAGTCTTACGTATTGCATCGAGTAATGTAGTTTTACCATGATCGACGTGACCCATAATAGTTACAACCGGAGCTCTTGAAACTAAATCTTCTTCATTGTCTATTACTTCAAATTCTTCAAAGTTAGCAACATTAGTAGCTTCCTCACGTTTTAATTCTTTATCATAATCGGCAACCAATAACTCAGCATTTTCAAATGAAATACTACTATTTATATTAACCATCAATCCTAAAGAAAATAATTTTTTAATAAACTCAGCAGGTGAAACATCCATATCTTTAGCAAGTTCACCAATTGTCATATTTTCTCTATATACGACGACATTTTCATTTTGAACTGGTGAATTACTTTGAAGTTTTTCTTTACTCTTATACATTTCTTTTTTCTTACGAGTAAAATTTTGTTTATCATCAGAAACTTTATTTTCTTTCTTAATTTTACTCATCTTTTTAGCTGTTTTTGCCTTAGCTGCTTTCATCTCTATTTTAGAAGCATCTTCTTCCATTTCTTCAAACTCATCATCATCCATATTATTATCAAGCATAATAATAGCTTCTTCATCTAGTTCTGAATCACCATCTAAAACTTCAATTTCAAGTTCACGGCATTTATCTAAAATATCTTGAACATCTCTATTTACATCACTTGCATATTCTTCTACCGTCATCATATTTAAGCACCTCTTTTCTAATTATCTAATAAATTATTTAACTCTTCAAATACTGACTCATCTACCTCTACTTCTAAATGTTTATCCAAAGCTTTAGTTTTTTTAGCTTTTTCAAAAACATCTCTATCAAGCTTTAAATAAGCTCCTCTTCCATTAATCTTACCCGTTGGATCTACAACTACACCATCTTTAGTTCTAACAACCCTAACGAGTTCTCTTTTAGGTAATTTTTCACGTGTAATAATGCACGTTCTCATTGGAATTTTCTTCATATTATCACTCCACGATACTTATACCATTCTCTCTAGCTTGTTCAATAGTTTGAACATCTATAGTAAAGTGAGTAAGTCTTGAAGCAAGTCTAACATTAAGACCCTTCTTACCAATAGCTAAAGACAAATTATCTTTATTTACTATTGCCATAGCTTGTTTTTTCTTCTCATCAGTTACAAAAACATGAGCATCTTTTGCTGGACTAAGAGCATTTTCGATAAATCTAGCTGGATCATTATCGTAAGCTATAACATCTATTTTTTCTCCATTAAGTTCTTCGATAATTCTATTTATTCTGCTTCCCTTCTCACCGATACAAGCTCCTACCGCATCGACATTAGGGTTTTCAGAATAAACAGCTATTTTAGTTCTATTGCCTGCATCACGAGCAACGCTATAAACTAAAATAATACCTTCATTAATTTCTGGAATCTCAAGTTCAAATAATCTTTTAACAAAACCAAAATGTTTTCTAGAAAGTAAGATAAGTGGTCCCTTAGAATTATTTTCAACTTTAGAAATGTACACTTTAATAGAAGAACCCATCTTAATAGTTTCACCAGGAATAATTTCATTTTTAGGAAGTATTCCCTGAGTTCTACCTAAATCTATATAATAATTTTTAACATCCTCCATTGAAGCAATACCTGTAACCATCTCATCTTGTTTATCAGCAAATTCTTCATTTATAAGTTCTCTTTCAGCTTCTCTTATCTTTTGAATTACAACTTGCTTAGCTGTTGCGGCTGCAACTCTACCAAAATCTTTTGGTGTTACTTCTTTTTCAATAGTCTCCCCAATTTTAATTCCAGGAACCTTCTTTAATGCATCCTCTAAAGTTATATGAATTCTATCATCAAAATAAAATTCTTTTTCAACCTCAACTTCATTACCATCTTCGTCAGTAACTATTTGAGTTTCTAATTTACCTTCTTCTTTTTCATATTCTTTACTAAATACAACAGTTTTATAAGAAAATATTTTTATCTCACCAGTTTTTCTATTAATATCAACTCTGACATTAGATAGAGAATGATAATTCTTCTTATAAGCTGAAGTTAAAGCAAGCTCCATAGCATCATAAATTAAATCTTTATCGATTCCTTTTTCTTTAGCTAAAGCCTCTAAAGCAATCTTAAATTTCTTACTGTCCATCATAATCACTTCCCTTCTCTTTAGAACAAACGTCTAATACGTAACTTTCACTAATAGGATCCTCTTTATCCAAAATAGGATTTACAATATCGTTAACCTTAATACAATCAGCTATATTGATATAACCCTTTTTATCTATAACTAATCTTAAAGTATTGACCCCATCTTCTTTTCCATAAAAAACTTCATCGAGAATATAACCAGCCTTCTTAATATCCTCTTCTAAAAGTTTATGAATCTTCTCTTCCAAAATATAACCTCCTAACTACATTAAAGAGTGGGAAACCCCACTCTTCACATCAAGACACCCACATTATAACACATTTTAAATTATTTTAAAAGCTCTTTTTCATTAAAAATAAAACACAATTAAAATATATTTTCGTGTTTTTACACACAAAAAATATAAAATCATGTTATAATTAAAAAAGGTGATAGAATGATAATAGAACATAAAAAAAACAGATTTCTATATCTATTTAAAGGTTTAAGTACTCTATTTATCTATTTCTTTATAAGTTATATTAGAGACATACCTTTTTATTTATTTAGAATTAATATAGAAGATATTCCACAAACGACATATAAAATATACCTCTTAATAATTGAAATAACTATAGCTTTGCTTATATATATAATCTATGAAAATGAAATAAATTTAGCTATAGAAGATATAAAGGAAAATCATCAAAAATACTTTGACAAATATTTTAAAGTATATATTATAGGAATACTTATCATGCTTGCATCAAATATAATAATATCCTTTGTCGGTGGAGCTATGGCATCTAATGAAACAGCTGTTAGAAACGAATTTAATAGTTTTCCAATAACCACATATCTTTCAGCGGTATTCATCGCACCTTTTGTAGAAGAATTTGTCTTTAGATTAGGAATTAAATCAATTTTTAAAAATAACATAATCTACATATTAGTATCCGGAGTATTATTTGGATACCTCCACATTATGACAATGCCAGTTAATATATTACTTCCTTTATATTTAATATCATACTCTGCCCCAGGTATAGCTTTTGCATATATGATGGCTAAAAGTAACAATATACTTATTTCATCTTGGTTCCATTTTATGCATAATGGTCTATTAATGGCCTTGCAAGTATTTTTATTAATATTCTCATAAGAGATTTACTTCTCTTATTTTTTTGATATAATATCCAATTAAAGAAAGAAGGAATATTATGGAAATTTATATTAAAAAATTAATTTCTCAAAAAAAAGGCTTAGAAGAACTATATGAAAGATTTTATGATTTAGAAGATCAACTAAGAGAGTCCAAAGCTAATGGTGGCGAAGACTTCGATGAAATATATAAGGCACTTATTGAACTAAAAAAAGAAATAGAAAAAACTTGTGACCATCCTATATTTTTTAATGTTTCTTTTGTACCAGATGTATTTAAATGTGCATACTGTGGAAAAGAAATATGGGAAAAACACATATTAGACGTAAAAGAAGAAAGAAATGAACAAAACCCTATTTTATACTCTCCAAAAAATCCATACTTTGGATATGTTGCAAGATCACATCACTGGTATAATACTATTAGAGATGAATATCTTTTACTAGTAGATGAGATTGAAGAAAATGAAGAATATGATTTAACAATTCCCGAAATTGATAACAAGCTAGATCAAAGATTTACTAAAAGATTAAAAAATCTACCATCTGCTACTAAAAGACTCGCTAGACGTAAAGAAAATAACAAATAATAAACTTGTTATTTTCTTTTTGTATTTACTTATGGTAAAATTATCATAGGTGAAAGAATATGGCAAAAAAAGAAAAGAAAACTTTTTCGATTATTAGGTCGCTGCTTACAATCACTCTAATACTCGCATCTATTGTCGCATATTCGTATTTCATAGAACCAAGATTACTAACCTTTAAAGAATATCCAATAAAAGATGAAAGATTTAAAACTAACTTTAAAGGTTTTAAAATAGTTCATATAAGTGACATACACTATGGAAGAATATGGAATAAAACAAAACTACAAGATTTAGTAGACAGTATAAATGATCAAAAACCAGATATAGTTGTTCTAACTGGTGACTTAATAGATAAAAACACCAAAATGACTGCTGAAAAAGCCGATGAAATTGCAAATATATTAAAAGGAATTAATACAACCACCGGAAAATATGCGATTACCGGTGATCAAGATTTAAAATTTGATGAATGGAACAATATAATAGCAAATTCAGAATTTAAAGATTTAAACAATACATATGACACAATATACAAAGACAGTTATCAAGGTATCTTAATAGCTGGTACATCTACTGCTAGTGATAAACAAGATATAAATGATAAATTAACCCAAACAAAAGAATATATAAACTCTTTCGAAAAAGATGGACCAATATATAAAATACTATTAATGCACGAGCCAGATTATATTGATGAAATTAACAATAATGATTTTGATTTAATACTAGCCGGGCACTCTTTAGGTAGACAGATAAACATACCTTTAAATATCTTTACCTTGCCAAAAGGAGCTAAAAAATATTATGGTAATTATTATAAAATAGAAAATACAGATTTATATGTTTCGAATGGCCTTGGAACAACAGATTATGATTTTAGATTTTTAAGTGTTCCATCATACAATATATACAGATTTTCAAAATAAAATCCCTATGAATTTCATAGAGATTTTTTAATCATTTAATTTTCAAACTTCTTAAATAATCTTTTTGCTCTTTAGTAATTCGATAGCTTTCGATAGCCTTTTGTATGGTTTTATTATGAGTCCATATATCGAGTTTTCTCTCCTCAATATATTTTATTGTGAACTCATATTGTTTGGCTAAAGCAGTAGCAAAATACCACGTCCTCATCATATTGACATAATACTCTTTTGAACTAACGTCACAAACCATTTTTAAAAAATCAGTCTTAAAATCATCATCTAAATAATGTTGCATAAGCATACCTATTCCAAAACGAATTGTATAAGTTTTATCAGATTTAATCCATACTTTTATTTGTTTTAATAACTTATCATGATTTTTCTTAAAAATTTTAGGTGAAGTTTGATCACACGTTGCCCAGTTATCTATATATGGGAGAAACTTATTTAAATATAAAATACATTCATCATAATCTTTTAACTCTGAAATAATAAAGCCATGGAGTTGATTTTCATCAAAATATTTATGCGGTAATTCATTTAAAAAAGATAAATAATCTTTTTCCTTTATCATTTGCTTCGCATATTTTCTAAGTTCTGGAGTACGAACCCCTATTACATTATCAGAAACAACATTAGAAATTATTTTAATTTGAAATTCTCTATATTTTTTATCTTGCATTTTAAATAAATCATTTTTCACATTCATATAAATCACCTACATACCTAAATTCAAATCAGTATACCTTTCTCTCAAGCAAGCATACACTCTCTACATGATAAGTCCAAGGAAACATATCGAATAAAGTTATATCTTTAACTAAATAGGCAGAACCAAGTAATTTCAAATCTCTCGCAAGTGTTACCGGATTACAAGAGACGTAAACTATTTTTCCAGGTTTAATACTTAATATATTATTAATTCCATTTTCTTTAAGTCCAGCCCTTGCAGGGTCTACTACTAAAGTATCACAGTTTAACCCTTTTACTAATTTATTCGCATCTCCGCATTTAAAATCCACATTTGAAATGTTATTGATTTTTTTATTTTTCAAAGCCATATCTATAGCTTCTTTATTAATTTCAATTCCAATAACTTTATTATAATTATTACTTAAAAACATACTAATAGTTCCGCATCCACAGTATAAATCAATAACTTTATCTCCTATGCCTGCATATTCTATTATCTTATTATACATTTTTAAAGTTACATTTTTATTAACTTGAAAAAAAGATTTAGGCGATACATAAAATTTATAATCACCCAAAGTAGATAAAACATTTTCTTTTCCATACACTAATTTATTATTAACATAAATACTATCAGCTACCTCTTTTAAATTATTATAATCCATAGTACCATCGATAATTATCATTACTTCATCCATATCTTTAATAACAATTTCCGAAACCTTAGATAAATCTTCTTTTTTAAGAATTTTTATTATAGAATTAATTCTATCAGAAGTTATTAAACATCTATCTATTTCGATTATCTCATTAGTTCCATTTTTAAAATAACCTAATTTTCCTTCTTTTACTTTCAAAGTAATCTTATTTCTATAACCATACTCATTGTCACTAGAAATTATATCTAAAGATAACATATCAATTCCACCAAATCTCTTAAGAATATTTTGAACCTTATTTTTCTTATACTCTAAACTATCTTCATAATTCATATTATTTAAACAACATCCACATAAACTATATGAACACTTCGGACAAACTCTACTGGATGACTTCTTCAAATAACTGATAACTTCACCTTCCATATATTTCTTTTTATCTAAAGTAATTTTTATAATAGCTTCTTCAGAAGGAAGTAAATTTGAAACAAAAACAATCTTATTATTATATCTTCCCATTCCTCTTCCAAAATGATCTAGAAAGTCACATTTAATTTTTATTTCCATATATAACACCCATTTCCATTTTAGCACATATTCTTAAAAAAAAAGAACATAATACATATAAGAAAGTGTGATAATTATGGAGATAGATAAAAGTGTTAAAAAAGTTATAAAAAAAATAAAAGAAAGGTACGGAAATAGTTCAGATTTAAACACTAGAATAATTAAAAAAAAAGACAAAGAAATTGGAATACTATTCTTAGAAAGTGCATCATCTACAAGTACTATAAGCGATTTCATAACAAAATCTGTAATTGTAGAAAATAAACCTCTTCTTAAAACCATTTTTAATAATTTAAAAAACACATTATATACATCCCAATTATTTATAATTGATAACTTTGATGACTTTCCATATTATCTATCAAGTGGCTTTACAATAATCGTAACTACAAACTCAAAAAAAGCCATTATCATGGAAACCAGAGCTGAATTAGATAGAGGTATAACCGAAGCTACCAGTGAACCAACATTAAGAGGTTCAAAAGATTCGTTCACCGAAAGTCACTCAAAAAATTTAGGACTTATTAGAAAAAGAATAAAAGACGAAAATCTATGGTTCGAAGAATTAAAACTAGGAAGAAGAACCAAAACTAGAGCTACTATTTCTTATATAAAAGATATAGCTGATCAAAATAAAATAAATCAAATAAAAGAAAGACTAAAAAAAATAGACATCGATGGAATATTAGATTCCGGAAACATCAGAGATTATCTAACCAAACAAAAATCCATCTTTCCTCAAATTAAAAGTAGTGAAAGACCAGATTTAGCATGTCAAGAATTATTAAACGGAAAAATAATAATTCTAATTGAAAACTGTCCATTCATTTTAATATTACCTACTGTTTTTTTAGATTATATAAAATCACCAGAGGACCAAAATCAAAAATCTATAAACATAACATTTACTAGAATATTAAGATTTATCGCTCTAATTATAACCATAATAACTCCTGCTTTATATATTGCTATAGTGACATATGATCAAAACACCATACCAGATAAATTACTTATATCCCTAGCTGTTCAAAGAGAAGGAGTCCCCTTTCCAACATTCTTAGAAATAATAATATTTATGACTATATTCGATATCTTAAGAGAAAGCGACATAAGATCGCCTGCTAATGCCACTACGGCAATGAGTATAGTAGGTGCTTTAGTTTTAGGACAATCCGCAGTCGATGCCTCTATAGTATCACCAGTAACCATAATCGTAGTCGCCATAACATCAATATGTAGTTTAATTTTTCAAGACACCGATTTTATAAACAGTATTAGATTATGGAGATTTCTATTTATCCTATCATCGAGTTTACTTGGATTAATTGGTATGTTATCGATGAGCTTAATATGGATTACCAAAATGGCCACTTTAGAAAACATAAACACAAGTTACCTTTCCCCAATATCTCCACTAGAATTAAGTGCAAATAAAGACACGATATTAAAATTACCTACTCCAAGAATATTTAAAAGGCCAAAATATATAAGTGATAAAAATCAAACTAAACAAAGGAGAATAAATAAATGAAAAAATTATTACTAATAATATGCTTAATCCTTTGTGGATGTACTGATTATGCAGAGCTTAATAACCTATCAATAGTAACTGCCATGTCTATCGATAAAGATGAAGATAATTATAAATTATCAGTTTTAATTGCCAACTCGCCAAAGGCTCAAACCACAAGTAAAGAAGGAGAAGCCAAAACAACGGTATATGAAGGAACTGGAAAAACAATAGCCGAAGCTATCAAAGTCATCGATAAAAAAAGTCCAAAACAACTTTACTTTAGTCATATAAATGTTGTAATAATATCAAAAGAAATCGGAAAAGAAGGTTTCCTTAAAACAGCCGATTGGTTAATAAGGCATCCTCAAACAAGAGATAAATTCTACTTAATGCAAGTGGACGATGACAAAGCAAGTGACATATTAAAAATAATCTCTCCTTTAGAATCTTTTCCTTCTCAAAGTATAGCCACCCTTATAGAATCTAGCCAAAATGCTAAATCAACTGGTGACACAGCTTCTTATAGTAATTTTATAGGAAGAGTTTTAGAAACCGGATATGAACCAATGATGTATACCATAAAAATAAATGGTGATGTAAAAAAAGGCAGCAAACAGTCAAATCTTGAAACCGCTATGCCAAACACTTATCTAAGTTTAGGTCCTTTAGCTATATATAAAAATGACAAACTAATTGATACATCGACAAATAAAGAAACTGAAACAATTCAAATAATTAATAATGAAATAAAAGAACTTATTTATAAAATAAAATATAAAAATAATAATATAAATATATTTTCCAATAACATTAAAACAAATATAGATATAGAAAATAAAAGTACAATTGAAATTAAAGTTAAGGCGAAAGGAAGTATATATGAAATAGATGACTACTTAAATATAAGGGAATTAAAAGAAATAAATAATCTCGAAAAAGCATGGAATAAATCTATTAAAAAAGATATAGAAAAACTTATTAATAATCTTAAATATAAATATCAAAGTGATATATTTGGTTTCGGTAACATGATATATAAAAATTATCCAGATAGATGGAAACAAATAAAAAATAATTGGAATGAGCAGTTTAAAGATTTAAATATAAAAGTAAAAGTTAATACCAAAATAACATCTACTGGTAATTTAACAAAAACATTAAAAGAAGGTGAATCATGGAAAAAATAACTTCACTAGAATATAATACCCTAATATGGTTTATCATAAGAGCTTGTTTTGTAGAGCTAACAATAACAAAAGTTTTAGCTTTAACAAAACAAGATAGTTGGATCAGCATACTAATAGGAATAATAATTGGCCTAATTCCCTTCTCTATATTTGAATACATAAAAAACAAATATCCAAATTACAACTACATCATCTTAAATAAAAAATTATTTAAATACGGAAATATTATTAATTTAATAATCTTAATAGGATGCATTATTTTATCAACATGTATCTTTTGGATACTAGTTCATTTCGCAAACTCTCTTTTTTTATACAAAACAAACCCGCTTATCATAAGTATTGCCTTTATTATTCCAATTTGTTATGCCTCCACAAAAGAAATGCACATCATAAGTAAAGTAAGTCTAATTATATTTTACATATCAGTAATTTTCAATATTATGATTATGACAGGATTAACTAGTGAAATTGATATTAGTAATATAAAACCATTATTTGAAAATAAATCAAAAATAATTGAAACTTCTTTAATATTTACAGCCTTAAATATTACAAAAATATTTTTTTTAAACATAATCCCTAAAAACAAAGTAATAAACCACTCGTCAAAAATTAATTATTTAACATATTTTATCACTACGATAAATTTATTAGATATTGCTTTATCTTCAGTATGCATATTTGGAATTGATTTAGCTACAATATATGAATATCCAGCCTTTCAAATATTAAAAAGAGTAAATATTTTAGGCATTATCAGTAAATTAGAAAGTATACTAGCTATCGAAGGAATTTTTTCAATATTTATAGTAATAACAATTATAATCTATTATGCAAAAGCAATAATAATTCAAACATTCAAGCCAAAAGAAAAAACAAATAAATATATTACAATATCCATTTGTTCAATAATTTTAATCTTAAATAATATTATGTTCCAAACAAAAGAAGAAGCAAATTCTTTCTTCATAGAACCTTTAATCTACATAATATATATAATTTTTGTTTTCTTACCACTTATAACTTTAGTAAAATCACTTTATCACACCGAGAACATAAAGTAAAAATATGACAGTACCAGCCAAAACAGCAAGTCCAAGTAACACTATAAAGAAGGTTTTTAAAGGATGACTTTTCTCACCTTTTCCATTCTCAAAATCAGCTTTTCTAATTTTACTAGTAAAGAAAGAATCGTCCATTGTTCTCTCATCTTTATCCATAAACTCACTAATATCCTGAATTTCACCAACTTTAGTATCATCAGATATTAAATCTTGAAACATATCAGTAGCTAAATCTTGATCATTAACTTTATTAAGCATACTAGTATTAGAAATAGTTTCGATTAATTCTTTCAAATCTTCTTTTTTCTCATCTGTTGTTTTATCTTCATTATTCAAAGATTTTCTGTTCAAATTTAATTTTTTAAGTACATCATAATTTGTATTATCCAAAACTCTTTCTTTATTATCAGGTTTCTTATTCTCTTTAGCTTCCTTTAAAACATTCATAATATCATAATTGGTATCAACATCTTCAGTATATCTTTTCCTAACTACAGGAAGTTCCTCTGTAGTTCTTTCTGTCTCAATTTTCCTAAATTGACGAGTTCGATTATTTTCACGGCTGTCTATCATCTCTTTTACCTTAGATATATCGATTTCGTTTTTAGAATCCATAGAAGCACACCTTCGATATTACTATACTTTTCAAAGTTATACATTGTATTATATAAATTTTTATTTCGACTAGATCTAGAAGATTTAACTGAATTATCTCTATATCTTTCCATCCTTGTAGCCATAATGTCGCCTCCCTATCATAATAATACCACATTTTACATATTTTTTAAAGAGTATATTTTCATGGAAGTTACTTGCTTTTTATAAATTATTAATTTATAATCTATTTAGGAGGAAATAATATGGCAAAAGTTGAAGTCGATAAAGAAAAATGTATCGGATGCGGAGCTTGTACAGCAGTTGCTCCAGATGTCTTCGAATTCGATGACGATGGTCTAGCAAAAGCTGTCAAAAACGAAATTAACGACGATGTTAAAAATGCGGCTGAAGGATGTCCTACAGAAGCAATAACAGTAGAAGAGTAAGATTATTTTCTTACTCTTCTATTTTTTAAATTAAAACAATTTTCACCATTCAAAAATCCAACAATATTTTTATCAGTATAATCAGGTTCATAATCATCAGAAATTATAACCCAATCTAATACGTCATCTAAATCATGACAATTATCAAATTCCAAAAAGAAACCATCGTCATAATAATTAACTATTAAAGAACTTACTTTAATTTCTACATCATTTTCTTCTTGATACTTCTTAATTTCATTATTTAATAATTTTAAAGATTCTAATTGACCGCTATTAATAGGTACAGGAATATCTATAATTACTCTATATACCCATGAAGGACCATTTTCAGATAATCCATAACCATTAGAAAAAACTACTTTAATATCTTGACCAGTACTATTGAATTTAATGCCCAAATCATCTACAAACTCTTCGTTATAAATAGCTTTCATAATTTCATGAAAACTATCATCGTGATACCCTGATCCCTCAAAACCAAATGAATCATCATTATACATACATACTGTCTGAACTTTAGAAATGAAACAAACTCCGCAAAACCAATTATCATGATTATAGCTAAATAAATTATCAAAAGAAAACACCATAGATTTTTCTTTGACATAATCTATGCATTCTTTATCTTCAAAATACTTATGAGTAACAATAAAATCCTCACGTTTATAATTACTAAATTCCTCGTATTCTCTAATTCTATTCATTAAAAATAAATATTTATCGTTTATTTTTTTAATATCAGACAAAAGAGATTCATCAAATTTTTCTTTTACATCTAAATATATATCATAAAACATTTTCAAAATATTAATATCGTCAATATAATCAGCATCTAGTCCATTAACCAAAAAGTTTCTAAGTGATGTATAGTAATTTTTTTCTATTAAAAATGAATCATAATTAATAGCAATATAATCAAATAACTCATTCAAAATAATCACCTATTTTACCAAACTATATAAAGTCTTAACTTCTTTAATGCTTAAATGTCTATACTTACCAGAAGTTAAACCATCTAAAGTAAGTCCGGCAAACCTCTCCCTTTTAAGTTTTGAAACTTTATATCCAAAAGCGTCAAACATTTTTTTAACCTGATGATTTCTTCCTTCATGTATTGTAAGTTCAACTATTGAACTATTTTTTCTTTTATCAATTTTTTTAATTTTAACCTTAGCTCTAGAAGTTTTCTTACCATCGATAATAACCCCTCTAGCCATCTTCTTCATATCTTCTGGATTAACTACCCCGTCTATTTTAGCAACATATACTTTTTCCACATTACTTTTTGGATGAATTAATAAATTAGTAAGTTCTCCATCATTAGTAAGTAATAATAATCCACTAGTATCATAATCAAGTCTTCCAACTGGATATAATCTATTAGTCGTTTCAATTAAATCTAAAACCGTCTTTCTACCCTTCTCATCACTAGTCGTCGTAACGCATCCTCTAGGTTTATAAAGTAATATATATTCCTTATTTTCTCTTTTTAAATTATGACCTTCGACCGTAATTTGATCAGATGGACTTACCTTACTACCGAGAACATCACAAACCTCACCATTAACTAAAACTTTGCCACTTAATATTAACTCTTCTGCTTTTCTTCTGGAAGCATATCCACTACTAGCAATAACCTTTTGTAATCTTTCCATTTCCGTCACTTCCCATTAGAAAATTATACTTAAATAATCTATTCATGTCAAAAAAGGAACCAATATTAAACTAATTAAAACCATAAACAAATCAGCAAGCAACCCCACCCATAAAGCATATCTTATTTTCCTAATGCCAATAGTTCCAAAATATAAAGAAATAATATAAAGAGTAGTATCGCTACTTCCTTGGATTACAGATGAAAGTATACCTACATGACTGTCCGGACCATAAACCTTATAAATATCGTTAAGTAAACCTAAACCAAAACTACCTGATAAAGGTCTCAAAACTGCGACAGGAATTATTTCAAATGGAATTTTTAAAAACAAAAGTAAAGGTTTTAAAAAACTAAAAAATAAATCCAAAACTCCACTATTAGAAAAAATATTAACCGCAAAAATCATTGCAAGTAAAGAAGGAAACATATTTCTAACCATATGTATTCCTTCGTTTGCTCCATTTATAAAACTGTCATAAACATTTATTTTTTTAATACTTCCATATAAAATAACAAATAATACTATCAAAGGAATAAAAAATCTACTCATATTTTTTCGACCAAATCCTATCTATAAATAGTCCAAATAAAAGAGATACAAAACTGACAATTATACAAGGTAAAATAATAACCTCAGGATTCTTGCTATTATATAAAAGTCTAAGAGAAATAATAGTAGTCGGAACAATAGTAAAACCACAAGTATTAATAATCAAAAAAGTAATCATACTCCTGCTAGCCGTATCTTTCTTCTTGTTAAGTTTCTGCATACTTTCCATAGCTTTAATTCCAAAAGGTGTTGCTGCATTACCAAGGCCAAATATATTGGAAACTATATTAGAAGAAATATATCCAAATGATTCATGATTCTTAGGAATATCAGGAAAAATTAATATTAAAATAGGTTTAATTAATCTTGCAAGTTTATCTAATAATCCTGATTCTTTAGCTATACTCATAACGCCTAACCAAAGAGATATTAATGGGAAAATCTGAATTAATAAATCTAAAGTAGCCTTACCACTACCAAGTATTTGTTTACTAAGCTCATCGTAATTTCCATTTATCATCATATACAAAGAACCAGATAAAAATAAAAACGCCCACAATTTATTTATCATTATCCACCTTCACATATATATCTTCTTTAACAACTACTTCATCCCCTAAATACATTTTCACCTTTCCAACCTTATCTTTATTTTTATATTTTCTCTTTTTATCTAACTCATATTTTATTTTAAGAATATTACCTTCATCTTCTAATAATGGATAACTGACATCATTTTTAATATATAACTTTTTTCTATAATAATTTTCAGAAGGAATATTTATTATTCCCTTTTTTAAAAACTTATAATTATAATATTTATCAAAAGCTTCTTTATATAAATTTTCATGATCTTTAAAATCACTTCCATCATTGATGGTAACAACAGTTAAATTTAATCCATTTAAACTAGCTGAAGTAACCAAAGTTCTTTTTGCTTTTTTAGTAAATCCTGTCTTTCCTCCAGTTGTATTTTTATAAGAATATAATAATTTATTTTTATTTTTCCACTTATAGACATTTTTATTAGTCTTCAAAGTATATTCCTTACTGCCAACTATCTTTCTAAAATTCTTATTTTTCATCGCATAACTCATAAGTAATGCCATATCATAACTAGAAGAAATATTTCCATCATCTTCTTCATCTAACCCCGAAGGATTGTTAAATTTACTATCCATCATCTTAATTTTTTTAGCCGTTTTATTCATTAAATCAACAAATTTTGAAGTACTACCACTCGTATTCTTAGCTAGTACTAAAGCCGCATCATTCCCACTTCTCATCATAAGTCCGTAAAGTAAATCTTTTATTCTAATTTTCTCACCTTTTTGAACATATATTCCAGAACCATATGCCTTTAATATTTCATCACCTACTACAATCTCTTTATTAATATTAGTATTCTCAATCACACATATAGCAGTCATTACTTTAGATATTGAAGCAACACTTTGAACATAATGAATATCTTTTCCATATAATATTCTTCCTGAATCCATATCCATAAGTATTGCCGATTTCGCATTACTACCAAAAGCTAAAACATTAAAAGGTAAAAATAAAACAAATAATAATATAACTTTTTTCAAGCTAAATCACCTAAATAATTGTATACAAAAAATGGACAAAATATGTCCATTAATTAATCTTACTAGAAATATAATCTACAAGATCATCTATTTTAATAGTCTCTTGCTTCATAGTATCTCTATCTCTAACAGTAATCTCACCTTTTTCTAAAGTATTATCATCCACAGTCACACAGTAAGGAGTACCCATAATATCTTGCCTTCTATATCTTTTACCAATACTTCCTGCACTATCAAAAGATACATTAAAATGTTTAGCTAAAATACCATATAATTCATTAGCTTTTTCAGTATGAAATTTTTTCATAAGAGGAAGAACTGCAACTTTATAAGGTGCGATTATAGGGGCAAATCTCATAACCTCCCTAGTTCCATTTTCTAATTTTTCTTCATCATATGCATCAAACAATATAGCTAAAGTTAATCTATCAGCTCCAACACTTGATTCTACAATTGTAGGAGTTATCTTCTCATTAGTATCCGGATCTAAATATTTAATAGGTTTACCTGAATATTCCTCATGTCTAGATAAATCATAAGTTCCTCTGTGATGAGTTCCCCATAGTTCATCAAAACCAAATGGAAATTTATATTGAATATCACAGGCAGCTTTACAATAAAATACTAACTTCTCATGATCTTTAAATCTGATATTTTCTTCATTAATTCCTAGACTTAATAGAAAATTCCAAGCTTTCTTTTTATAATCTTCATAAAAATTCATCGAATCTTCATCTTTACAAAATAGCTGATGTTCCATCTGTTCAAATTCAATAGTTCTAAATGTAAAATTACCTGGGGTTATTTCATTTCTAAATGCCTTACCAATTTGTCCAATACCAAAAGGAAGTTTAGCTCTCATACTTCTTTGAACATTTAAGAAATTAACAAACTCTCCTTGAGCTGTCTCACCTCTTAAATAAACTTTAGAAGATGCATCCTTAACGACACCTCTTTGAGTTTCAAAAAGTAAATTAAACTGTCTAATAGGTGTATAATCTACTTTTCCACAGTGTGGACATTTAACTTTATTTTTAATAATAAAATTATATAATTCATCATCACTCATCGAATCTCCATCTATATTCTTATCAAAGTCTTCGACTAATTTATCAGCTCTAAATCTATTTTTACAAGCCTTACAATCGATTAATGGATCTGAGAAATTCTGAACATGACCAGATGCTTCCCAAACCCTAGGGTTCATTAAAATATCCGCATCTACTCCATAACTATTAATACTCTCTTGAACAAAATTTTTCCACCAAGCTTTTTTAATATTGTTTTTAAGTTCAACTCCTAGAGGTCCATAATCCCATGTATTAGCAAGACCATCATAAATTTCACTACCTTGAAATACAAATCCATATTGTTTACACAAATTAACCATTTTATCCATATTTATTTCCATTTTCATCATCCTTTCAAAAAAAAGAGACTCTTTATAAATTATAGAGACGAATTAAATCCGCGGTTCCACTCTACTTATTCATAAGAATCCCTCAAAACATATAGCTGTTAGGTTTCCAAGCCCGTCATCACTTTTATAAATACAATATAATTGTAACACAAAATTCATTAAACAACAATAATTATTCTTTTCTAATTACTACATCTTTTTATATATTCCAAAGATAAATCAGTAACTTCTGATATTTCATTTAATGTCATTCCTTTTTGTAAAAGATTTTTTACAATTTCTACATTTCTCTTTTCAACACCTTCTTCAATACCTTTTTCAATACCTTTTTCAATGCCTTTTTCGACGCCTTTTTCATATAAACTGTTGGCAATTATTTCTTCTTCATCTTCGATAATAACATCTAATACATCTGGATCTTGATTTAATTTTTTAACTTTGTCAGATAACTTTTCCATATTTTTATCTCCCTTACTTATTTTATCCATATTTTCCTCTGTAGATGCGGCTAAAAACATTAAAAATGGATTTTCTTTTTTGATATCTCCATGATACCATACATT
>JAFWYR010000018.1 GCA_017522615.1 Bacilli bacterium | reverse complement strand
GTATTCTTTTGTACTTTTTGAGATAAATTCTTCGGTAAATTTTATGTTTTTTATTTCAATATTGTAAGCTTTATCTCTAGTTATTTCGATAGAAGATATTAATCTATTTATCAGTTCCTTTTTAGATTTTTTATTTAAACTGTCAAACAAAAATGAAAATACTAAATTATTTTTAAAAATAATCATATTATCTTCTTTTTCATGTTCAAGTTTTTTAAGAAGTTCTACTGAATACTCTTTAAAATCATTATCTGGATCAAGCACTATTTTCTTTTTAGTAAGTTTATTAATTTCTTTTTTTATAACATCGTTTTTATGATTGATTGTTTCGACGTCTAGAGTAGAATTTAAGTATAAATCTACTAATCTTTTTTCTTGGACTTTTAATTTACTTATAGCTTTTTCTATGTCTTTAACTTCTTTACTTTTAGTAGAACTAGATGTAATTATTTCATTAGAATCATCAAACATAAACCTGGTTAATTCATTTAAAACTCTTTTTAATTTTTCTTCTATTTTATCAGAATTGTAGTGATAGCCATAACCTTTACAATTTGCATTCTTACATCTTAAATGATAGTAAACTTTAATTCCATCTTTATTTTTCTTAAATGATTCACTAGCTGAAAGTATTTCGCCACATAATGGACATTTAACAAGTCCAGCAAATAAATGAATATGTTCTCCATAATTTGGGTGTTTATTTTTTTTTAGATTTGCTCTTGTAGTATTCCAGGTATTCATGTCAATAATTGGCACGCAGTAGTTTTCAACACGTAACACATCTTGTGATTTTCTCCTATATTTCCCATATTCAAATATGCCTATATAAATAGAATTAGTGAGTATTTTATAAACTCTATCAGCCGTCCATTTTCCTTGTTTTAAGTATGCTTTATTCTCTTTCATAATAGATGCAATATTTCTTGTGGAGTGTCCTTTTTTAAATAGTTCAAATATCTCTTTAACAACTTCAGCTTCAATTGGCTCAATCTCTAAATGACCTGTTTCTTTGTTTCTAGTGTAGCCATAAGGAGCTTTGCTAGGGTGGATATGTTCTAAAGCCATTTCTTCCATAGCTCTTTTAGTTCTTGCGCCAATTTCTTTTCTTTCCCTTTGACCAAATACTAAATTCATGCCAAATATCATTTCACCATTAGCCGTAGATACATCATAAGGCTCTAGTATTAATTCTATTTTTACATCGTGTTCTTCGCAGTAGTTAAGTAACCAAAATCCATCATAATTATTTCTAGTCAATCTATCTACTTTAATAGCTATTAATTTATCAATCTTTTTAGATTTAATATCTTTAAGTAGTCTTTGCATTTCTGGTCTCATTAAGTCTTTTCCAGAGTGTCCTGCATCATTATAGACATCAATAATATCATAATTATTTTTCTCACAATATTCTTTTATCATTCTAAGCTGTGAATCAATAGAATAGCCATTATCTCTTTGATTATCAGTAGAAACTCTTACATAAACTCCGCATCTCATAAAATTCCTCCTTTCTCTAAATTTTCGAGAAATATAAAAATACCTCTCATATATTTCTCCACTCAAACGCCAAAAGTAAACCCTAATTTTGAAAAAAAATAATTTTTTTAGAATCCTCCTTCCATATGTTTAGCCATTTAAATATTGCTTTACGAAGTCTATTTTGAGATTTTAACTAATATTTGTTTTATTTCTTTTAGATTATATTTTTGTTTATATTCTTTTATGTAAAATGGTTTATTACTAATCTCATTAACTTTATATTCGAGAATAGTTAGAGTAGTGGGATATGTGATTATGTACTGCACATGACTTACAAATTGTAAATTAGTATTAGATAATGTTTTAATTTTTCCTTTGACTATCTTATATTTGTAGCTTTTAAGATTATTAAGTATTTCATCATTAGTTTTAATTATTTTAATAGTTTTAAATTCAAACATAAAAAATGTCCTCCTTCCTAGAAAGAGAACATTGTCTATATTCAAAATAAAAACTTACGAACTTTGATTAGTCCGTAAGTTGTCTTCAAATGGAGCAACTGACCAGAATCGAACTGGCATCTTAGCCTTGGCAAGGCCACATACTAACCGTTGTACTACAGCTGCGTAATTACATTATATATTAATTTTATTTATTTGTAAAGAGTATTTAAAGTTTTATTTTTTTATGATAGAATTGTATTTGAGGGATAAAATGGAAAAGTTTAAAGGACTAAGTTCTAAAGAGGTATCTGATTTAAATGAAAGAGGCCTAGTCAATTATAAATCGGATGTTAAAACTAAATCGATTGGTCAAATTATATTCGGTAATGTTTTTACGCTTTTTAATCTTTTGAATTTTGCTTTGGCTTTGGCTGTTTTTTGGGCTGGGGCTTATAAGAATTTACTTTTTATGGGTGTGGTTATATGTAATACTTTAATAAGTACTATTCAAGAGATTAGAAGTAAAATTACGATTGATAAATTATCTTTATTAAATGAGAGTAAGGTATGTGTAGTTAGAGATGGAAGAGAAAACCATATAAGTATTTATGATATTGTTTTAGGAGATGTTATAAAACTTCAAAGTGGTAACCAAATTCCTACTGACTGTAAAGTTTTATCGGGTGAGATGCTTGTAAATGAATCTTTACTTACAGGAGAAGAAGAGGCAATTAATAAAGTTAAAGATTCTGAACTTTTTTCAGGAAGCTTTGTCATAAGTGGATCATGCTATGCTGAAGCTATACATGTTGGAAAAGATAATTATTCAGCTCAAATATCGATGGAAGCTAAATATATTAAAAAAGTTAATTCTGAAATAATGAATTTTATAAATAAGATTATTAAATATATTTCAATATGTATTATTCCTATTGCTATTTTACTATTTTTAAGTCAGCTTAAAGCCGCTCCTTTTAACGATGCTATTGTATCTACAGTTGCTGCTTTGATAGGAATGATTCCAGAAGGTCTTGTTTTATTAACTAGTACAGTTTTAGCTGTTAGCGTTATTAGACTTTCAAAATATAATGTTTTGGTGCAAGAGTTATATTGTATTGAAACTTTGGCTAGAGTTGATACTATATGTTTAGATAAAACTGGTACTATTACAGAAGGCATGATGGATGTTTCAAATATTGTTTCTTTAAATGGTACTGCTATGGATGAGATAACGGATGCTTTAGGTCTTATGAGTTATCATATGGGTGATGATAATCAGACTATGGCAGCTATTAATAGAAAATATGCGAGAAAAAACGATTATAATGTCGTTAAGAAAATTCCATTTTCATCAAAAAATAAATGGTCAGGCATTTCTTTTGATGATGTTAGTTATATACTTGGCGCTCCAGATATTTTGATGCCCGGTGAAAAAATTAAAGAGTTAGATGATTTGATTGATAATAGAGTACTTTTACTTTGTAAATCTTCTTTAAGACTTACTGGTAAAAAACCAGATAATTTTAAACCTATGGCTTTAATTGTTATTAGTGATAGAATTAGAAAAGAAGCTAGATCTACTTTAAATTATTTTAGGAATGAAGGAGTAGATATTAAGATAATTTCTGGTGATAATCCACAAACTGTCGCAGCTATTGCTAAAAAAGTTGGACTTGAAAATATTAAATATATAGATATGAGTAAAACTTCATCATCGGCTTTTGATTTAGTAGAAGAATATAATATTTTTGGTAGGGTAAAACCTAATCAGAAAAAAGATTTAATAGTTGCTTTAAAAGCTCATGGACATACGGTAGCTATGACAGGTGATGGAGTAAATGATGTACTTGCTTTGAAAGAAGCTGACTGTAGTGTAGCTATGAATAGTGGAAGTGATGCGGCTAGGAATGTTTCTCAGTTAGTTTTACTCGATTCTAACTTTTCTTCGATGCCTAGGGTTGTTGCTGAAGGAAGAAGGAGTATTAATAATATTCAAAGGTCTTCATCTTTGTTTCTTTGTAAGACTTCTTATGCAACACTTCTCGCACTTATCTTTATGTTTTTATCTTTTACATATCCTTTTATACCTATACAACTTACACTTACTAGTACAATAACAATTGGTATTCCTTCATTTATATTGGCACTTGAGCCAAATAATGAACGAATTAATGGTCGAATAATAGTAAACGTACTTAAGAAGTCGCTTCCAACAGCACTTACTATTACTCTTAATATTATTATTATAATGATTTTACCTTCATTTATAAGACTTTCGCAAGATGAGGTTTCTACATTATGTGTGGTTATGACTGGTATTACTGGATTTATGCTTTTGTATAGGATATGTGTGCCATTTAATGCGATTAGAAGAGTATTATTTGTTATTCTTGGGATAATGTTTGTTGTTGGCGTAGTGTTTTTAAGGAAAATTTTTTCTCTAACTATTATGTCACCAACGATGTGTTTGCTTACTCTTGGTTTATTTGCTTTTGCATTAATGGTATTTAATTTTTTTACTGGGCTATTTTATAAGATATCCAAGAAGATAAAATGGTAGTTATTGTTGACATGCTTATCCTCTAGAGGTATAATTTATTTATGATAGATTGTGGGTGATGGGATGCTTAATCATGGTAGGAATGGTGCAGCTCTTATGAATAGAAATAATGATATTTCATCTGATCATACACTCTGGATTAAGGAACAAATTAATAAAGGAACTTTTGTTTCAATTCATGGCCGAGAGGTATGGATAAAAGTTCCTGGAAGAAATTTGAGTCGTATTGTAAATGTTCCAGAACGTGGTAGTGCTTTATATAGAAAAGCTTGGATAGATGTTTATAATTATTGTTTGGATTTTTTAGAAGGTTCAATTAATGCAGCTTGTTTAGAGAATAAATTTATCCAGCGTATGGGGGATGTTTGGACACTTAATGGTCATGTTATTAGATGGCCAAAGTTTAATGAAATGAGTTCTAGCTATGCTAGAGGTTTGGAAGATATTTTAAGAGAATACAGTTATGTTAAAAGAAGGTACATTTTATCTGTTAAAAAGAATAGTGGTATTGAAGTTAAAAAAACTAGTGTTAGTTTAAAAAATGTTTCTTCTCAACAAACAAGGTTAAAAGTGGTTCCAAAGCTTCAGTACGATGAACCTAAAAAAGTGGATGTAGTAAAAAGAGTACCTGTAAAAAAAGAACCAATAAAAGTTGAAACAATAACTGAAGAAGAGCCAAGAAAAATTAAACCATCAATTAGTAGAAGAAGTGTAAGAATTCCAAAAACAAATAGAAGTACTGAAGTACCTGTTAGTTTTTCTGATTCTTTGGTTATTCAAAAGATTTCTGATGGTGATTTAATTGGAAATAGAGATATTGAAAACTTTAGAAAAAGTAAGACGGATATTGTTGTCTTGACTTGTATGGATGTTTTAAATCCTAAGGATGAAGACTTATTTATAAAAAATGCAAGAAAATGTCACAAAGAAGGAATAGTTACAGGTGCATTTATTTATGGAAAGGCAACGGATGAACATGAAGCTGCTGGTGAATTAAAAATAATGCTTAAAATCTTATCTAAGTTTGAAGATGATTTTTCTGGTCTTGTTTATTATTCAATTAATAATGATTTTGTTAGAAAGAATAAAAAGAAAGAAGAAAAATTGCTTGAATTTATTAATATGTTTAATGCAGTAGTTAGTACTTTAAAGCAATCCGGATATACCGCACTTCTTTCTATGAGTTTGGAAAGTGGAAAAATACTTTCAAATATATGCCGCAAACACAATATTCAAATAGAACATGATATTAGTTATATGGTTGTTGTTAGGGATACCGATGAGGTTAGTGAAAATTCTTCTAAGATTGTCGTTGATCCTTGGAATGATTATGATGTTGTGACAATAAGAAATGAAAGAATTAAAAATAGTATTAAGAAAGCTTAAAGTATGGCTTTCTTTTTGATTTGACTATTTGATAATATTTTGATAGAATATCTCGTTGGTTTGGGGGTTTTTAAATTGAAACTTAATGAAGAAATCGATTTACTCGGAGAATATGCGGTATTTTTAGAAGAAATATTAAATAATGAAGATAGAAAATTATCTGATATGTCAATTATGGAAGTAGTTGATGAGAATTTTAATGCAGCTGCTGATTATTTTTCTCGTGATGGAATGCCACGATTAAGTGTAGTTACAAAAAATATTTTTGATAATCAGGTTGGAGTACTTCCTATTACAATGACACCTTATTTTCCTCTTTATCCTGAAGCGCCTTACAAACATGAAGATAATTTTGAGGATATTAAAAGATTATTTAATATATTTGATCTAGATTTAATATATGCACAAATGCCTATTAAAGATCATGAGGATGTTATTCGTAAACTTTCAATGGTTGCAAGTAATTCAGGTATAACAGCGGTTTTTGGAACTTATTATTATAATGATGATGAAGTTAGTAGACATTATAATGATGCATTAATGAATGGATTTAAAAATTGTTTACAATCTAGAGATTTAGATTTTAATCAATATATTAAAGAAACATCAGATAAACATTTTGAAGTAATTATGTCAAAAAAATAAAAATGTCAGTTTTATATTATACTGACTTTTTTTGTGTTATAATGATTTGGTGAGGTTGATAAAATGAATGATGATATAATTAAAATTGTTAAAAAATTAAAAAGTAATAGTAAAACTATAAGTACGATGGAATCATGTACTGGTGGGGGAGCAGCTAATTTGATTACTAATGTTCCTGGAGCGAGCAGTGTTATAAAATTTAGTGCGGTAACTTATTCAAATGAGTATAAGATTAAGATGGGTGTTTCTTCTTATACAATTGATAAATATTCAGTTTACAGCAAAGAAACAGCTAGAGAAATGGCGAAAGCTATAAGTGATTTTTCTTCTAGTGATTATGGTGTTGGTATTACTGGTAAGTTGGGACTTTTAGATCCTAATAATAGAGCTGGAGACGATAATTTAGTATTTATTTGTGTATACGATAAAGAAAATGATGTATATAATGATTTAAATGTTAGAGTTAATAGTGAGGATAGAAAAGATGATAAGATTGAGGTATTAGAAGTTTTATTTGATTTTTTGGTGAATTATGTATAGAAATTTAGATGATTTGTTTTTTAGACTTTCGAAATCGAAATTTAGAAGTAGTTTTCATTTAAATAATAAAATGAAAGATTATACTAGAAAAAATGGATTAGATAAAATTGAAAGTCATGCTTATGACTTTGTGAATGCAAGGTTGCGAGGTAAGATTATTTTAAATGATGGAAAGCAAACTCCAATGAGGCAGGTTCATCCGGTTTTTATTTCTCAACATGCAACTGGAACCTGCTGCAGGGGATGTTTATATAAATGGCATGGTATTCCTAAAAATAGTGAACTTAGTGATAGTGAAGTAAAATATATTGTATCAGTAATCATGAGATGGATCGATTTAGAATTATCAAAAAGTGACAAGTAAATGATAAAAATGATTAAATATATAGGCGAATTATAGAATAATTCGCTTTTACTATGATATAATTTCATTAAGTAGGTGATTATATGTCTATAATTAGAGACGGAATTATAGGATTTGCGATTGGAGATGCGATGGGGGTTCCAGTCGAATATGAAGAGAGAGAAGAGTTAATTAAAAACCCTATTACTTCTATGAAAGGTTATGGAACGCACGATGTTCCAGAAGGAACTTGGAGTGATGATACTTCGTTTGTTTTGGCAACTATGGATTCAATAATTAAGTGTGGAGACATCAGTTATAACGATATTGCGGATAAGTATTGTAATTGGATTAGAAATGGTGATTATACAGCTACTGGAAAGATTTTTGATATTGATATAACTAGTAAGAATGCTTTACTTAAATATGCTTCTAGTAAGGATGTTTCTACATGTGGTCAAAATGGTATAAAAGATAACGGTAATGGAAGTTTATCTAGAATGATTCCTGTTGCTTACTATTGTTTTTATAATCATTTAAGAAGTTCGGAAGTTTATGAACTCGTAAGAGGAGTAAGTTCAATTACACATTCTAGTAGTGAGAGTATTTTAGGTTGCTTTATATTTGTTAATTATTTATTGTTTATTTTAAATGGAAAAGATAAATATGCAAGTTATAATATGATTAAATTTTTAGATTATAAAGAGTTTTTTGATGAAGATACGATAGAATTTTATAATAGATTACTTAAGACAAATATTAATAATTTAAGAGTTGATGACTTAAAAAGTGAAAGCTATATTGTCTATACTTTAGAAACTATACTTTGGATTATTTTAAATTGTAATAGTGCGGCTGAAGCTATTGTTGGAGCAGTTAATTTAGGTGGGGATACCGATACTATTGCAGCACATGTCGGAGCTATTTCAGGAATTATATATGGAATAGAAGATATTCCTTCTAAATGGGTTCATGCAATGAAAAATTTTGATTATTTAGAAGGTATGATAAGAAAGTTTGAGAAGACTATAGTACGATGGGAAAATATGTAAAAGTAATGTTTGGTAATACATCATCTGCGAATAAAGATTTGATATATAAGTTTGATTCGCTAAACGTATGTGATAATTTTAATGTGAATGATAAGTCAGGTTTTTATTTTAGTACTTATGATAAAATATTGAGATGGCTTATTAGGGGAGATACCTTGTGTGATGTAACTGTTCCTTCAGATGGAATAATAGTTGAATGTGAAAATCCTTCTTCACCACATGGAGTATTTAAGTCTGATAAAATAATTCTTTCTAATCCTAGAAAGATAGATGAAGATATGGCTTTAGATATATATGAAAAGTCTGATTTGCCACTTGTTTCTTATTATAAATCTCTAGCAGGTCTTGCAATTAGAGGCTATAGGAAAGCCTGTTATAAATTAATAGAAGATAGAATAAGTAAAGATAATATAGATTTGGTTTTGAACGAAATAAATGATTTTTATAGACCTACTTATTTGAGTCATAACGATAATGATAATGTCGATTTATATAATGAAATAATAGATGTACTTAATAAAATTAAGGGTTGATGATTATGGTTAAAAAATTTTTTATAGAGTTATTTGTTTTTTTGACTGTTATCGCATTAGTTGGGTGCACTGATAAGAAGGTTTCGAAACCAAAAAAGATTGAAAAAGTAAAAGAGGATAAAATTACTACTATTATGAAGGATATGAGTTTAGAAGAAAAGATTGCCCAGATGTTAATACTTGTATATAAAAGTGATACTATGGATGATGATTTAATTTCTCTTTTACAGGAAACCTCTCCTGGAGGATTTATTTTAATGAAAGAAAATATTACTACTTATGAAAAGACTAGAAAATTTACTGATGATTTAAAAAGAAATAGTAAACATCCTTTAATTATTTCAATCGATCAAGAAGGAGGAAATGTTCAAAGACTTAATAATTTATCAGATGTTAAACCTACCAACATTCCTTTTATGTATGATTTAGGACAAAAAAAGGATACTAATTTAGCTTATGATACTGGGAAAGTTATGGCTCTTGAACTTAGAAGTATTGGGGTAAATGTCGATTTTGCTCCCGATATCGATGTATATTCTAATCCTAATAATACGGTGATTGGAAGAAGAAGCTTTGGTAGTGATGCGGAAGTAGTTTCTATGATGGCTACAAGTTTAGCTAAAGGTTTAGAAGATAATAAAGTAGTGCCTGCTTATAAGCATTTTCCTGGCCATGGTGATACGGATGTCGATTCTCATGTTTCACTTCCAATACTTAATAAAGGATATGATGATTTAGATTCTTTGGATTTTGTTCCATTTAAAAAAGCTGTAGAAGAAAAAGCTAAAATGATTATGGTTGGCCATATTGCAGTTCCAAGTATTACTTCAGATAATACACCGGCATCTTTATCTAAACAGATAATAGATATATTGAAAAATGATTTAAATTATGATGGGTTAATAGTTACTGATGCTCTTAATATGGGAGCTCTTACAGAAAATTATACTAATGAAGAGATTTATACTAGAGCGATAGAAGCTGGATGCGATTTACTTCTTATGCCAAGTTCTAGTAAAGAAGCAACCGAGATTATTAAGAATAATATTAGTGAAGAGAGAATTGATGAATCTGTTAGAAAGATACTTAAATTTAAATACGATTATTTAGAAGAGGATAATTCGGTCGATTCATCTTATCTTGGAAGTGAAGAACACAAAAATATAATATCTAAAATAACGGGTTAGGTTAACTGATTCGTTTTTTTGATTATTCATATATTATTTTAGGTGGTTTGAATGTTTTCTTATCTTAAAAGTCTTAGACTGTTTATTTTAAATAATGATCCATCTATTAAAAATAATTTCGAAATATATTTAATGCCGGGATATAGAATTATTAAGTATTATTTTATTGGTAGATGGTTTTATATTCATAAATTTTATTTTTTATCTAGATTTTTGTGTAATCTTGGAAGAAAAAAGACAGGAATTGAAATTCATCCAGGAGCAAAAATAGGAAAAAATTTATTTATTGATCATGGTATTGGGGTTGTTATAGGGGAGACTAGTTTGATTGGCGATAATGTGATTATTTATCATGGAGTTACTTTAGGAGGAACTGGAAAGGAATTTGGAAAGAGACATCCTAATATAGGTAATAATGTTTTAATAGGAGCTGGAGCTAAAATTTTAGGTAATATTAATATAGGAGATAATGTTAAAGTTGGGGCAGGAGCAGTCATACTTAATGATGTACCAGCTAATTCGACAGTTGTAGGTATTCCTGGCAATATAAAAAAATAAATGTAAAGTGTTTATTTTTTTTTAAGTTTGTGTTATACTTTATATGTTGTTTGTTTTGACTCCTTAGCTCAGTTGGTAGAGCAACTGACTCTTAATCAGTGGGTCTGGGGTTCGAGCCCCCAAGGGGTCACCATTTTAGTTATTAAAGTCTTTGGACTTTTTTTCTATATATAGTATAATTTTGATAAAAATTATTAATATTTTAAAAAAATTAAATAAAATACTTGTAAAATTTTACAAAATAGGGTATACTTAAAAAGTCAAATGAAACGGATCTGTAGCTCAGTTGGTTAGAGCACACGCTTGATAAGCGTGGGGTCGTAGGTTCAAGTCCTACCAGATCCACCATCGTGGCCTGTTGGTGAAGCGGTTAACACACGTGCCTTTCACGCACGCATTCATGGGTTCAAATCCCGTACAGGTCACCATATTTTGTTATTTATTTATTTTAATATAGACTAAGAAGTGGACAAGTAATATAAAGAACTACTTTTAAGAGAGCTAGGTAAGGTGAAAGCTAGCAGCAAGCTTTATATGAATAACACCACGGAGTTGCTTATTCGAATTAATAGTAGGGTAAGCCGGTGAATAACCCGTTACCAAGTTATAGGTTTTCTAATAAAGGAAACTAATGAGTGATCGCTTTTGCGATAAGTAAGGTGGTACCGCGAATTAACATTCGTCCTTATAATGGGATGGCCACCTGTTTTTTAAAACTTGCCTGATTAGCTCAGTCGGTAG
>JAFWYR010000017.1 GCA_017522615.1 Bacilli bacterium | reverse complement strand
TTAATTAATTTTTTTAAAGCATCTTCGGTATCAAAGGTATTTTTAAATATTATATCAGAGCTTAATGTATAAAATTTGTTTTTCATATTTTACCTCATTTCTAAAAGATATTTATTATCTTCTATATATAATCATTCTATAGAAATATGGCAAATACTTTTTTATATTAATTATTTTTATTTTTTATAAATTCTCTTAACATTTTAGTTAAAGCTCTTTTTTCTATTCTTGAGACATAACTTCTTGAAATTCCAATTTCTTTGGCGATTTCTTTTTGTGTTAGTTCATCCTTGTTGTTAAGCCCATATCTTTTAATTATTATTTCTTTTTCTCTTTCTGAAAGGACATCAAAGTATTTTTTTAGTAATTTTATATTATCTTTTGTGTGAAGATCTAAAGCGAAGTCGGGATTAGGTGTTTTTAATATATCTAATAGAGATATTTCATTTCCTTCTTTATCAAAACCAATTGGTTCATCGATACTTATATTTTTATTGTTTTTTTTATTAGCTCTAAAAAACATTAATAATTCGTTTTCAATACATCTCGAACAATAGGTACTTAATTTAACTTTATTCTTAATTTTAAAACTATCGACACCTTTTATTAGACCTATTGTTCCTATACTTATTAAATCGTCTGGATTTTCGTTTCCTTGATCATATTTTTTAACTATGTGAGCAACTAATCTTAAATTGTGTTCGATTAGTTTATTTCTGGCTTTTTTGTCACCCATAGAGGCTTTTTTTATATATTTTTCTTCTTCATCTTGAGATAGGGGATCTGGAAATACATTATTTGAATATGAAGCTGTAAAAATAAAGAAGTCTTTAAATAATTTTTTAAGTAGTTTTAACAAAATACATCACCTAGTAAAATATATGTTTATAATAAAAAAAATCTACTTTAAAGTAGATTAAATGTGATTTATTATGTTTAATAACCATACTGTTCCGATAGCTGCCGTTGTCAAAACTAATACGAAGAAACTTTTAAAGTATGAAGCTATTTCATCATAATCATTAGTTTTTTTCTCTTCTGGTTCTGTATTTTTTTTGTATCCAGGAGCAACTTTAGTTAAAACCTTACCATTACTTTTAGATTGATTGCTTTCTATTTCTTCTGAGTCATCATCGAAATCTAATTCTTTTAATTGAGCGACTAATTTTTTAAGTTCTTCTATTCCAACGTTATCTATTTCGCCAGTCTTTTCTAGTGGGTCAGAGTCGTCAAAACTTTTAAATGGTTTATAACTGGTTGTGTTTTCTAGATCAGAATCTTCTTGGTATCTTTTTGATCTTGAGGGAACTATAGAATCATAATTTCTATTAAAATAATTATCTAATATTTCACGTCTTTTATTAAACTCGATATCTTGCCTTTTTTCTTTTTCTTTGTCTCTAGGAGTGCTTAATTGTTCTTTTGCCATAATTGTCCTCCCTTATCGTTATTTTAAGTATACTACAAAAAAGTTATTTTTTCAAACATTTTGACAATAATAATTTGTACGATATAAAATTTTTTATTTAACCATTGACGTAAAATGTAATTTTGATATAATTATATTATAGAGATCGAGGGCTGATAATATGAATGATGAACAGATTAAAGATGCACGTTTAGAGATGGAACTTGAAAATCCCGCATACGATATTGTTGATGATGCTATTAGTTATACAATGAAAAAATATCATTATAGAGAATATGATTTAGTAAAACTAGTTATGATTATATATGAAGATGATTATAGCTTTATAAGTAATGACAATGATTACCGTGATCAATTTAAACTACTAGATGATTACTTTAGAAAACAGTATGGTCATAATGTTATTACTTTTGTAATGATGAGAGAGATTATTAAATTAAAAGATACTAAATCATATGATGATATTACATCTGAAATAGCGATGGTTGAGAAAGTTCTTCGAACTAACGATAATTTACCACCTGAAGATTTATGTGTTTTCTCATATCCTGTTAAAAATAAAAAATATGATGATTTACTATATTTAATAGAGAAAAATATAAGTATGAAATATGCTTTAGCTATGGTATATGATAAGCTAAAAAATAGTAAAAAATAGTCAAATTGACAAAAATTAAAAATCCCTATATAATAATGCGTAATTTCTTACACAAAGGGGGATTTTTTATGGAAAATAAGGTGGAAAATTTATTGATTGTCTATGCAGCTGATGGAGGTTTACTTAAAATATTACTTCAAAAGAATGACGGTGAACCTTATAAAGGGTATTGGATGATTCCCGGTGAAGAGTTAGATAGTAAAACAACGCAGGAAGATAGTGCGATAAATTTATTTAAAGATATTACATCAGTTACGGTTAACGGTTTTATGCAAGGTGGAGTTTTCAGTGATTTAGATAGAAAACCTGAAAGTAGAACTATTGCGATTATTAGTGTTATTGTGACAGATAAAGAAATAGTAGAGATGAAAATGAGAGACGATGTTTGTTTCTTTGATGTAAATGAGCTTCCTAAGATTGCTTATGATCACGGAGAGATTATCGAAAAAGTTACTAAGGAAGTTAAAGATAAAATAATTGGTAATTATTCTAATATTTTATTAAAATTCTTCCCAAGTGATTTTACATTACCTGAATTTCAAAAATTCTATGAAAATGTACTTGGAAAGAGTATAGATAGACGTAATTTTAGAAAGAAAATAATGACACAAAATTTAGTTATTGATACTGGTGAAAAAACATCTAATGGAACTGGAAGACCTGGAACATTATATCGTTTTGATATCAGTAATATGAAAGGAAAAAAATTATGAATGAAAAAGGATGGGGCTTTAAAGATTTCGTTTTAATTTTAGGAATTATTTTCTTTGCTTTATTAGTTACGGTTGTCATATATAAAGTAAGTTTTAAAAAAGATAAAGAGGTAACTGATCCAGTAGAACCTACTAAAAATACAGTTCAAAGTTATACTACATATGATGAGCTAGAAGGTAAGCTTAAGCAAGCGGCAACTAGATATCAAAATGATCATTATCAAGGAACACTCGATAGTAATGAAAACTGGATATTAAGTTACGATATGCTTAGAAAAGAAAATTATTTAAAAGTTAAACTTATGGATATAGAAGATACTTCTAAAGAATGTAATGGATATGTTATATTTGAAAAAAGAGGTGTCGAGATTACATATACTCCATATATTAATTGTGCGCATTATAAAACAAAAGGCTATGATTCTTTGAAAGAAAATTAGCCTTTTTTTGTATAATTATTTTTTATATTCTCATAATAGTCTTGGAGGAGAATATTATGGAAGATATAAATGCTTTAGATGAAATACATAAAGGTGCCTGCATGGGTATGGATGCTTTAAGTTATATTTTAGAGAAAATTAAAGATGATAAATTTAAAGAAGAACTTCAAAAAGAATATAAAGATTATAAGACAATAGCTGAAAGAATAGAGAAGATATATCCTAAATATAATGAAGGAGAGCCTCATAAAACAGGAGTTATGACTAAAGCTATGACCTGGTCAGAAACTCAAATGAAAGCTATGAGTGATGATAGTGATTCTCATATGGCTGAACTTTTATTAAATGGAGTTAATATGGGAATTATCGAAGGAAGACGAATACTTAATAAGAAAAATTTAAATGATGAAGTTAGTAAAATTGTCTCAGAATATGTAACTATGCAGGAAGAAAGTGTTGAAAAGTTAAAACATTATTTATAGACACCTAATAGGTGTTTTTTTCATACTTTATCATGAAGGGGGTAATTTATGGAATATGATTATATTTTCGGGAATAATTATTATAAATATTATGGTGATAAAGGAGTTAAAAGTACAGTTTATGATATATTAGCTCCAGCTCAAGAACAAGATGTTCAGCCTGGTATGGAGTATCCTATGGTTCCTAGACCAATATTTGATAATCCTAATTATAAAGGCAGCGGTAAATTAAAAGATAAAGTGGCTATCGTAACTGGAGGAGATAGTGGACTTGGAAGGGCTTGTTCAATTGCTTTTATTAAAGAAGGCGCTAAAGTAGTAATTGTTTATTATAATGAAACTAGAGATGCTTTAGATACTAAAAATTATATTGAAAATTTGGGCGGAGAATGTCATCTAATTATGGGAGATATTACTGACCATAAATTTTGTAAGTATGTAGTTCAAGAAACTATTAATAAATATGGAAAAATAGATATACTTGTCAATAATGCAGGTGTTCAGTACCAGCAAGATTCATTAGACTATATTTCTGATGAACAGTTTGACTGGACAATGAAGGTAAATGTATATGGGATGTTTTATCTAACTAAAGAAGTTTTACCATATTTAAAAAGTGGTTCATCTATTATTAATCTATCATCTGTTACAACTTTTTATGGTGATCCACAGCTGATAGATTATGTAACTACAAAAGGAGCAATAGTCGGTTTTACGAGAGCTTTAGCTAGAAATTTAGCTTTAAAAAATATAAGAGTTAATGCGATTGCACCGGGATTTTTTTGGACACCACTTCAGCCAGCATGCTGGGTAAAAGAAAAAATACCATCACTAGGGTCTAATTCAGCAATGGCTAGAGGAGCAATGCCTTATGAACTTGCAAGTACTTTTGTTTTTTTAGCTTCAGATGATTCTAGTTATATGACAGGTCAAGTTATTCATAATAATGGTGGAGAAGTTATGGGATAATATATTATTTTTGTAAAAATATGTAAAAAATTATTTATATAATTGTTATTTTTTCTTTATTTTATTTAATTATAAGTAATTTTATTTTATTTTCTATTTAATTATGTATTGTTATTTATGATTATTTTTGTTATGATTATAGTAGTAATGAAAATAGGGAAGGTGTGTATATTATGGCACGTAGAAGAAAATTAAGAGGGAGAAAATTAAAACAACAAAAGATGATGATTTTAGTTGGTGTTTTTTCTGTGATGTTATTTTTAACTGTAGGTTATGCAGCATTTCAAACTAATATTAATTTAAATGTTAAAGGAAATATTAAAAGAGCTCCTGTAGCTATTAATGGTGATGTATCTAATTTAACTAATGACGTAGTTACAACAGGATCTGGATTATATGATAATGGTGACGGATCATATGTTTATAAAGGAAATGATCCATATAATTATGTTACATTTAACAATGAACTATGGAGAATTGTAAGTATTTCATCTAATGGACAACTTAAAATAATTAAAGATGAAAAATTAACTGAAGATAGAGTATTCGATTCAAACGGAAATACCGGAAGAAGAACTAGTGGATATTGTATGGATAGTGCATCAGTTGCTAGTGGATGTAATGTATGGGCTGGAACATCTGAGATGAATGATACACCATCTGCTTATACTAATGGAACTATTACTGGTGCGGTATCAGCAGCATCTGATTTAAATACTTACCTTAATAGTACTTATTATAATGCTTTAACTGATAAAGCTAAAATAATTGATTCAACATTTAATATAGGACCAAGTTCAAATGAAAGTGCTTATACATGGACTGGTAAAGTAGGATTACTTACTGAAAGTGAATATACTTTAGCTGGTGGAACTAATTCATATTTAAATAAAGGCTATGAATATTATCTTATTAATCCGACTGCATCTAGTTCTACTAATGTTAAAGTTGTTAATGGAACTGTTACAGATGCATCAGCTAATACATCTAAAGGTATTAGACCAGTAGTTACTTTAACATGTGATGTTAATTTAAATGGTAAGGGAATAGCTTCTAATCCGTTTGTAATATCAGCAGGTAGTGGAACATGTAGTGATACTCCTGCACCAGCATCACCATATGTATATGCGTATCATACAGATACTAAAACAATAGGAACAAGCACAGTAACAGATGGGGTTTCAGACTATACTGAGCTTAGTTCATGGCAAAATGGAAAAACATGGTTTTTAAAATATGAATTAGATGGAAATAATGTAATTCAAAATGCGTGGGCATGTCAGAAATTTTCATTTATTAACGAACCAGTATGTTTGCAAGGAGGAAATGCATCTTATTATACAGCTAACAGAGGAATCATTGAAGGCTTAGCAACTACATTTACATCAAATGGAGGCTCTTGTTCTGCCGATGGTCGCCTCGGCCAATGTAGTGTGGGCGCCTTGAATGTCGGTGCTGATTCCTATGGCGATGCCGATGCCTACGATGGCCAGGCGAGCGAGAATTGTCACGTTTACGACTATGGCATTGTGATTTGCAGCTAGTTCGGTGAGTGAGTTTCGCCGTGCCGAACATCTTGCAATTTGGAGACCTCATTAACTTGCAATCACTTTTGTTTTTTTAGCATCAGGTGATTCTGGCTATATGACAGGGTAAGTCATACATAACAATGGTGGAGAAATAGTGGGATAAATTTCATAAAAATTATTGACTTTCATAATTATTAATGATATATTATATTTGCTTTTTAATTAGAGGTTTACTATTCAGTAAATCTTTAATTAAATATATAAATGAAACACCTGGGTGTGTGTAAAGGAAGGAGGATAATATGCCAACAATTAATCAACTAGTTAGAAAGAGAAGAAAAGATAAGACTAAAAAGAGTAAATCACCAATGCTTGGTATTGGTTTAAACAGTAAAGATAAAAAGCTTACTAACACTAAGTCACCACAAAAACGTGGAGTATGTACTCGTGTTGGAACTAAGACACCAAAGAAACCAAACTCAGCTTTAAGAAAATATGCACGTGTACGTTTATCTAATGGTAAGGAAGTTGATACTTATATTCCTGGTGAAGGACACAACTTACAAGAACACAGTGTTGTACTTGTTCGTGGTGGACGTGTTAAGGATCTTATCGGTGTACGTTATCACATTATACGTGGTACTATGGATACTGCTGGTGTCGATGCAAGAAGACAAGGTAGAAGTAAATACGGTACTAAAAAACCAAAAGAAAAATAATTGAGAGGAGGATTTTAAATGCGTAAAAGAGCTGCCGTTAAAAGAGATGTTCTAGCTGATCCTCTATACAATTCTAAGGTTGTTACTAAGTTAATTAACCAAATTATGTTAGATGGTAAAAGAGGAACTGCTCAAAAGATTTTATATCAAGCTTTTGATATGATCAAAGAGAAGACTGAACAAGAACCAATGGAAGTTTTTAATAAAGCTTTAGAAAACATTAAACCTGCTTTAGAAGTTAAGACTAGAAGAGTAGGTGGAGCTAACTATCCTGTACCTATCGAGGTAAAAGCTGACAGAGCTCAAGCTTTAGGATTAAGATGGCTTGTACAATATTCGCGTTTAAGAGGTGGACACTCTATGGCTGAAAATTTAGCTAATGAGATTATTGATGCTTCAAATGGTGTTGGTGCATCTGTTAAAAAACGTGAAGATACACATAGAATGGCCGAAGCTAATAAAGCATTCGCTCATTATAGATGGTAATAGAAAGGAATTAATTATATGGCCCGTGAATATAGTTTAGAGAAAACCCGTAATTTCGGAATTATGGCACATATCGATGCCGGAAAAACTACAACTACGGAAAGAATTTTGTTCCATACTCATAAGATTCATAAAATTGGTGAGACTCACGATGGTGAATCACAAATGGACTGGATGGAACAAGAACAAGAACGTGGAATAACTATCACATCAGCTGCCACTACTGCTTACTGGAATGGTTACAGATTAAATATAATCGATACACCAGGACACGTGGACTTTACTGTTGAGGTTCAAAGATCACTTCGTGTATTAGATGGTGCGGTTGCGATAATCGATGCTCAAGCTGGAGTTGAACCACAAAGTGAGACTGTATGGCGTCAAGCTGAAGAATATAAGGTTCCAAGAATGATCTTTGCCAACAAAATGGATAAGATGGGAGCTGATTTTGAATTCAGTTTAAAGAGTATCGATGAGAGATTTGGTGTTAATGCCAAACCTATCCAATGGCCAATTGGTGCTGAAAGTGAATTCAATGGAATTATCGATTTAGTTACTAGAACTGCTTATCATTACGATGGTAAGGAAGAGGAAAATCCTGAGATTATCGATATTCCAGAAGATTTAAAGGATTTAGTTGAAGAAAAGAGAAATGATTTAATCGAAGCTGTTGCAGAATTCGATGATGATTTAATGACTAAATACTTAGAAGGTGAAGAGGTTACAGTAGAAGAAATTAAAGCTGCTATTAGAAAGGGAACTTTAGCTGTTAAATTCTTCCCAGTTATGTGCGGAACTGCTTTAGGTAATACTGGAGTTAAGTTATTACTAGATGCAGTTGTTGACTATATGCCTGCTCCAACTGATGTTGAATCAATTAAAGGAGTAGATATGAATGGTAAGGAAATCGAAAGACATCCTAGTGATTCTGAACCATTTAGTGCACTCGCATTTAAGGTTATGACAGATCCATTTGTCGGAAGACTTACATTTATGAGAGTTTATTCTGGACATTTATCTTCAGGATCTTATGTACTTAATGCAAATAAAGATAAAAAAGAAAGAGTTGGAAGACTACTTCAAATGCACGCTAATAACCGTGAGGAAATTAGTGAGGTATATACAGGTGATATAGCTGCAGTAGTTGGACTAAAAAATACTACTACTGGAGACACTTTATGTGATGAAAAACATGCTTGTATTTTGGCTCCTATGGAATTTCCTGAACCAGTACTTGAGCTTGCTATTGAGCCTAAGAGTAAAGGTGACCAAGATAAGATGGCTTTAGCTTTACAAAAACTCGCTGAAGAAGATCCAACTTTTAGAGCTACTACTGATCATGAAACTGGTCAAACTATTATCGCTGGTGTTGGTGAATTACACTTAGACATTATCGTTGATAGAATGAAAAGAGAGTTCGGTGTTGAAGCCAATATTGGTCAGCCACAAGTTTCTTATAGAGAGACTATTAAAGTAGCCGGTGAGTGTGAAGGAAAATATATCAAACAATCTGGTGGACGTGGACAATATGGACATGTTTGGATTAAATTTGAACCAAATCCAGGTAAAGGATATGAATTTGTTGACGCAATTGTCGGTGGTGTTGTTCCAAGAGAATATATTCCTGTCGTAGATAAAGGACTTCAGGAAGCTATGGAATCTGGTATTTTAGCTGGATATCCACTTATGGATGTTAAAGCTACATTATACGATGGTTCTTACCATGATGTAGACTCATCTGAAATGGCATTTAAGGTTGCAGCTAGCTTATCTTTAAAAGAAGCTAAGAAGAAATGTGAGCCTGTACTACTAGAGCCTATTATGGCTGTTGAAGTTGTTGTTCCAGATGAATTCTTAGGAACAGTTATGGGTGATATCACATCTAGAAGAGGTAAACCTATGGGACAAAATTCTAGAGGTAATGCACTTGCTATAGATGCAATGGTACCACTTTCTGAAATGTTCGGTTATGTTACATCTTTAAGAAGTAATACTCAAGGTAGAGGTAACTTTACAATGAAGTTTGACCACTATGAAGAAGTACCTAGAAATATAACTGAAGAAATTATCAAAAAAAATGGTATAAATTAGTTGAATTTTTAAATTAGTCATGTTAAAATGTTAATTGAAATAGAAAAAGGAGGAATTTAAAATGGCAAAAGAAAAATTTGATCGTTCAAAACCACACGTTAATATTGGAACTATCGGTCACGTTGACCATGGTAAAACAACATTAAGTGCGGCTATTAGTAAAGTTCAAGCTGATAAAGGACTTGCAAAATTAGAGGAGTTCTCAGATATCGATAAAGCACCTGAAGAAAGAGAAAGAGGTATAACTATTAATACCGCTCATATCGAATATGAGACTGAAAAAAGACACTACGCGCATGTAGACTGTCCAGGACACGCCGATTATGTTAAAAACATGATTACTGGTGCTGCTCAAATGGATGGAGCAATCTTAGTTATTGCTGCAACTGATGGACCTATGGCTCAAACTCGTGAACATATCTTATTATCACGTCAAGTTGGAGTACCTCGTATGGTTGTATTCTTAAACAAATGTGATATGGTTGATGACGAAGAGCTTTTAGACTTAGTTGAAATGGAAGTTAGAGAATTATTATCTGAATACGATTATGATGGAGATAACACTCCAATCATCAGAGGTTCAGCTTTAAAAGCTCTAGAAGGAGATCCTGCTTATGTTGAAAAAATCAACGAACTAATGGATGCAGTTGACGAATGGATTGAAACTCCAACTAGAGATAATGATAAACCATTCTTAATGCCTATTGAGGATGTATTCACTATCACTGGTCGTGGTACAGTTGTTACTGGACGTGTTGAAAGAGGTAAATTAACTCTTAACGAAGAAGTTGAAATCGTTGGTCTTAAAGAGACTAAGAAAACAGTTGTTACTGGAATCGAAATGTTTAGAAAACAATTAGATTATACTGAAGCAGGAGATAATACTGGACTTTTACTTCGTGGTATTAACCGTGACGATGTTGAAAGAGGTCAAGTTATCGCTAAACCTGGATCAGTTACACCTCATACTAAGTTTAAAGCACAAGTTTATGTTTTAACTAAAGAAGAGGGTGGAAGACATACTCCATTCTTCAGTAACTATCGTCCACAATTCTACTTCAGAACTACAGACGTTACTGGTGTTATCGAACTTCCTGAAAATGTTGAAATGGTAATGCCTGGTGACAATGTTGATATGACTGTAGAGTTAATCGCACCAATCGCTATGGAAAATGGTACTAAATTCTCTATCCGTGAGGGTGGTAGAACAGTTGGTGCTGGTAACATTTCAGAAATTATTGAATAATTAGAAACCCAATTGGGTTTCTTTTTTTTTATATTTTTTAAATTTTTAAAAGCAAATGCAAAACTTTTATAGAATGATATATATAGAAGGGTATTTTCTATATAGGAGGTGATTATTAAGTAGAAAATCCTTTTATTGATAGGAGAATTTATATGAGAGAATATAAGATAAAAAGTGAATAAGAAATTAAAATAACTAAAAGAAAATGTTAAAAGGAAAATTAAATATTTCTTTGATTTTTAAAGTTATTGGTTTATCTAAAGATTAAATAAAAATAACGCTTAAATTGCGTTATTTTTTTCCATTAAATATTCCGGTTATTCCGAATGAATTCTTAAACATAAAATATAGTGGACTATTGGTAACTAATTCAAAGTCACCAACATATTCTATTATGTTTGAATGAAAATTCATTTTGAAGTCATTTAATCCTTTAAATTTATTATTTGGTTCATTAATATTAGTGACACCGCCTAGGTTTAATCTTTTAAAACCTAGCTTGGCATATCTACCAATTAATTTCCATATAAGAAGTTGTTTTGCTCCAAATTTTTTGAATTTGTCATCATATCCATCCATCATAACATATACTTCATTGTTCCATTTGGCAACTAAAGCAGATGATATAACTATTCCATTTGGATATTTTTTAAGATATTCTGTCGCATCTGCTAGTTTATTTCGATATTTTACGACGTTTTTGTCAGCTATTAATTTTTTGTTGATTATTTTATCGTTATTATTTCCTTTTAGTAATTCGTTACTTAATTTTTTACTTTCATTTAAGTTTTCGCTATATTTATCTTGAATATATTTAAGATATTCTGTCGTATCTAATTTACTATAGTAGAAGTCTATTAAATTGTCTTTATCAAATTCTTCATATAGATGTTTAAAATATTTTAAGTCTCTTGGATATTTATTTTTGGTTTGAAGATATAAATATTCTAGATCATTTATATCTCCATGGTATACTTTTATTCCATCTCTAGTGGCTTTTTTAATTTTATTTCTAGTGCTTTTTTCCATATTTCCAAATAGTTGAATGTAATTTAAATCAAGTTTAATAAAAGCTTCGAATCTTGGTTTTAGAGCTTCAAAATAATTATTATAGCCTAGGTGGAAGTATCCTAATTTTGTAAGCATTTGGTAAGTACTATCATACTGTTCGTTGTTGTACATTGCTCGTCCTTTACTATCATATAACTTTCTTATTATCATAGGATTAATTTTGATGGCAACTATGTCTTTTTTTCCTAGAAATTTTTTAATCATTTTGGTAAAGGTTGTAACTAAGTTTACATCATTATAGTTTATTAAGAATCCTCTTGGAGCAAGTCCATATTTAAAGCCGTTATTTTTATATACGAGTATTAAGCTTGCAGCATATAGGTTTATTCCGTCAGTTAGACCTACATATAGTACTTCATATCCATGTTTTTCCATTGTTTTAGCATAATTGGCTGTTTGATATACAGATGAAGGTTGAAAATTTTTAGAGTATTCGATGAAATCTTCAACTGTTATTATTTTTATCTGCATAAAATCGCCTCCTTAACAATAGTAATTATATCACATTATTCTATGGAGTAACAAATTAATCTAGTTTAGTTTTTACATATTTTGCACACATTGTCGTTTCTTTTTCGTTGTTTCCTTTGCAGCACATAACGATAATTCTTTTTAAGGTGCATTTATCATTAAATGGACTGTTGAATTTACAATCATATACTGTGCAGCTGATTTTTTGATTCATAAATTACCTCCATTTTTATTATTAGTATTTGATTATATCTTATTCATATTTATTTATTTTTTTAATATACTTTGATAGGTGATAATAAATGGACAAGGTTGGTATTCCTAGAGGATTATTTTACTATTATTATGGAGATTTATGGAAATGTTTTTTTGATAAATTAGGTGTTTCATATATTGTTAGTCCAAATACTAATAAAGAGATAATGGATAGAGGAATTAAAGTATCTAATGATGAAATGTGCCTTTCTTTTAAAGTGTTTTTAGGTCATGTCGATTATCTTAAAGATAAATGTGATTATATTTTAGTTCCGAGGATTTCTAATTTTGGAATTAGTAATCAGACATGCACAAATTTTTTAGGTGCTTATGATATTGTTAATAATTTATTCGACGTGAATGTTTTAAATTATAATATTGATTTAGATAAAAGAGAGACTTTAAAGAAAGGTTTATTTAAAATTGGAAGGGAGCTTGGTAAAAGTTTTTTAGATATTAAATTTGCTTATTTATATGCGATGGATAAATATAAAGAAAAGGTTAAAAAAGATATAGAAATAAATATGGAAAGACTAAATAGTAAAAATACTAAAATACTTATTGTCTCTCACCCATATAATACATATGATAATTTGATTGGTATGGATATAGTTAAGTATTTAAATAGTCAGAATGTCGATATTATTTACTGTGATAAGTTTGACGATAGTATTACAAGTAAACTTAGTAAAAAGATATCACATGATTTATATTTTAAATATAGTAAAAATAATCTTGGGGCGGCTATTTACTCTTTGGATAAAATTGATGGAATTTTATTTATTTCTTCTTTTCCTTGCGGACCGGATAGTTTAGCTAATGAACTATTAATGAGAAAAATTAAAAAACCTTATGTTAATTTAATTATCGATGGTGATATGTCATTTACAGGAATAGAAACTAGACTTGAGAGTTTTTTAGATGTGATAAGGAGGAATGCGTGTGTATAATATAGCTTTTCCGCAGATGGGAGATTACTGTGTTCCAGCTTATTTTTTATTAAGTAATATATTAGATGCGAATATTATTAAAGCTCCTAAAATTACTAATAAAACTATTGAACTTGGATTTAAATATTCACCTGATTTTGTATGCACACCTTTTAAATATACTTTAGGTACGATGATAGAATGTTTGGATATGGGAGCGGATACACTAATTCAGTATGGTGGGGGATGTAGATATGGTTATTATGCGGAATTACAAGAGAAGATATTAAATGATTTAGGGTATGATTTTAAGATGATTAATTTGGTTATAGAAGGAAGAATTAATTTAAGAAGAATTAATAAACTTTTGAAACAAATTGATTCTAAGTATAGTAAGATTAAAAGTATTTATTATTCTTTTATTACTTTAAAAATGATTAAATATATGGATGAAATAGATGACTTTATTAGAGAAAATGTCGGCTTTGAAGTAGTTAAGGGGTCATTTGAAAAATTAAAAGAAGAGATGCTGATAAAATTTGGAAATGTTAAAAGTTATCACGAACTTAAAATAATATATAGGTATTTTTTAAATAAATTTAAATGCGTTAAGGTTTATAAACCAGATGATAGGTTAAGGATTGGAATTATTGGCGAGTTATATACATTGATGGAGCCTTTTTCTAATTATTATATCGAGAAAGAACTTGCGAAAAATAATATAGAAGTTAAAAGATTTACTAATGTCGATTATCTTTTTTTAAGAAAGAGTAAAAGAATGAAAAAATATTTAAAGAATAATCCTTATGTAAAATATTCTATGGGGGCTGATGCGAGTGACAATGTCGCGAACTGTCAGTATTTGTGTGAAAATGGGTATGATGGGATTATACATATTAAATCTTCATTTTGTACTCCAGAGATTGGGGTTATGCAGGTGATTAGTAAAATAGCGGAAAGTTACGATGTTCCAATTATGTTTTTTAGTTTTGATGGTCAAAGTTCAGAGACTGGTTTTAAGACGAGATTAGAAGCTTTTTATGATATGTTAGAAATGAGGAAGAATAAATGAGAGATTGTTATTTAGGAGTAGATATAGGTTCCATTTCTACTAAGGGAGTTATTATAGATGATAGAAATAAAATTATTTCTTCGGCTTATATTTGGACGGAGGGAAACCCAATTGAAGCAGTTCGAAAGCTTATTAATATACTTAAAAAAAGAATGCCCAGAGGTTATAAAGTTAAAGGTATTGGGACGACTGGTAGTGCGAGAAAATTGATTGGACTTATGCTTGGGGCAAATTCGGTTAAAAATGAGATTACTGCTCATGCGGTTGGAACTATGGCTTTTCATCCTGATGTTAGAACTATTTTGGAAATCGGTGGTCAAGATTCTAAAATTATTTTAATTAAAAATGGAATTATTACTAATTATGCGATGAATACTTTATGTGCGGCAGGTACTGGAGCTTTTTTATCTAGTCAAGCGAAAAGACTTGGAATAGATGTAGAAGATTTTGGAGAGTTTGCTTTAAAGAGTAAAAATCCCGTTAAGATTGCCGCAAGGTGTACTGTGTTTGCGGAGTCTGATTTGGTTCATAAAGCTCAGGTTGGCTATCCTAAAGAAGATATAATAGCTGGGCTTTGTAAAAGTGTAGTTATCAATTATTTGAATAATGTTGGAAAGGGTAAAAAAATTGAATCACCTATTGTTTTTCAGGGAGGGGTATCTAAAAATGTTGGGGTTATTAAGTATTTTAAAGAGGTTTTAGGATGTGATGTAATTGTCGATGATAATGGACACTTGATGGGAGCTATTGGAGCGGCAATACTTTCTAGAAAGAATAAAACTGGTGAAGAGTACGAACTACAAACTAAAAATATTAAATTTGAAACAAAAGGATTTGAATGTGGGGGATGTGCGAATAACTGTGAACTTCTTAGAATTTATAAAAATGGTAAGCTGATAGATTCTTGGGGAAGTAAATGCGGAAAATATTAGATACCTATATAATTACCTTGACAATAAAAAAGCAATTTTGTTAGAATACTTGCGAATGGCTTGAGGTGATTATTGTGGCTGATTTAATACCAGATGATTTTTTCTTAGATGAAGAATTAATGTTTGAAAAGGATGATTTTTTCTTAGATGATGAATTAATGTTTGAAGAGTTTGAATTTGATAATTATCTATTATCTTTAAGATATGATGATTTAGATAGAAGTAGTAAAAAAGAATTAAGCGAAATAGAAAAAAAGATGAAATTACTTATGAAATACCATAATTATATATATTATGAATATAGTGAGGTGGCTGACTTAGTATTTGGTATGGATAATGATTGGAAAAAATCTAACGAATTAATACCGATGTATGTAGTAGATTTAATAAAACTTAGAAGTGTCTTAAATAACCGAAATAAAAAATCAAGATTATATAGAGGCGATAGTGAGATTATGCTTGCTATTGGAGGTGAGAGATTTAATTCTGTAATCGATGAGTCTTCGTTTGAATATTTTTTTCCAAATGCAAAAATGCCAAGCAGTTATAAAAATATTGAGATGCCTAACTATGTAATTTTAAAAAATACTTTTGTAATCGGTTTAACTGCAATAGCAACTATGCCAATTATTTTATTTAATATTGCTTCGGATTTAAAAGTACCTTTTTCTTCAGTTTTACCACTTATTCCTATTGGACTTGGAGCTAAAACTCTAACAGATTTTTTCAAAAGTTTAAAACTGTGTGATTTTATTGGTGAAACTGATATTGAAGAATATGGAGATGTTTTTATTTCTAATAATTCTATGATTCTTTTTGAAAAATTTTTAGAAAAAGAGATAAAAAATAATCTTGAAATTATCAAGGAATATATTTTAAAAATGAAGAGTTATGAAAATTATGAAGAACTTCTTTTATCTTCTGATATAAAAAGAAAGGAATTATATTCATTATACGATAGTATAGAGGGAGTTCAAACTGAACAGAATGATTTAAATCAAATAAAAGAGATGATAAGTAAGTTTATTCTTGAATTAACTGGATCTGATATAGTTATAGAAGATACATTTGATTCATTGGAAAAAGAAAGTGATGAAGATAGGGTAAAAAAGATTATGTCTTTTACGGATTCTTTGTTAAAAAGATAGAAAAATGAATAAAAAATTATGATTCATTTTTTTCTTAGTATATATTTTAGCTATAATAATTTTAATATTTAATTAATTGACATAAAATAAATATTGGTGTATAAAAATATTTGTGAATGATTTTATAATTGAAAAATATTTGTATGTGTGATAAAATGCGTATACGAAAAATTATATAAAGTAAAAAAAGGAGATGAAATTGTGGGTAAAAAATTAGTTATAGTCGAATCACCGACAAAAGTAAAATCAATAGGAAAATATTTAGGTAGTGATTATATTGTATCATCTAGTAAGGGTCATATTAGAGATTTATCTACTAAAGGAAAATATGGATTTGGTGTGGATATAGATGACAATTTTAAACCTGATTATAAGACTATTAGAGGTAAGAAATCTGTTATCGATGAGCTTAAAAAAGAAGCTAAAAAAGCTGAAAAAGTATATCTTGCTACCGATTTGGATAGAGAAGGAGAAGCTATTGCTTGGCATCTATATGATGTTTTAGGGCTTAATGACGATAATTATAGTAGAGTAGTATTTAACGAAATTACTAAGAATACTATATTAGAAGCTATTAAAAAAGAAGGTAAAATAGATCAAAATTTGGTTAATAGCCAAGAGACTAGAAGAATATTAGATAGAATTATTGGATTTAGATTATCTAAGTTGATTCAATCTAAAACAGATGGATCATCTGCAGGTAGAGTTCAAAGTGTAGCTTTAAAATTAATCGTCGATAGAGAAAGAGAAATCGAAGCATTTAAGGCAAAAGAATACTGGACGATTACGGCTTTATTCAATGAATTTAAAGCTGATTTATTTCAATATAAACACAAGAAAATCGAAATTAATTCTGAGAAGGAAGCTAATGATATTTTAGATAAATTATCTAAAGCTTTTGAAATTGAAAGTGTAGATAAGAAACTTAAAAACAAATCTTCTAGACCACCATTTACAACGAGTACTCTTCAGCAAACGGCTTCTAATAAACTTAGATTTTCATCAAGAAAAACTATGCAGGTTGCTCAGAAATTGTATGAGGGAATCGATTTAGAAAATGAAACTACTGGTTTAATTACTTATATGCGTACGGATTCTATAAGATTATCTGATGAATTTGTCGCATCTGCATATAGATTTATCGAAACTAAATATGGTAAGGAATATACTGGACCAGTTAAGAAAAGTAAGAAAACTGAAAATGTTCAAGATGCCCACGAGGCAATTAGACCTACTAGTATAGATAGAACTCCTGAAAGCATTAGAAAGTATTTATCTGATGATGAATATAAGTTATATAGAATGATTTATTATAGAGCTTTAGCTAGTATTATGGCTCCAGCTAAAGTTGAGGGTACAACAGTTATTTTAAATAATAATGATTATCAATTTAAAGCAACTGGTCAGATTATTGTTTTTGATGGTTATCTAAAAGTATTTAAAGATTATGAAGATACTAAAGATGCGATATTACCACCATTTGATGAATATAAGTCTAAAGTAATTGTTTCAAATGACATTATTAAGGAACAACACTTTACTGAACCTCCAGCTAGATATACGGAAGCAAAACTTATTAAAGAGATGGATGATTTAGGTATTGGTAGACCGTCTACTTATGCGACGATTATCGATAATATTAAGAAAAGAGGATATGTAAATTTACTCGAAAGAAAGTTTGTTCCAACGGAAATTGGGTTTGAAGTTACCGATAAATTACAAGAATTTTTCTCTAATTTAATAAATGTCGAATATACGGCTTCTATGGAAAATGATTTAGATGAAATTGCGGAAGGTAAAGAAGTTTGGTATGAAGTTTTAGGTGAATTTTATAAAGATTTTGAGCCTTTAGTTAAGGAAGCTTTTGATAAAATGCCTAAAAAAGAAGCTGAAAAGACCGGTGAAGACTGTCCAGAATGTGGCCATCCATTGGTTATTAGAAAAGGTAAATATGGTTCATTTACAGCGTGCAGTAATTTCCCAGAGTGTAAGTACATAAAACAAGAGCCTAGGGAGATTAAAATTATTTGTGATTGTCCAAATTGTGATGGTCACATTACTGAGAAGAAATCTAGACGTGGTAAGATATTTTATGGATGTGATAATTATCCTAAATGTAAGACAGCATATTGGGATAAACCTACTGGAGATAAATGTCCAGAATGCGGAAGTATGCTTACAGAAAAGGTTTCTAAAAAAGGTAATAAAATTAAATGTAGTTCATGTGACTTTGTAAAAGAAAGCTAGTTTGTTCTAGCTTTTGTTCTTTTAAATTGACAAAATACTATAATTACTGGTATTATTTATTCTTAAGAGGGATAGTTATGATAAAAAGAAGTAGATATAGCCTTATTCATGTTGCTGATGATGGTAAGATTACCCCATTTTCTTTAACTTTTGATGCAGATGGAAAAAAAGTAGTTAGGAATAAGTTTCCACTTACTCAATTAGATGCACTTACGACAAGAATAAATATGGATGGATTATATTTTTTATTTGATTATCTATGTGGTGAAAAAATAAGCGATGGTAATTTCTTTATTCAATATAGACTTAATAAGATGGATAAAAAAATTAGAACTGCTGGTCCTGATGATGTTAATTTAAGAGATATAGCAAATAATAATATTGGAAATGATATTGTTAAAAAAGATATTTTGTTTGAAAGATATGTGATTAATACTTTGTATAGATTTCAAAATGATTACGGGTTATTTAGGTTTTTAATAAAAAGACCAGAGAAGTATTTAAATGATTATGTTTTAAAACAAATTGATAGATATTTTGAAGCTTTAAACGGTAGTGATGAGAACCTTAAACATTTTTATTTTAGAAAAGTTTGTGAGTCTATGTCTAGTTATAAGATTATTAGAAATATAGAAGATGGTATTAATGAGTATGAGAAGAAAAGGAAAATGAAGTGTGATGAAAATCCATTTCAAGTGAATAAGACTAAAATATTAAAGTTTGAGACTGAAGAAGATGGACAAATGAGATTATTTTAAAAGGTATAACTATGAAATACCTTTTTTTTGTGTTATAATGGATAATAGGAGGGTGTATGGATTACATAGATGACTTTTTAAATTATTTAATTTCTGTAAAAGGATTTTCTGAACATACTGTTAAAAACTATAAAATTGATTTATTGGATTTTAAAGATTTTGCTCATGATAAGAAAGTCGATGTTCTACTAGTTAGAAACTATTTAAAAAGTTTATATGAGAGAAAGTTTTCCGCACGTTCTATTTCGAGAAAAGTTAGTTCACTAAAAAGTTATTATAAATATCTGGATGGAGAGGGGATTATAGATGATAATCCTTTAGATTTAATTAGTAATCCTAAGATACAAAAAACATTGCCCAATTATTTGAATTATGAGGATTTAGAAAAATTGCTTAATTATCCCGATTTAAATAAAAAAGATGGTTTAAGAGATGCATTGATACTTGAAATGTTATATTCATCTGGATGCAGAGTTAGTGAAATAGCTAATATTAAAATAAAAGATATTAATTTTGGTGAAAGAAAAATACTTATACTTGGAAAAGGAAATAAGGAAAGATATGTATATTATGGTAGTAAATGTGAAAGATTATTAAATAGATATTTAGAAAAATATGATAATGAATATTTATTTGTAAATAAACATGGTAATAGACTTAATGAAAGAATTATTCGAAAGATTGTAAGTGACAATGCTAGAAAGGCTGGCCTTGAAGTTCATGTGACTCCACATACACTAAGACACACGTATGCGACTCATCTACTTAACGATGGAGCTGATTTAAAAAGTGTCGGTGATTTACTTGGACATGAGAGTTTATCTACTACTCAAATTTATACTCATGTATCTAATGAAAGGCTTAGACAAGTATATTTAAAGGCTCATCCTAGAGCTAGAAAGGGAGAATAAAAATGGAAAAATATGTTTATTTATTCGATGAAGGAAATAAAGATATGCGTGATTTACTTGGCGGTAAAGGAGCAAATTTAGCTGAAATGACTAATATGGGTTTACCAGTTCCATATGGAATGACGGTAACGACAGAAGCTTGTAAGAAATATTACCTTGATGGGGAAACTTTATCTGATGAAGTAAAAAATCAGATAATAGATAATATTGAAAAAATAGAAAATCATACTGGAAAGAAATTTGGAAGTACTGAAAATCCATTATTAGTTTCTGTTAGAAGTGGTTCACCTATAAGTATGCCAGGTATGATGGATACGATATTAAATCTAGGTTTAACTGATGATATTGCGGCTAGTCTTGCTACTGACGAGGATAGTACACGTTTTATTTACGATTCTTATAGAAGATTAATAATGATGTTTGCCGATGTCGTTAAAGGAAAAGGTAAGGAAAAGTTCGAAGAAATTTTAAAATCTTTTAAAGAAAAATACGAGACGGATAACGATTTAGAATTAAATGCTCAAGATATGTTTGAAATTACTAAAGAATCTAAAAAGGTATATAGAAAACTTACTGGTGAAAAGTTTCCTGAAGATCCATTTGTTCAACTCTTAGAAGCAACTGAAGCGGTATTTAAGTCTTGGAATAACGATAGAGCTAAGGTATATAGAAGAATTAATAATATATCTAATGATTTAGGAACGGCTGTTAATATTCAAGAGATGGTTTATGGTAATTTAAGCGAAGATTCACTTACTGGTGTTGCTTTTTCGAGAAATCCAGCAACTGGTAGGGATGAGTTATATGGGGAGTTTTTAGAGAAGGCTCAAGGTGAGGATATTGTAGCTGGAGTTAGAACTCCTAAATCGATAAAAGAATTATATGAAATTAATACTAAAGTTTTTGAGGAGTTAGAAAATTATTCTAAAGTTTTGGAAGACCATTATAGAGATGTTCAAGATATGGAATTTACTGTTGAAAATGGTAAATTATATATGCTTCAAACGAGAAATGCGAAGAGAACTCCTAAGGCTAATTTAGTTACATCTGTAGAAATGGCTTTAGAAGGTTTGATATCTAAAAAAGATGCTTTAAAGAGAGTTAGTCCAGAAGAAATAGATATGCTTATGCATAAAAACTTTAGTCCTGAAGCGTTAAAAGATGCTAAAGAACTATGCGAAGGTTTACCTGCTTCTCCCGGAGCTGTTTCTGGTAAAATATATTTAACTGTTGAAGGAGCAATAAGAGAAGCTAAAAAAGGTGAAAGTACTATTTTAATTAGAGTTGAAACTTCTCCTGAAGATATCGAAGCTATGCAGTATGCCTCTGGAATTATTACTATTCATGGTGGTATGACTAGTCATGCAGCAGTAGTTGCCCGTGGTATGGGTAAGTGCTGTGTATGTGGATGCGGTGATATCGAGATTGATGAGAAAAATGGCATTTTGAAAATTGGCGATAAGGTTTATGAAGAGGGCAGTGATTTTTCTATCGATGGTTCAACTGGAAAAATTTATGAAGGTATACTAGAGACGATAGATCCAGAGATGGATAAGAAATTTTATACTTTGCTCGAATGGGCTAAAGAGATTAAAAAACTTGATGTTAGAGCTAATGCTGATACTGGTGATGATGCTTTGAGAGCTTTAGAATTTGGAGCTGAAGGTATTGGACTTTGTAGGTCTGAACACATGTTTTTTGAAAAAGAAAAGATTTTTTCTATTAGAAAATTAATCGTATCTGATAGAAAAGAAGATAGAAATAAAGCTTTAAAAGAATTACTTCCTATGCAGATGAAAGATTTTGAAAAATTATTTGAAGCTGCTGATGGTAAGGTACTTACAATTAGACTTCTTGATCCACCATTACATGAGTTTTTACCTAAAAAGGATGAGGATATCTATGAACTTGCCGATAATCTTGGAATTGAAATGGGTGAACTTAGAAAGAGAATTGATTCACTTAAAGAATTTAATCCAATGATGGGTCTTAGAGGATGTAGACTAGCGATTGTTTATCCAGAAATTGCTTCTATGCAAGCTGAGGCTATTCTTAAAGCTGCATATAATGTTCATAAAAAAGGTATTAAAGTTAAGCCTGAAATTATGGTTCCTTTAGTTGGAGATGTCAATGAGCTTAGATATTTGAAACAGATTATTGTTAAAATAGCTGATGTGATATTTAGAGGAACTGATATCGAATATAAAATTGGAACAATGATCGAGGTTCCAAGAGGAGCTATACTTGCTTCTGAGATAGCTAAAGAAGTTGATTTCTTCAGTTTTGGAACTAATGATTTAACGCAGATGACTTTTGGCTTTTCAAGAGATGATGCTGGATCATTTATCGGCGAATATTATGAAAAAGGTATTTTGTCATTTGATCCATTTAAAACTATAGATAAAGAAGGTGTTGGGAGACTTATTAGAGTTGCGATGACACTTGCTAATAAAAGTAATAAAAATATAGAATTTGGGGTTTGTGGTGAACATGGAGGAGATTTTGAAAGTATTAAATTTTTTAATGAGATTGGTATAAATTATGTTTCATGTTCTCCTTATAGAGTTCCTTCGGCAATATTAACAGCAGCAAGAGAAGAGTTAAATGAAGATTAATGAAGTTATTTTTACCGATAGTTTACCAAAGTTAGATTTACACGGTTTTGATAGAGATACGGCTAGAGTTGCTATTAATGATTTTATAAATGATAATATCAGGATGGGTAATGAGATTATAACTGTTGTTCATGGGATTGGAACTGGAATAATTAGAGAAACAACTGTTCAAACTCTTAAGAAAAGTAAGTATGTCGAAGAGTTTAAAAATGATTATTTCAATAGAGGTTGTATGATAGTTAAACTTAAGAGTGAGTTTTTATAGATCTTACTCTTTTAATTTGTTTAATATATGTTTTTATGTTAGAATAACTTACTGTTTAAGGGGAATTATTATGAATTATGATGTGGAAGAGAAAAGAAAAGATTTTACCTATAGAGAAAATTCTGAGATCGATTTTTCTTTTAGGAAAATAAAGAATGAATTAGAAGAGGCAGATATTCAGCCATATTTTATTATGAATCGATTTAGAGAACATGATAAGGACGGCGTAAAGTTAGTTCATGATTACATTATGGCGGAATATGATTTATCTGATTTTATCTCTAATTTTGAAACTAAAATAATTAATTTTTTTGACGTGCTTTTTGAAGATGAATTTCCTCTAAGATTTACTAGAATTTTAATGGAAATATCCTATCCTTATGATTTAATTGATCATTGTTATAGAGCTATTGTAAATATTATTTATGCTTATGATAATTTGGATATTTATGATGATGATGTGAAATTATTACAAACTATTATAAGCCAGACTAAATCAAAATATAAAAATGTTTCTGAGGAAGATATTAAAAGACAATTTAAAAAGTATGGTTATGGTGATGGTGAAGAAGAATTTAAATTTGCTAATATGTGCACTTTGTATCCTTCCTTTTTGAATGATATTAAATATGAAGGAGTAGAGAAGAGAGATGAGCAAGTACATAATAATATCAGATATTTGGATACTTTTACTTCTGATCAATTTTTTACTTTTTCTGAGTATAGAACATATCTTTTAGAAAAGGCTTATCTGAAAAAATTGGGCCTTGAAAATAGGGTTAGATGGGTTTCAAGATATGATGGTGATTCTATGCATTATGATATTTTAAGTTATGATCCAGAGAAAGATGAAGAAAAGATAATCGAAGTTAAATCTACTGTTGTTGGTAGTTCAACCTTTTCTTTATCTGAATGTGAAATGAATACGTTTAAGAATTCTAATGATGTTTTAAGATATGTATATTGGTTTAGAATATCAGATTATTTAGATAAACAGAAAAAAATTATTTCTAAAAATGGAAAAATACATGAGATGTTTATACTCAAATATGTTTCTAATGATGATATAGGTTTTTTTGTAGATCAAAACGGTACACGTTATGATATAGATTTATGGATTAATCAAGATGGTAAAAAATGTTATGGGGTTTATGATACGAATAAGCTATTTACCGAAAAAGGAAAGATTTTTTCTAAAAAGTTTGCTGAAACAATTTCATTTAAATGATTTATGTGTATTTTTAACAAAAATTTGACAAATTAATATAAAAGTGTTAGTATATACACCATATTTCAAGGGGGAGATTAGTATGTATACAGAAGAAGAAAATAGAAAATCTTTAAAACCTATTTTTATTAAAATAGTTTTAGTTGTCTTGTTCTTATTTGTTTTAATGATGTTATTCCCAACTAAGGGGTTTGTAACTAATTATGTAGATAAGAAAGTTAATAATTCAAATAGTAATTTTAATAGTAATTTAATAGCTATGGCTACTGCTGGAAGTGGTTATTATACATCTTCTAGATTACCGCAAAATGTTGGTGATACTGAAAAGATGACTTTAAAAGAAATGCTTGATAAAAAAATGATAGTTACACTTACAGATAGTAAAGGTGTGACTTGTAGTACTAGAAAATCTTATGTAGAAGTTACAAAAGAAGAAAATGAATATACTATGAAAGTTTATTTATCTTGTTCTGATAAAACTGATTATATTATGCTTCATATGGGACATGATGGAACTTCGTTTCCCAGTACCAGCACCGCAAGGTGCACATTCGTAAAAAATCTTGACGAAGCTTGGGCCTATGGAGAATGGTCAAGCTGGGGTACTGATCCAATAAGAGAAAGCGATACCGTTCAAGTCGAAGTTAGCGAAAAGACTGTGCAGACTGGAAGTAGAACAGTTACTAGAGATGAATATGAGACTAAAGAAGCTAATAAAATTTCTTATAGCGATGGAAGAGTTTATTATGTTTGTATTAGTCGATATGACAATGCTGGAGTTTATGACTATCCTGTAACTTGTCAAAAGAAGATAACAATTTATTCATCAGAACCTATTTACAATACTGTAACTTATTATCGCATGCGTACTAAAACTTTAGAAAGTGGTAAAACTGATACTAAAGAAGCTAATTGTGATGATGAGTCATTAATTAAAGAAGGATATAAAAAACTAGATTAAAATCTAGTTTTCTTTTCCTATTTATGAAAACAAACTGTCAAGTTTTATCAAATATGTGATAATCGTTTGATTTCTAATTTCAGATATGATACTATAATAATAGGAAGATAAGCTAGGAAAGGACTGACCATCATGGAAGGAAAATACATGTTTACTTACATTAATGAAAATGAATTTAAAAAGTTAGAAAGTGCTTTGAAAAAGTACAATATGCTGGCTTTTAAAAAATTGTATTTTGAGTATTATCCAAAGTTAAAAACTGGGGAGTTTTTGGGTGAAATGGTCGGTGAAGAAGCAGATGCTGATGGTCACAAGGTATTAAAATATGAAGTTAAATTACCTACAGATGCATTATTTGTAAAAGTTCATGGCGAGGTTAAATTACATTATAATGTGATTTCAGAAAAACATACTGTTACTTTAGTTACTTTATCTCCTGAAGATATTTTAAGAGAAGGACATAAATCTGAGCTTGTGGCATATAAAGGTGTAATGGTTTCTAAGGAAAATGCTGATAAAGATAAATTTAAAATAAATTTATTAAATATGATAAACAAAAATTAAAAATATAATAAAACATCTTGCATAAAATTTGGTAATATGATATTATATAAAAGTCAACTGATGAGATGGACCCTTAGCTCAGTTGGTTAGAGCAACCGGCTCATAACCGGTCGGTCGGTGGTTCGAGTCCACCAGGGTCCACCATTTTTAGCAGGTGTGGCGAAATTGGTAGACGCACTAGACTTAGGATCTAGCGCCTTGCGGCATGGGGGTTCAAGTCCCTTCACCTGCACCATCGAGAAATTTGTTCGAGTTGTTCGAACCTTATATATAGAGAACTTGAAAAGAGTTCTTTTTTATGTTATTATGTATGTGTCAAGGAAACTTGCGTATAATAAAAAAGGGAACATTCAGTTTTCTCATGTTGAATGTCTACCCATTAATTTAAGCAGACATTTAATTTCTTATGAAATTAAGTGTCATTTTTTTATTATTATCAAACCTCCTCTTTAAAAGAGATTTGGTAGACACTCAGCAACTAAATGTTCCTAACAAAATTGTATCAAACGTTTGTTTGCAGTTCAATAGTTTTATATTTTTTCTATCAAATAGCACAATTCAAAAGGCTAGACAATTCTCTCGTGTTGATAAACATAATTATCTATGGAAAAAGGTTTTATCGATTCTATTGGTACTAATGCTGAAAAATGTTTTTACAAAGAAATAGGAAGAATATTAAAAAAAGAATGAAAATAGTAAGAAATATTGTTACTTTTTTTATTTTTTACTAAAATGTATTTGGTGAGTGATATTTATATCATTCGTACTTATGAAAAGTTGTAGATATCTATGACACTTGCACCATTAAATAAAATTAACCGTTGAATTTCAATGGCTTTTTATTGTATTAAGTTTTCTATAATGTTTTTGTTGTTTTAATTTCTTTTTTATTATATAATTTTTTATGAAAGAGTTTTTGGTGATTATATGTCAAAAAATGAGAGAATAAAAATGATTATTATGATATTTGTTTTATCCTTAATATCTTTTGCTATTATTATAATAAATGGTTCAAATTATGAACTTAAAACTAAAATAAATAATGTTAAAGATATAAATGATATTAAAATTAATATTGATTCTGATAATAATGCGGTTAAATTAACTGATAAAAAGTATAAAGATGGAATACTTAGCTTAAAGTTTAAATCATTGCGTAAGGGACTTGCTATTGTAGAGATTTCTTATAAAAATCACTATTCATCCGATGTATTATTTGTTCATCATTTAGGGGTAATAACACTTAATAGGAAACTTGGAAGATGCACTTTAGATATAGTGGCTCCTATAAGCATTTTAATTATTATTATTCAATTTTTAATTATAGAAATTAAACATTTTTATAAAAATGTTAAAAACAATTTGTATCAATATAAAAATATAACATTTTTAGGATTTATAATATTTTTAAGTTTTATGTTTATAAATCAATTAATTCAGATTATTAATTATAAAGGATTGTTTGCTTCGGTAATGTTGATTATCAGATCTGTCGATAATTTTTCTAATAATTTTTTACCAATATTTGAAATTATATTAGTTTTGGTTACTCTTAGTAATGTTGTTTTGCTTAAGAAAGAAGGATTTACTTGGAGAAATATGCTTGGTGTAATATTTGGATTAGCATTTATTCTATCGACATTATTTCCTGATTTTCTTTATGATTTTTTATTAATGCATTTTGACGATAATAATTTTATATATTATTTATATAAATTTATCGAATTATTTATATATGCGGTTGTGTCTTATTTAGAATGTATATTTTTTGCGACTATCGTTTTGGCTTTTAAAGCAACTAGAAGGGTTCCTAAATTTGATAAAGATTATATTATTATACTTGGATGTAAAATTAAGGATGATGGAACATTAACGACTATATTAAAAAGTAGAACAGATAGAGCTATAGAGTTTTCTAGGATGCAAAGGGAAGCTAATGGAAAGAAAATTGTTTTTATCCCATCTGGTGGAAAAGGGAATGATGAGGTTATTTCTGAGGCAGAAGCTATTAAGAATTATTTAATGTCACAAGGTATAGATAAAAAAGATATTATTTTAGAAGATAAAGCTAAGAATACTTATGAGAATATTAAAAATTCTTATAAATTAATTAAGGAAAATGATAATATTAATATAGCTTTTTCAACGACAAACTATCATGTTTTTAGAGCCGGAATAATTGCGACTAAACAGAATATATTAGTGGAAGGAATTGGCTCTAGAACAAAATCTTATTTTTGGATTAATGCTTTTGTTAGAGAGTTTATTGGAACGCTTTATTCGGAAAAAAAGAGTATTCTTAGGGTAGTAGTAACTTTAGCTATTATATTTGCTATGATTGTTTTATCAATTGTTATTTTCTATCCTTTATTATAATAAAAAGAAGTATTCTATTAATACTTCTTTCAGACTGTTGACAAAGTGGTATATCGAAAATGATATACTGCTTTTTTTAAGCGTAATTTTAGATTTTTTAGTAAATTACAGATATTTTTAGAAGTATTTAGAATATTTAAAGGGGAAATGTATCCCTTTTTCTTATTTC
>JAFWYR010000016.1 GCA_017522615.1 Bacilli bacterium | reverse complement strand
GAAATAAGAAAAAGGGATACATTTCCCCTTTAAATATTCTAAATACTTCTAAAAATATCTGTAATTTACTAAAAAATCTAAAATTACGCTTAAAAAAAGCAGTATATCATTTTCGATATACCACTTTGTCAACAGTCTGAAGAAAGTAATTAAACTTTCTAATTTTTTATCATTTTTTTCATTTTATCATATTGTTTATACATATATTGAGTATTATTTTCTAAGAAGAAGTAGTGTCTGACATAAAATAGTAGAATGATTAATACTATATATACTATAAAAACAAATAACCAAATTTTTAAAAATATTATTATCGATACAAATAAGAATAGTCCATAGAATAAAGTTACTAATAGATGAATGAGACGTTCGTGCTGGAAAAATGATATTTTAATAAGATGTTCATCAATATCTTTTTTAGTAATTTGATTACTTTCTATTTTTTTGTCTATTTCTTTTATATATTCTTCTACATATTTTCTCATCTTATCACCTACTATAATAATACTTTATTTTTTTATTTTGTTCAAGAAAAAGAACAAAGATTATTCTTTGTCCTTATTTTTCATTTTGTCAATTAACTCTTTTTTAGATAGATTATCGATATCTTTAATTCCTTTTTCTTTAGCTATGTCTTGTAAATCTTCTAGTGTTAAATCTTCTAGTTTAGCTTCTTTAATTTTAGGTTTGTTTTCTTTATCTTCATCTTGTTCTTTGATATCTTCTTCTGGCATTTTACCATTTTCTACTAGGTAATCTATCTGTTCTTTAGTTATTGTTTCATATTCTAATAATGTTTCAGCAATCAATTTTAATAAATCCATATTCTCTTCGATGATTTTCTTAGTTACTTTATATTGATTTTTCATTATTTTACTTATTTCTTCATCTATTTGTTTTGCAACTTCATGTGAGAAATGTTGAGCTCTATTATTGTAATCTCTTCCTAAGAACACACTTGATTGTTGCTCTTCGTATTGAACTACACCTAAATCACTCATTCCATATTCAGTAACCATTGCTCTAGCTATTTTAGTTGCTTTTTCAAAGTCATTTTGAGCTCCGGTTGTTACTTCTTTAAACATTATTTCTTCAGCAACTCTTCCTCCTAGGAATCCGCTTATTGAATCTAATAATTGTTTTTTAGTTCTTAGATATGTCTCTTCTTTTGGAAGCATTAAGTTGTATCCACCAGCTTGGCCTCTTGGGATAATTGTTATTTTTTGAACGTCGTTGGCACCATCTAGTTTTAAACCTACTACAGCGTGACCAGCTTCATGGTAGGCAACTGTTTTCTTCTCATCATCTGTGTATTTATGAGATTTTTTGGCAGGTCCCATTAATACTCTATCATGAGCTTCATCGATTTCTGACATTGTAATTGCTTTTTTATTTCTTCTTACTGTAAGTAATGCAGCTTCGTTTAATAAATTCTCTAGATCAGCGCCTGAAAATCCCACTGTTCTTTTAGCTAAGTTAGATAAAGTAATATTTGGAGCAAAAGTTTTTCCTTTAGCGTGTACAGCTAAGATTTCTTCTCTTCCTTTAGCATCTGGTAAGTTTACTGTTACTTGTCTGTCAAATCTTCCAGGTCTAAGTAGAGCTGGATCTAATACATCTGGTCTATTGGTTGCGGCAATTATTATGATACCCTCATTAGCTCCAAAACCATCCATTTCAGTTAATAATTGGTTTAATGTCTGCTCTCTTTCGTCATGTCCGCCACCTAAACCGGCTCCCCTTTGTCTTCCGACAGCATCTATTTCATCGATAAATATTAGACATGGAGCACTTTGTTTAGCTTGTTTGAACATGTCTCTTACTCTTGAAGCTCCAACTCCGACGAATAATTCAACGAAATCTGAGCCACTTATAAAATAGAATGGAACATTTGCTTCACCAGCTACGGCTTTAGCAAGTAATGTTTTACCTGTTCCTGGAGGACCCACTAATAAGACTCCTTTAGGAATTCTAGCTCCCATTTTTTGGAATTTTTTAGGACTTTTTAAGAAGTCTATTAATTCTGATAATTCCTCTTTTTCTTCATCTAGTCCAGCAACCTCTTTGAATGTTACTTTATTATCTCCACTAGATAGTTTGGCTTTTGACCTACCAAAGTCCATAGATCTGTTACCATCCATCTGTTTTCCAAATACTCTATTAATAGCATAGAATGTTATACCTATTAATATTATAGTTGGTAAATAATTAATAATGAATAGGAAGATTGGATTAGAATTACCATCAGCTGCCGTCTTCATTGTAAATTCTGATTTATCAGCAGCTTCTAATATTTTAACCATTGTCTCATCTGTTAGAGGCATGTTGAATGTAAATGATTCATTTGTTTTATATTCTTTCAATTTCCCTGAAATTATATATATACTTCCACTACTGTTTGGAGTAATAGTTACTTCTTTGACTTCTTTTTCTTCAACTTCACTTATGAATTTGTCATATGTGATTTCGTGAACTTCGGTGTTCATTGCATCGGCAAAAAACATTATTCCAAATAAGAATATAATAAGTACTGCATAAGGTAATATTCCTCTTTTAACAACTTTTTTATTCATTAAAAACTTCCTTTCTAAAAATACTTAACTATTATATCATAGTTTTCGTTTTTTGACTTATCAAATTTACTTTTTTTTATTCCCGGTATCCAAAGAATTATACCATTATCATCGGTAACAAGTGGATAAATATCTCTTTGATCTTTTGGTAATTTTTCATCTATAAAAATATCTTTTATTTTTTTACTGCCTTTTAATCCTTTAATTTCAATCTTATCGCCATTTTTTCTACTTCTAATATGTAAAGGTAGTTTTATTTCTTTTGAATTTATCTTTAATATGTTATTGGAATTATCATTTGTCTCTTTTATTATTTTTATTTTATGACTGTTTGGTAAAATTAAATCATCCTTAATTATATAGTCATATGGTTTATTTAATTCTTCTTTTTGGATATGTGCTTTATCATAAGATTTATTTAATATATATGCTTTTGGAAGATTTATACTTTGATTTGGTTTTTTATCCTTTAATATCTTTATTATATTATTAATATGAATTTCTTTTATTTCATTTATATCAGTTTTGTATATTTCTTTTAGTATAGTTATTAATATTTTTTTCTGAATTATATTATCTTCTTTTATAAATTTAGATATTATTATATTACCTTCAACATATACTTCATTTATTATTTTGGACACTTGTTTATTTACATATTCATCATATTCTTTTATTGTAGCATTTAATTTTAAAAAACTTTTATGAATGTTTGGATTCTCTTTTTTTAGAGGTGGGAGAATATATTTTCTAAATCTATTTCTAGTATATTTATCATCTTTATTAGTTATATCCGTTGCGTAATCTATTTTATTTTTTTCACAGTAATTTAGTATTTCGTCTTTAGTTACATATATTAATGGACGATATAAATAGTAACTATCTCTTTTGGTTATCTTTGAAAATCCCATATATCCTTCAAAGTTACTTCCTCTAGATATACGCATTAACATGGTTTCAATTAAATCATCACCATGGTGGGCGGTTAAGAGATATTTTGACTTATATTTTTTTATCAATGATTCAAAAAATATATACCTTTTTTCTCTAGCATGAGCTTCGGTATTTCCCTTGTAATTATCTATTTCGTGATATTCAAAGATAATATTATTTTCTTTACAGTAATTTTTGACCATTTTAGCTTCAGCATTGCTTTCTTTTCTTAATTTATGATTAACATGAGCACATATTAATTTATATTTATTTATATTTTTTAATATATTTATTAAAGCCATAGAGTCTGGGCCACCGGATGTGGCGATTATTACTATTTCATTTTGTTTTATTTCTTTTTTAATATCATTAATTACTTCATTCATCTTTATCACCCCATCTTATTGGAGTTATACCATTTGTTACTAAGAAGTTATTCGTTTTAGAAAATGGTTTGCTTCCGAAGAAACCACGATATGCGGATAGTGGTGATGGATGGGGAGATTCAATAATGTAATGTCTTTTGTTTGTGATTAATGATTTTTTACTTCTGGCAAAACTTCCCCATAATATAAATACTACTGGTTTTTCTCTTTCGTTTAATAACTTTATTAAATTATCAGTAAATGTTTCCCATCCTTTATCTTTATGCGAAAGTGGTCTATCTTTAATAACTGTCATGATGGAGTTTAATAAAAATACTCCTTGTTTGGCCCAATCGGTTAAATCATTATTTGTTCTTGTAACACCTAAGTCAGATTTTAATTCTTTAAATATATTATCTAATGATGGTGGTCTTTTTACCCCTTTTTGTACTGAGAAAGAAAGTCCATGTGCTTCATTTGGACCGTGGTATGGATCTTGACCTAATATTACTACTTTTACATCATCATAATCGGTATATCTTAAAGCATTGAAAACATTTTTGTATTCAGGGTATACAATTTTTTTTCCATATTCATCTTTAACAAATATTCCTAGTTTTTTAAAATATGGTTTTTGTATCTCTTCTTTTAAGATGATGTCCCATTTTTTATTAATCATTAATCCCACCTCTTTCGCATATATTTTAACATATTTTTTTACTGAAATAATCCCTTTTGCCTTGCCGGTTATTTTAACATATTATTAAGTTTGTGTAAATTATAATTTTTCATTATTTATTACCTTTTTAAAATATTCTTCAATTAGAAGTGCTCTTCCTGGATGTCTTAATAGTTCTACTATTATTTCGGCAGCTTTTTTATTATCGGATAGAGCTATTTTATATAATTTTAAGATATCTAAGTGAGCGTTTTGGATAATTTCTGTTTTAAATAATTTGCATATATAATTATATATTTCTCTATTAGATGGTAGAAAAGCAATAGTATCTCCTGGTTTATTATCGTTTTCATGATAACTAGTTCCGACTACTGTTCGCCATATGTCGGCAAATACAGCTTGGTCTATTATCGATTGATCTTTTATAGTAGCTCCGGTTTTGTTATCGATTATAAGTATTCCATATGGATTATCTTCTGTAGCTTTAGTCGAATTAAAATCGTATTTAGAACTAATTCTTTTTAGATCATTAAAGGTTGGAATCTTTATTTCTGTTTTTTCTAATTTGGTAACATTTTTCTTAATTAATTCGATGTATTTTTCTAATTCTATAGGTTTTCCATTTATATGTACTGTTAAAGAAAAACTATTGTTATCAAATGTTTGAGGTACGATATTTGTTAGATAATCATTTAAGGTTATCCTTTTTTCTTTAAAAGTTATTATTTTATTTTTTTGGTTTTCACTTAATTTACTATTAACTTCTTTTATTACGTTTTTACGGTTAATATATAAATATAAATTAAACACATATGCTTTTATTTTTTCAAGATATTTATTTAAAGACTTATCTAATTCTTCTTTAGCTATAGTACTTTGTTTTTCTTTTTCTAGCAATTTAATTATGTTGTTTATTTTATATATAAGTTTTTCTTTTTCAATAGTTAGATTATCAATGTTATCAATAAGATAGCCGATTAATACATCTATTATCTTTAAATAATTGATGTATATTTTTTTATATAACTGTGGTGATACATCGTATTTTTGATTATAGTATAGTGTAAATATATTTAAGTCTTTAGGATCTGTCATTTTATTTAATTTTGATGTTAAGATATCGAGATATAATTCGATATTTTTAAATACATTTTTGTACTGAAGTTTTGATATATTATTAATATCAAAATTTTTCAAACTTCCTTTTATTAAATAATTGATAATGTGATTGTATAATATTTCTATTTTATTTTGAGCAGATTTCACTTTAATTAATTCGTCAAATGATTTTGTCTTTCCATCTTTATTATATATATTTAATAGTACAGGATATTTATTTATTTTATCTGGATGTTTTGAAATAATTTCATCTAATCTTTTTACAGTATACTGTTCGATCAAGTATGTCATATTTTTTTCTTCTACAAATTCAAGCCTAAATAATCTATTTTCTTTTTTCTGAAGCAACATTTCTTTTAATAGTTCAGCTTCTTTTTTTCTCCCATATTCATTTATTGCACGCTCGGCATAATAGTATCCATCTTCTTCAGCTTCTTCTTCTATGGATGAATACTGATAATTATTATTATATAAATCTACTCCTATATTTTCTATTATTAAGTCATGGATTGCATATTCATAAGCTTTTAATGTATTTTCTTTTAATGATATATTGCCTTCTTTATAACGAGATACTTCTTTAAAAGCTATTTCGATTATTTCTGGTATACTTTTGACATAGCTATTAAAATTGATAAATATATTGTTATCGTATTGATAACTTTCAATAGTTTTATCATTTATTTTTATTACATAGATATTTGGAGCACACGAAATATACTTACGTACTATGAAATTAAGTAAAAATTTAAGTTCCTCAGGATCTTCGTAGAATATTCCATTATTAATCATATCTGATATGTATGAGGTTTGAATTTTATCATGGGTATCAATATTTAAATTAAAGTATTTTATTATAGAGTGTCTATCTTTTTCACTAGATGGATCTTTTTCAACTATATTTCGCATTGTTTCTATATAAAGCTTTTTAGTTTTTGTTAATTCACTATATTCTTTATCAGAGAAAATATTACTTGCGTTTTCTTCTTTTAATAAAAGGCTGTCGCAATATTTTGTGGGATCTTTTTTAAATCCTTCCAATAATTTTGTCTTCATATATTCGATATATTCTTTTAACTCTCTAGTATTATTGTTTTTTAATATATAGTTTTCTAGTCCTAAACGGCAGATTATTGTACTGATTGAATAATTATTATATAAATAACTTCCTTTTTTATTAATTAATAATTCTTTGATATTATTTGAATTATAATATTTATTTTTTTTAATTATTGTATCGGCATACTCTATTATAGATTCATCATACTTTAATTTCATTTTATCATCCTCTATATCTTTATATAATAAATGAATAATTGAGTCAATAATGTTTTTATTATTTATTAATATTTTACGTAAAAAAAAGCTAACTATAAATTATTAGCTATTTCTACAAATATTTCAATTGAAAGTTTTTCAGCTCTGACTGTTAAATCAAAATCGTGTTTTTTTAGTATTTTTTCTATCTTTTCTAAATCATAACCTTTTAGATTATTTTTAAGTGTCTTTCTTTTTTGTTTAAATGAATCTCTAATCAATTTAAAAAATATTTGTTCATTATTTAGTTTTAATCTTTCTTTTTTTGTGAATGAAACTACTATACTATCAACATTTGGCTTTGGAATAAAGACATTTTTACTAACATCTAATATTTTTTCCACAGTAAAATAATAGTTTAAAAAAATTGATAATGAATTATATTCTTTTGTACCAGGTTTAGCTTTAAATCTATTACCTACTTCCTTTTGAACCATAACAACCATTTTATCGATATTTAATTTATCTTCTATGAATTTTACGATTATTGGGGTTGTTATATAGTAAGGAAGATTGGCGACAACATATAATTTTTTATATTTATAATCTTTGATATCTTCTTCTATATTTCTTTTTAAAAAGTCGTCATAGATTATCTTAGTGTTATTTTGTATATTTTTTTCTAATATAGGTTTTAGCGTAGTATCTATTTCATAGGCTAGTACATTTTTGGCAACTTTGCCTAATTCTGAGGTTAATGATCCAGCGCCTGGTCCTATTTCGATTACTAATGTTTCTCCATCTATTTCAGCTTTATTAATTATACTGTGAATAACATTTTTATCAACAATAAAGTTCTGACCAAATTTCTTTTTGAAATTAAAATCATTTTCTTCTAATGTTTCTTTCATTTTATTTGGTGAATATTCCATATAATTCCTCCTCATTAATTATACTATGGATAAAGTTTTTTTTCTACTAAAAATAGAAGATCTAATTTATATCTTCTATTTTGTTTTAATATTTATTTGATATGTATTTTGTAACATATAAGCTTTCCATTTGAAATTTTTTTCAAGTAATATTCCACTTCCTATTAAGATTATAGCAGCTATTATTCCAGCTATTAATGACATACCGTCTGTGTCTTCAGTTCCTATTATACCACCTAAAAATGAAATTACGGCAAATATAATAAAAACTATTTTAACTGCTTTTGAATACTTTATGAAAAAAGTAATAACAGATTCTTGATCTTTTATATTATTCATTGTAATCACTCCTAATTATATTATAACATATAGAAAAAAGTAAACAATCGTTTACTTTTAACTTATTCTATTACGTTTAGGTGTTTTAGATAAAGCTTTCTTAACAGGATCTAAACCATTCATTTTATCTGCATAGCCCTCAGCAAGTAGTCTTCTTGCTTTTCTAAAATCTACATCATCTAGTTTTTTGTAATGTGGTATTAAATCAAAATTTTCACATTCAGAAACGATAAATTTATCTAATCTTTCGTTTCTATATACTTGGAATCCTCGTACAATAAACGGATAATTTTCTATTGATTGTTTTTCTATATCAGCTATTTTTTTACATCTACTTGTATATCCGTTTGTACAAGAGTAACAAATAACATCTGATTCTTTTTCTAATTTTTCGCTTATTCTATCAGCAAATAATTTTGCAGTAAATAAAGCAACTTCTGGATTGACATTTCTTACTAATGATTGATCTAGAGTTAATAAAATATCAATAGGATTTGCTCCATTTGTTATATCTGATTCAATTTGGAATATTTCTTTTTTATGTAAAGACATTAACAATGAATCAATATAGTTTATAATTATTGTTTTTGACATTACTGATAAAGCTAAGTCTGAATCATATTCATGTAATTCTCTCAATGAATTTCTTCTATTTAATCCAACTTGTGAGAACATTTTCATAGCAATTAATTGATTATAAATATTTGTTAAATCCTCTCTTGTTTTTACTTCTGATAATTGTTCAAATAATGATTTTATATATTCTGGTTTTTCAGGATTATTAGCTGTTCCTTTAATTAGATTATTGATATCTTCTATCTTACTTTTAACTTCTATATTAGATATAGTATTTATTATATCTTCTGTTATTTGACCATTCTCATTGGTATAATCACAAATCTTATTTAATAGTGTTTCATAACATCTATTAATATTCTTTAAATAATTAATTTCTGCTATTTCATTATTTTTCTTCGATAATTTGGATACAATTATTGATAATTTGGATAAAATTATTTGTTTTTGATTTTCAATATAATTAATTAATTCCATTGTTTTAATTTCTGAATCACTATTCTTTATTCTTTTTACTAAATTAGTTAATTCTCTTTTAGTTTTTTCTTCTCCCATTAGACTTTTGATGCTGATAGATATATTTTTATCTACTCTTTGAGATAATGTTTTATTATTTTCTTCTAATCTTTCAGCATTAAGAATTTCTGTTAAACAATTATCTTCATCTGTGAAATATGGTTTTGAACTTGTAATTTGTTTTCTTTCACCTTTAACTATTTCACCGTCAATATTTTTCATAATAATATAGTTTGACATTATATATTCCCCCTTTGACAGGCTATATTATAATGATTTTTTTGTTTTTGTCAAATCGACACTAAAAGAAAAAATGAGGATTAATATCCCCATCTTTGAACGCTATATTTGGTATTAGAACTCGTCGCCTCATGAATAGATGGATCAGTTTCGCTTTTGAAAGCTAAATCCATAATTACTGTTCCATTTGCCCAAGCTTTTCTCATAGCTCCTCCAGTATCTAATACTATAGCATTGAATGTTCCTAAGTTTTCATTTTCAACTTTTATTATCGTGCCACATGGAAATTTGTCTAAAGCAGCAGCTAATATACGTACCGTTCCATACTGCGTATCATTATAATATTCTCCATCAGTGTATAGATTGTGACTTCCTCCACTATGTGTTTTACACGATAAGGCTCCTGAACATCCAACACAGTCAGCTCCGTATCCTGTCATTTTGCCAACGTATTCCGCTTCGTCTCCGGTTCCAATTTCGATTTCGGCATTTTTTGGACTTTCTATGATCTGGATGTTTTCTTCTTTAGCATTTACATATGCAAGTCCAGTGCGCCCCTCTTCTTTTGTAACCACTGTTCCTTTTGGCAAACTACTGTTGTATGTTGTGACTGTTTCATATTCTAGTGACTTGGTCATAGCCACTTGTTTTTTTGTTTTATTTAAGTTTTCAACTTCAACTTTCTTTTCTGAAAATAGGTTTCCAGAACTAATTATTCCTGCGATGAGTAATAATCCTAGTGCGATTAATCGCAGGTGATTTTTTTTCATTTTTTCACCTTCTAAATTTGATTCTGTTTACACCATAATTTTCAAAATTGAAACCATATTCATTATATCATTTTATGAAGTTAATGTCAATTTTTCATAACTGTTTTGCCCTTTATTTTCAACGGTTTTTGTGTATTTTGTACTCTATGTTTTAATGTCTATTCTTCTCATTTATGTTAAATTGTCTTAAAGCATTTTGAGTAGTTTTCTCTATAACTGTATTATAATCTATATTCTTTATTTCAGCTATTTTTTGAGCAACATATTTAATGTTAATAGGTTCATTTTTCTTCCCTCTATGTGGTTCTGGAGTTAAATAAGGACTGTCAGTTTCTAATAGCAAATATTCTAATTCTATTTCTTTTACTATTTCTTTTAATTTTTTTTCATTTTTAAAAGTCAGTATTCCCCCTATTCCTAAAGTTATATTTTGCTTTGTTAGTGTTTGTGCCATTTCTAAGTCATAACTATAGCAGTGCATATTATATTTTGTATTAGCATCTTTATATTTTTCTATCATATTATATGTATCTTCCTTAGCATCTCTACTATGTATGACTATTGTTTTATTATATTTGTTAGCTAATAGAATTTGTTTTTTAAATAGATTCTTTTGTTCTGCTTTTTCTTCAGATGTATAGTGATAGTCTAAACCAATTTCGCCAATTCCTACTATTTTTGGATGAATTAGATATTTTTCTATTTTTTTTAAATCTTCTTCTTTATATGTTTTAGCAAATTCTGGATGTATGCCTATTGTTCCATAGACATTGTCATATTTTTCTATTAATTCTATTATCTCATCTATGTCTTTTGGACTAGCACTACTTACTATTATTATATTGTCTTTCATTCTTTTTATTACTTCTTCTTGATTGTCATAATCTTCTTTTAGTATATGGCAGTGTGTATCTATCATTATTATCACCTCTTATTTAATTATAAAGAAAAAAAGAATGTTTGTCATTCTTCTATTTTGATATTATTCCTTATATATATAAATCTTATGAAATTTATACATATAAATATTAAGTAAATAAAATCTAAATTATTATATTTACCTATTAGCTTAATTAATAAAAACGTAATACCTACTACAAACATCTTACTTATGAATCCCATATTATTTGTAGTCATATTATTTCCTCTCTTTTGTTTTACTTATTTACTATAACATATATATTCGGTTTTTAAACATTTTGTTTTCGACATTTTACAACACTTTACGATTATTTAAGGAAATGTGCTATAATGATAGTGTTCGATATATAATTATTATAGAAAGATGTGATTTTATTAATGGAAATACTAATACTTATTATTTTAATATTTTTAAATGCATTTTTTGCAGCTAATGAAATGGCTTTTATTTCTTTAAATGATGCGAAAATAGAAATAGATGCGAAGAATGGAAATAAGAAAGCTATAAGAATAAAAAGTATGCTGGAAAATCCTAGTAAGTTTTTATCTACTATTCAAATTGGAATTACTTTTGCTGGATTTTTATCTAGTGCATTTGCAGCTGAAAATTATGCCAGTAATCTTTCTCCTATACTATATGGTTATTTTCCAAATTTTAGTTTGACTACTTGGAATAATATATCTATAGTTTTAATTACTTTGGTACTTTCTTACTTTACTTTAATATTTGGGGAACTCGTTCCTAAGAGAATAGCAATGAAAAATAGTGAAACTATTGCCTATAGTTCTATTGGTATAATTAGAACTATATCGGTTATTCTTTCTCCATTTGTTAAATTTTTAACATTGTCAACTAATTTTGTATCAAGTATTTTTGGAGTATCAGAAACCGATGAGGAAATAGTAACTGAAGAAGAGATTAGAATGATGGTAGATGTCGGTGAAGAAAAAGGAACTATTGATATTAAAGAAAAAAGAATGATTAATAATGTATTTGAATTTAACGATAAGGAAGTTTCGGAAATTATGGTTCCGAGAACTGATATTTATGCTTTAGATATTAATTTAAGTATCTCTGAAGTTATAGGTGAACTTGCTGAAGATTTTAGATATAGTAGAATTCCCGTTTATGAAGATACTATAGATTCTATTAAAGGTATCGTCTATGTCAAAGATATTTTACTTTCTAGAAATAATAAAAATGCGAAGATTAAAAATTTAGTTAAGGAAGCATATTATATTCCTGAAAGTAAACCTATTAATGAACTATTTGAGGAACTTAGAAGAGGTAGAAAACAAATTGCCATTATAGTCGATGAATATGGTGGAACATCTGGTCTAGTTACTATGGAAGATATATTAGAAGAAATTGTCGGAGAAATATATGACGAGTATGATGAAGTTGAAGATATTTATAAAGTGATTGATGAAAATAATTATATTTTAAGTGGTAGTATGGCGATATATGATGTCGAAGATTTACTTGGAATTGAAATTGAGGATGGTGACTACGATACTTTGTCTGGTTTTATTACTCAAAAGTTAGGAAGAATTCCTTCTGAAAAAGAAAAAAATATTATAGTTGACGATGGTGATGTTACTTATAAAGTAATAGATATAAAAGATAGAAGAATTAATAAAGTTAAAGCTAAGAAAAAAGTATAACATTTAAGTTATACCTTTTTTTATAGATAATCTTTTTTATCTAGTCTTTGGAAAATTATCTCTGGATTATTTAGAATTATTCCGGGATCCATTCCTTCGAATTTTTTAGTTGATTCTACGCTTCTATTTTGAGTATTTAATTGTTTAAATATTTTGTCAGTTGTCTCTGGCATAAATGGTTGTAGGTATACTGTTCCTATTCTAATAGCCTCTAATAAATTATATAGTACTGTCTTTAATCTTTCTTGTTTTTGTTCATCTTTAGCTAAAATCCAAGGCTCTGTTTCATCGATGTATTTGTTGCATCTTCTAAATAAGTTAAATATTTCTTCTAAAGCTTCGGATATTTTTAATTCATTTATTTTTTCTTCTACCTTATTTCCTAAATTTTTAGCTTGTTCGATAATTTCTTTATCTAATTCTTCGAAGGCTGTTGGTTTAGACACTTTTCCTTCAAAGTATTTTTTAGACATACTTATTGTTCTATTTACTAAGTTACCTAAGGTATTAGCTAAATCTGAATTGTACTTTTCTATTATCAATTCTTTACTAACATTTCCATCGTTAGTTATTCCAAGTTCACTTAAAAGATAATATCTTATGGCATCTGTTCCAAATTCTTTAGTTAGTTCATCGGCATATAAAACATTTCCTTTAGATTTACTCATTTTTCCGCCATTTGCATCAACTAGGAATGGGTGACCTAGTACTTGTTTAGTTATAGGTAAGTCTAAGGCTTTTAACATAATTGGCCAGTAAATTGTATGAAATCTTAAAATATCTTTACCAACTATGTGTAAGTTAGCTGGCCAATATTTTTCAAATTTTTCTTCATCAGTGAGATATCCTTGGAAGGTTATATAGTTTGTTAGAGCATCTAACCAGACATATATTACGTGTTTTTCATCAAATGGAACTTTTATTCCCCAGTCAAATGAAGTTCTAGATACACATAAGTCATCTAGTCCTTGTTCGATAAATTTTAACATTTCATTTCTTCTTACTTTTGGAACTATGTAATTTTCATGGGTTTCTATGTATTCTTTTAGCCAGTTTTCATATTTACTTAATTTTAAGAAATAAGCATCTTCTTTGGTCTTTTGAACTTCCCTTCCACAATCTGGACATTTTCCATCAATTAACTGTGATTCTGTAAAGAATGATTCACATGGAGTACAATATAGGCCTTCGTATTTTCCTAAATAAATATCGCCTTTATCGTATAGTTTTTGAAATATTTTTTGTACTATTTCTTTATGTTTTGGATTAGTTGTTCTTGCAAATGTATCATAATTTACGTTAACAGATTCTAATACTCTTTTAACCTCTAGTGATATTCCATCGACAAAGTCTTGAGGTTTTTGATTATTTTCCTCGGCTTTTAATTGTACTTTTTGTCCATGTTCATCCATTCCTGTTTGGAAGATGACATCATAGCCATTTAATTTTTTGTATCTGGCTATGGCATCAGCTAGAACTGCACTATAGGCATTACCTAATTGTGGTTTTCCTGATGCATAAAATATAGGTGTGGTTATATAATAAGTTTTATTCATTTTCTTCTCCTCCTTTGAATTCGACTTCTTTAAATAATCTTTTAGTTAATATTTTTAATGTATCTTCTGGCAGTGGACTACCTGAGGCATTTTTGTGTCCGCCTCCATTATATTTTTTAGCAAATACACTTAAGTCTACTTTGTCTTTACCTCTATAACTAATTCCTCTTGAAACATTTATTATAATAGCAAAATCGATATCTAATTTTTCTACTAAGTAATTACCTAATAAACTTCTATTTGATTCAGCATATACGATGGCAACATCATGACCATCAACTTTAGCTAGTATTACTTCTTTTTCTTTTTGAGTTATATAATTATCTATTTTATCTTTCTGTAGTTTTATAAGTAGCTTTTCTCTTTCATTATATTCAAATGAATCATTGTTTTTTATATAATCAGTAAAATAATCTATGTAATTTTCTCTACCTAATATAGCGAATAAGTAATCTAAATTTAAGGCTTCTTTGTCTTCTTCGGTTTTAAAATCATAAGTATCAATTTTTCTTACTTCTTCGACTAAACCTTTTGTGGAATCTTTTTTTAGTATTTCGTTATCGGAAATAGTTAATAGATATTTATGAAATAAACTAGTACCACTTTGTTTATATCCACTTTCTTCAACTACTACTTTGGCAAAGGAATATTTATTTAAAGGTAGTGCGGTGGCATGATGATCAAATAGTTTTATTTTATTTTTATATTCTTCATTTGCTTCTATTTCCTTAGCTAAGTCTTCTGTGATACTTAAATCTGTTATATATATTAGATTATATTTATCTATATTTTCTCTTAGTTTTTCATCTACTTCACCTGGATTTAGAAGAATGGTATCTACTTCTTTATATACTAGATTCGCCAATATTACAGGTGTTAGTCCATCTTCATCAGCTATGTGAGATATTAATAATATTTTTTCATCTATCATAATTATTCTCCTTTCTCGTAATAAAAAAAACATCCTTATTGTATAAGGACGTGATAATAACGTGGTACCACCTTAATTCGTAAGATATTCTTACCTTATTTATTTAACGCATTTGTACGTACTAGCTTAACTATTTGGCTAGTCTGCTCAGGATCCATTCGGAGTAGTCACCTTATCTATTTTCACCAACCATAGACTCTCTACTAAGTTACCTACTTTTCTTTCCTTCTTCGCATTTATGTGAATTATAACACGTTTTTTTTTATAAATCAATAGGTTTAATCTTCTAGATATTTAGATAATAATTCTGTCATTATTTTAATAATTTCTATATTTTTTATTGCACTATTACTTTTTACAATTATTGATCCATATAAGTCTCCAGATGATACTATTGGACTTACTATGATGTTTCTATTATCGTTTATATAAAAATTTCTTTTTTCAATTAGTGTGATTATTTTATTTGGTAAATTTTGAATGTAATTTCTTTTACTTGATAGTATTATTTTATCTCTAGTTGTTATATAAATATCTGAATTATTTAATCCTTTTAGTAATTGAATTATTATATTTCCAATTGATTCGATGTTTTCTAATTCGGAATATTTTTTTAAATATATTGCGTCTTTATTTTCAGTTATTTCTATACTGTCTCCGGATTTTATTTTCATGTCTTTTCTTATGGCTTTTGGGATTACTATTCTTCCGAGATTGTCTATGCGTCTTATAATTCCTGTTTTCATTTTTCCCCTTCTTTCTAAGGTTTATTATAGACAAAAATGTTGAAATTATGTGGATTGTGAGTTATAATTGTAATATTGTTTAAAGGAGAGGATTTTATGGAAAAAACATTAATATTTGGTCATCAAAAACCAGATACTGATTCAGTTACTTCTTCTATTGTTCTTTCTTATTTGAAGAATGAGCTTGGTGAAGATACTGAACCTAGAGTTTTAGGTGAAATAAATAATGAAACTAAATTTGCGCTTGATTATTTTAAGTTTGATGCACCTAAGTTTTTAAGTGATGTAAGACTTCAAATTAAGGATGTAGATTTTAGTAAAGATTGTTTTTTATATGATGACGATTCTATTTTTAGAGCTTATAATTATATGACGGAAACAGCAATAAGTACTATTCCTGTCATTAATAAAGATAAAGATTATTTGGGAGCTGTATCCTTAAAATATATTATGGCTGATTTAATCGATGGTGATTTAGGTTCATTAGATACTTCATATGATAATATAGTAGAAGCTTTAAAAGGAAGAGAAGTTTTAAAATTTGATGATGAGATATGTGGTAATATAATTGTTCCATCATCTAATAGTACTACTTTTAAAGAAACGGTTAAAGTCGATGAAAATAGTGTCATTATTGTCGGTGAAAGAAGAAATATAATTGAACATGCGATAGATAAAAAAGCGGCAATTATTATCGTTACTTTAGGTGTTGAACTAACCGATGAACAGTTAAAGATGGCAAAGAAAAATAAAGTTAATGTTATTAGTACTGACTATGATGGTATATCTACTGCTAACTTGGTTGTTTTAAGTAATTATATTAAAAATAAGATTAAAACTAAAGAAATTATTATCGTTAATGAAAATGATTCTTTATATGATGTTTTAGAGCTTGCGAATAAAAAGAAATATAGCAATTATCCTGTTATAGATAACGATGGTAAATGCTTAGGTGTATTTAGAGCTAATATTACAGATAATAAACATCCTAAAAAAGTTATTTTAGTAGATCATAATGAAAAAGAACAAAGCGTTATCGGTTTAGATGAGGCTGAAATTGTCGAGATAGTCGATCATCATAAAATTGGAAATATCGGTACAGCTATGCCTATTAATTTTAGAAATATGCCTCTTGGTTGTACTGAGACAATTCTATATTTAATGTTTAAGGAAAATAATATTGAAATACCAAGTAATATTGCTGGTCTTATGATGAGTGGTATTATATCTGATACACTTTTATTATCTTCACCTACAACTACTCAAATTGATAGAGATGCTTTGGAAGATTTAAGTAAGATTGCCGGGGTTGATTATAACGAATATGGTATGGAGATGTTTAAAGCTGGTTCTTCTATGGAAGGAAAAAGTATTTCGGAAATAATTCATGGTGACTTTAAGAATTTCAATGTCGATAATCAAAAAGTTGGTATTGGACAAGTTTCAACTATGAGTACTGATGAGATTATGAGTAAGCAAGATGAATTTGTAAGTACTTTAAACGAAATAGCTAAAAACGAAGATTATGTAGCTATCGCATTATTTGTAACTGATATTCTTAAAAATGGATCTTATGTATTTTTCAATGAGAAAAGTAAAGATATTTTTTCTAACTCATTTGATGTCGAAGATATTAAGGAAGGTCATTTCTTTGAAGGACTTGTTTCAAGAAAGAAACAGATTATTCCAAAGATTATGAATTATATGGATAACAAATAAAAGAATTCTTTCGAATTCTTTTTTATTGTGGAAAACTATTTTTTACACTTCTTTATTATTTGCATTAATTCTACCATATAATAAATGTAGTGTTTTTCTAATCTTACGGTATCTAATATTATATTTAAATTATTTAATCTACTAGTAAACCTAAACATATTTCCAATTTTAGTTAGTTCATAGAATAATTTTTCACCATTTATTTGATTTGCTTCTTTTTTATTTAAAGGAATTTCTATAAAGTTTTTAGTTTGTCTTATATTCTTGATGTTTAAATCACTTACTAATTTTTCTAACCATTCTTCATACATATATATTTCTAATTTTTCATTTATCTTACCAAAGCGATCTTCTAGTTCTTGTTTTACTTCGAGTAATTTTTGTTTGCTGTCAATTGTGTTTATTAATTTATGTATTTCGATTTTTAAATCTTCATCGGTTACATAGTTATCATCAATCGATGTGTCGACGTCGACAACAGGCTGGGTTACCGTTTCTTCTTTTTTATTTTCTATTCCTTTTAATTTGTTTATCTCTTCGTTTAGCATTTCCATAAACAATTCTATTCCAACGGTATCGATAAATCCTGCTTGCTCACTTCCTAAAATATCCCCGGCTCCTCTTATGGATAGGTCTCTCATTGCAATAGCAAAGCCACTTCCTAGTTCGGTAAATTCTTTTATTACCTTTAATCTTTTGGTAGCTATTTCTGATAGTACTTTGTGATTATTATACATGAGATAGCAGTATGCGACTTTGTTACTTCTTCCAATTCTACCTCTTATTTGATATAGCTGAGATAATCCAAATCTATCGGCATCAATTATAATTAATGTATTTACTGATGGTATATCAATTCCCGTTTCGATAATAGTTGTACAAAGTAGAATATCAAATTCGTGATTTTGAAAACTAATCATTATATTTTCTAATCTGTTTTTATCCATTCTTCCATGAGCTATTTCAATTTTAGCTTCGGGAACTAGAGATTCTATTTCTCTTTTCTTCGATGCGATGTCAGCTACTTTGTTATACAAAATGAACACTTGACCTTCTCTAGCTAATTCTTTATTTATAGCGTCTTTCATTATTTGATTATTTTCAGCTAGGACATAAGTCTGTATTGGATATCTTTGTGCGGGTGGGGTTTCTAGCATCGATAGACTTCTTATTCCGGCCATTGACATTTGTAGGGTTCTTGGGATTGGAGTAGCTGATAGAGTTAAAACATCGACATTATTTTTATATTCTTTAATTTTTTCTTTATGTTTAACTCCAAATCTCTGCTCCTCGTCTATTACTAATAATCCTAAATCTTTAAATTTTACGTCATCTGATAACAGTCTATGGGTTCCAATTAGTAAATCTATCTGTCCTTTTTCTACTTTTTCTAATGTTTCTTTTAATTCACTATTTGTGACAAATCTATTTAGTATTGCAATATCAACTGGGAAAGATTTGAATCTATCTATGGCATTTTGGAAGTGCTGGGACGAAAGTATTGTGGTTGGGCATAATAAAGCAGCTTGTTTACCAGATAGAATACATTTAAATATTGCTCTAAAAGCAACTTCGGTCTTTCCATAGCCAACATCTCCACATAATAGTCTATCCATAGGTTTATTTGACTGCATATCTTTTTTTATTTCTTCAATTACCTTTAATTGATCTTTTGTTTCTTTATAGTTGAACTCTCTTTCAAATTCTATTTGATCTTTATCATCTACGTTAAACGCAAAACCTTTTTTTGATTCTCTTAAAGCATATAATCTTAAAAGATCTTCAGCCATATCTTCGGCTCTTTTTCTGGCTCTAGCTTTAGTCTTTTCCCATTCTTTAGAACCAAGCTTATTTATTTTTGGTACTGCGCCTTCTTTTCCAGAATACTTGGTTATTAAATCTAGTTTTTCTACTGGTATATATAATTTGTCGCCGCCTTTATATTCAACAGTTAAATAATCTTTTTTTATACCAGTTTTCAATATAGTATGCAATCCTTTATATACTCCTATTCCATGAGCACCATGAACAACATAATCTCCGATATTTAATTTAGTTATATCTTTTATTCTAGTTCCATATCTAAAGTGTGTTTTATATGAGTTTTCTGATTTTTGATTGAATAGTTCTCTACAAGTGATTACTATATACCCTTCTGTTTCGAATCCACTATTTAAATTATTTATTATTAAGTTTACTTTATTTTCATATATTTCATTTTCATTTGTATAAATTAGACTTGGATTTTCTAAATCTTCAATTATTTTATTAACTTGATATCTATTATCTAAGCAAATTATTACTTTCTTTTTCTTTTTTAAATAGAAGTTTAATCTTTCATTTATTTTTTTTGCAGTTTTTGGAAATGGTTCTATTTGATAGGTTTGATATGTTATAGATTTTTCTTTTCTAGAATTATCAAAGGTTTCAAATATTATTCCTTTTTCTTTTATCTTGTCAAAATCGTGCATATAGGAAGTATCTTCTTCTAGCTCTTTAGATATGTTGTAGGCTTTTATTTCTTCTTTTAATGATTCATAATTATTTTTCATATCTTGATAGTTATCATATATTATTAAACTATCATCCATATAGCCTTTAATGTTAGTTACTTTTGTATGTTTTGGTAATTCTCTATATGGTATTTTAAAGGAATTATTAATTAGTTTTTCGGTATTTGGAAATATAGTTATTTCGTCTATTTTTTTAATTGTTCTTTGGGTATTTGGATCAAATATTTTAATCGTATCTATTTCATCCGACCAGTATTCTAATCTTATTGGTTCGTCAGTGTTTGTTGGAAAAACATCTAATACAAATCCTCTGGTAGCAATTTCACCTGTCATTGTTACTGTTGTTTCTTTTCTATATCCTATATCAAATAATTTTTCTTCTAATTTTTTTATAGGATATTCTTGATTTATTTTTATATTGATATAACTATCTATAAATTTCTTTTTTTCTGGAAGGTATCTTAAATAGCCCATTAAGTTAGTTATGACTATTTGTTTTTCTCCTTTTATAATAGTATCAATTGTTTCTAATCTAGTCGTTTTAAATTCTGGTGATATGGCAATGGCTTCACTAGTTAGAAAGTCATCCATGGGAAAAAAGCATACTTTGTCAGTATACTTAGATATCGAATTGTATATTTTACTAGCATCATTCAAGTTAGATGTGACAAATAGAATCGATTTATTTTCCTTTTTGAATTTTTGATAAATGTATAAGCTTTTTAATTCCGAAGTAAGACCAATTACCTCTTCTTCGTCTGATAGGTTAAAAATATTATTTAGAAAGCTCACTATCATAATCCTTACTATTATATTTATTCATTACATTATCAAAATTCATTGTTAGAAAATCGTCGATTAATTCTTCAGCATATTTATTTACGCTATTAAGTTTATCTAATTCTTGTTTTGATACTTTTCCTATTACATAATCAATTTTATCTTTACTCATATTATTAGATATTCCAATTTTTACTCTTTTATACTCTTTTGTTTTAATATTTATCTCAATATTTTTAAGTCCATTGTGTCCACCTGATGAACCTTTGTATTTTAATTTTAGGTGACCAATCATAGTATCTAAATCATCGACTATTACTAATATGTCTTCAGGGGTGATTTTAAAAAAGTCCATATATGCTTTTACTACTTCTCCTGATAAATTCATAAATTTTTGAGGTTTTAGAAGTATGACTTTTTCTCCATTGTAGTTATATGTTGCATATAATCCTTTATATTTTTCTTTATTAATATCGATATTTTTACTTTTGGCAAATGTATCTAAAAATCTAAATCCTGCATTATGTCTTGTATTTTCATACTCTTTTCCAGGATTACCTAGTCCAACTATTAATTTCATATTAATCACCTGATTTCCTAGTACATTATACTCTTTCAAAAGAAAAAAAGTCAATTAAGACTTCTTTAGTTTGGACATGCTTGGTGTGTTTCATAAGAATTAGCTGGCGTGTTTTCACATATGATTCCTCCATTATTGGTAAAAGTACCTAAAGAACTTTTCCATATTCCTCCATTAGATGGTGCCATATTTTTTTTAATAATTCCTCCATTCATTATTAGTGTTGAATTATCAACTCTAACTCCGCCACCTGTATCATTTGTAGCAACATTATTTGAAATAATACCATTGTTAAATGTTAGCTCTGTTTTATTTGTCAACGTTATTCCTGCTCCAGCATATGAGCCAGTATTCTTATTTCCATCTATTAGTACATTATCTATCGTTGTCTTTGTATTATTTAGAGCAATACCACATCCCGTCCACTTACATTCATTATTGACTATCTTTGTATTACCATTTATATATAATGTACTTGATTGTGCACTAAGTCCTGCTCCTGACCATTCTGAATAGTTAGAAGATATAATTCCATTATTTATCGTAATAATAGAATTTATTCCTTGAATAGCTCCAGTATCTCCAGATGTAGTATTATTAGTTATTGTCCCACCATTTATATTTAATGTTCCATTTTCAACTTTTATCCCGCCGACATTACTACTAATATTTTTTCCATTTTTAATTATAGTTCCGTTATTTATGTTTAACTTACTAGTAGTACTTATTAAACAATTATCTGCTTCGACATTATTTCCGTCTATTATTATATTTTGTAACGTTATTTCACCTTGACTAACTTTAAAAATGCTCTCTGTTAATAAATTATCTCTAACTACAGAATTTATTGTATTTCCTGTAGAGTGACTTGTTATTATTATTTCTTTATTTTCAGTCATATTTATTGAAGATAATGCTGTAATGTTATTCATTATGTATATTGTTGCATCATTTAATGCTTCATCATAAGCTTTTTGAATAGTCGCATAAGGTCTTTTTATTGTACCTCTTCCTGTCACATCGCTTCCACTGCTAGAAACATACAAATTACTTTTGTCATATTCTTTAATTGTTCCTTTAACATTTATATTAATAACTGTTTGAAAGGCTGCATATCCTATTCCTATAAATAGTGTTAGAGTAATAACTGAAATAATTAAAACTTTATTTTGATTTCTTAATTTATGACGTCTTATTTTTCTTCTTTTCATAAGCACCTCTTAACTTATTTTAGGTTATCTAATTATATTATAACTTATTTTAAGTTATTGTACAATTTGTGTGGTGAACACTATGAATAGATTAAGTGACCTTAGAGAAGATAAAGATTTAAGACAAAAAGATATTGCGAAAATCCTTAAGATGAGTCAAACCGGTTATTCACAATATGAAACTGAAACTAATGATATACCTACGTCTATATTAAAAAAACTTGCCGATTATTATGAAACAAGTATTGACTATATCTTATGTTTAACAAATGAAAAGAAACCTTATCCTAGAAAAAAGAAATAAGGTTTTATTTTGAAAAATAGTTATTCACAATTATATATATATTTGTATTTGCTTATTGATTTGCCTACATCGATAATATAATTTTTTATTTCTTCATTAAAGATTTTATCGTTGTATGTTGTTTTCGTTTTTACTCCACCTAAAGCTTCTATTGTTTTACATGAAACTTTGTTTTCTTTTTTTGCGGATATTAAAACTTCTTTTATATTATATTTCTGACATTCTAATAAACCTAAGTATAAAAGAATTTTACTATATCCATTTCCTCTTTCAGTTGGTCTTATACTATATCCTATATTTCCACCATATTTTTTTAATATATTGTTTAATTTAAGTCTTATATTAATGAAGCCAATTAGTTTATTATCTTCTTTTCTAATTAAGAAATAATTATTTGTTGGTACCTTAGATTTTGTAACTCTTTGTTTTGATTCTTTTTTTATATATTTTAACCACTTTTCATAATTGTTTAAATAATGTTTAAGACTTCCAATTCCATTAAAAGTAGATTTAAAATTATAGTATTCCTCTATTACTTCTAATACTTCTTTTTGTCTATTTATAGATGGCTTTTCTAAATAGAATTTCATTTTAATATATAACCTTTCCATCTAAATTACATATATAACAATCTGTTAACTTTTCTTTTATGTGTCTTAATATTTTTTCATTTTGTTCATATTGTCTTCCAACTAATACTCCTTCTATTAATGATGAAGGTAGTCCAAACATAATTGAGCTTTCTCTATCTGTCGTTGTAGGATTTATTTCATTATTAATATACCAGTTTAAAAATTGTTCAACACAAAAATATTTCAAGATTTCTTTACCATATTCTTTATTAAAAAAATCAGCTTGAGCTAGCTCTTTAGCATAATCACTTTCCATATTTAATATAAATCCTAGTTGTATTTTATCCGAAGCTTTACTTGGGAGAAATCTAACTTCTTTAGTTTGCATTGCTGACCACGACCATACATCTTTTCGATTATTTAGCTCTAGTATGGATTTTTCTATTTTGTTTAATGGAATTACTTTATATTCTATATTATTTTCTCTACCTTTTGTTCCAAGATTAATTGTAAAAGTTGCTCCACTATAGAAATATATGTAATCTTTTAATAGACAGTCATTTTTAATATTCCACATTCCAACACTGTTAAATATCTTTTTTCTATATTCACTATTATTAAAATCACTAGATATAAATCCGTTTTCTACAATAAAATCTAGAGCATTTGGATTTAATCCTAAACCGTGAAGGAATGTTCCTTTTTTTAATATGACTTCGTCACCTATTTGATATTTAGGTTTTTTTATCTTTACATCTTTATAGAATAAATCTATCTGTTTAAGTACTATATCTTTAGCTTTTCCCTCAAATGTTTTATTGGCATATTCAATATATTTTTCTTTCATATTATCACCATAAACAAATTATACTATTTTCTTTTTTATTTAGTCAATTAAAAAGAAATTGATGATCAATTTCTATTGTTTACATATTCCATATATACTTCACTTTTTGGTAGGTTTCTTTCTTTTGCAACTATCTTTATCGCATCTTTAGATGTCATACCATCTTCTATGTATAATTCTATATGTTTTATAATTGATAATTCGTCATAATTTTTTTGCTTACTATTTCCTTCAACTACTAATACTATTTCACCCTTAAAGTTTTCCACAGTTTTAAGAATGTTTTCCACATTGTCTCTACTTACCTCTTCATATTTTTTACTTATTTCCCTTACTATGGATATATTTCTATTACCAAATATTGTTTTAATATTATTTAGTGTTTTTATTATACGGTGGGGTGCTTCATAGAATACTATTGGATAGGGATTATTTTTAAGTGTTTCTAATTCTTTTTTTCTTTTGGATTCTTTACTATTTAAAAAACCATAGTAGGTAAATGGTCCACCAGCTAAGCCAGACATTACAACAGCTGGTATTATTGCCGTTGGACCTGGAAGACAGATTACATTATATCCTTCTTTAATTGCGTTTTTTACTAAGATATATCCTGGATCACTTATAACTGGTGTGCCAGCATCGCTTACTACTGCAATATTTTTTCCTTCTTTTAAATAATCAATTTCTTTTTCTTGCATTTTCTCTTCATTGTATAAGTGTGAAGATAATAATTTTTGATTGATATCATAGTGTTTTAATAATATATTTGTCGTTCTAGTATCTTCGGCAAAAATTACATCTACTTCCTTTAATATTCTTAGAGCTCTTAAGGTTATATCTTCTAAGTTACCTATCGGAGTTGGAACAATATATAATTTTGGTTTATTATCATAACTTTTTTGAATCATTTTTTTCTCCTTTTTATTTCTTTTTTTATTATGTGACTTCCTTCGTCCTTGGTTATGTCAAGATATTTTAGTGTATCTTCAAGCGTACGATTTCCCATTAGTGTTTTGTTAATTTCTCCTCTTAAATAAGCTTTTTCTTTTTCTGATGAATTAATATATCTTTCAAATAGTGGAAATGAAGAAAGTGATGAGATTAAATAACTAAGACTTTCTCCTTCTGGGTAACCTGCATGATTATAAGAAAGACTTTCTAAAACTGCAGCTTTTAGTGATTCTATTCTATCTCTAATTGCGATATCTAATAATCTATTATTTTTATCTAATTTAGATGCGGCTACTAGTTCCATATATATTGTAAGTACTTCATCATTTAGAATATTTTCTATTATCCCTTTGTTTCTATCTGTTAAAGCATGAGTCATTTCATGTACTAGATGCGCTGATGAAAGTATATCATTTTCATTTGTCATTACAAAACCATTTGTTACTACTGGACAGTTTTTTAAAAACTCCTCATCTTCTATTTCATAGTGAAGAACATTGAAATTACCACTTCTTTCTTCATCTATATCCCATCTTATAGGTAGTTTTGTTACGTTGATTAATCTCATTTTAGATTTCATGTAGTGGGCTAATGCATATCCATCTTCTAGATCATTATCTCCTGTTTCGGCAATATAATTATATATGAGTCTACTATCTCCAGGATAATACGGAACTCTTAAATCTATTCCTTTTGTTTCTTCCCTTATTATTTTATTAGCTTTTCTTCTAATTTGACTGGTAGTTAATGGCTTTAAATTAAAATTATAGTTAACGGGAATGTTGGAATTTATAAATTCATTTACTAGTTCTTTATATTCCTTTGTGTTCAGAAACTTACTATTACTTTCTTTATGACCATATAAAGTCATTATTATTTGAAGTTCGTGTTCATCCATTTCCTTTTGTCTTTTTATTTTAATTTCATTATCTATTATCATTGTCGTCACCTCTTCACGTTTGTCTAGATATTTTAGTCAATATGATTTGGATTGTCAATCTTTACTATTATTAATTATATTTCTTTTTTATTTAAAAACACACCTTTTTAAGTTGTGCTTATTCAAAATATTTTTTTATCTCTTCTGTATAATCTCCTTTTGATGTGTGACTATATAAAGGAGGCAATATTTTTAGCCCTTTATTTCCATTTTTCTTTCCTTCTATTAAAAGAATATTGGCATTTCTATCTTTTTTAGGATATACTAGTCTTATTTTTTTTGGTTCTATATTATTCTTTCTCATTATAGTTAGTATATCAATTAATCTTTCAGGTCTATGGACAAGTCCTAGTGTTCCACCATTCTTTAATAGTTTCCTAGATATTTTTAGAAGTTCATCTAGATTTAAAGTTACTTCATGTCTAGCGATAGTTTTGTAATCATTTTTATTAAATTTTGATTTTTCTTTGACCTCAAAATATGGGGGATTACAAGTTATTATATCAAATGTTTCTGTTTCAAATGGATATTCTTTTATATCACAATTTATAATTTTAATTTGATTCTCTAAATTATTTATCTTTACAGATTCTTTAGCAAGTTCATAGACTTCTTTTTGTATTTCTATTCCGGTAATATTTGCTTTTGTTTTCGTACTTAGTATTAGCGGTATAGGTCCATTACCGGTTCCTATATCGAGTATTTCTTTTGCTGTTTCATTTATCGTAATAAAATTAGGCAATAATACAGAGTCAAGTGAAAAATTAAACATATCTGTATCTTGAATAATGTTTAATTTTTTATATCCTAATAGATAATTTTTTACTTTCACTTTTTGTCTACCTCTACTAATCCATAATTAGGTACTTCTACTTTATATTTTTGCCTTAATATATCTAATCCCTTTATTGTCCCTTCACCATGTGGTGTATCTATTTTTTCGCCAATTTTTTTCATTTTCATTCGGCAAGTTTTATAACAATCATCTTCGTATTTTAGACAGCACATTAATCTTCCACATACACCATTTATTTTAGAAGGATTTAATGATATATTTTGATTTTTAGCCATGTTTATTGTTACAGTATCTAGATCTTTTAGGTATGAGGCACAGCAAAGTTTTCTTCCACATGGACCTAATCCACCAACTTCTTTAGCTTTATCTCTTACGCCTATTTGTCTGAGTTCTATTCTAACATGATAAATTCTTGCTAATTCTTTAGCTAAATCTCTAAAGTCAACTCTTCCGTCTGATAAGAATCTAAATATCAATTTATCTCTGTCAAAGGTAAATGACGCATCTAATATTTTCATGTTTAATTTTTGTTCGTCAGCAATACTTTGGCAAGTTTCTTTAGCTTCTAGTGCGTCTTTTTTATTCTTTTTAAATTGATTATAATCTCTTTTATTAGATATTCTAACTACTTTTTTTAAGGGGGATTTTAATTTAGATGTTTCTATTTTTTTGATTGGATCTGATACTTTTCCAAATTGAAGACCTTGTTCAGTCTCGACAATTACTGTTATTTTTTTTTTCAATTTATGACCATTTGGATCAAAGTAATATATTTTTTTATCATCAAATGTTACCCCTACTACTTCAACCATTATATCCCTCCTTCTAAATCAATAATTAGTTTATCCATTAGTAGTTTTGTATTGGCATTACTTTTTATATTATTTTTTTTATCGATTAGTATATTTATTTTTTTACATATATCTTCTGCATTATTATTTTGAATTATTTTTTCAATGTCTTTTGTTTTTTCAAATATTTCTGTATTATTATCTACTTTTATGTTTAGTATATCTCGGTAATACATTATCATTATGTCAAAAGCATCAAGCATGTCATCTTTTGTTTTTATATAATCATGCCATAATTTCTGCATGAATATTATTGTATCTAAATGATGATTTTCGTAGTAGTTTATAAAATTAATTACTTTTTCTATTTTTTCATTAAGCTGGTCTTCATCATTTTCTTTTGTGCTTTTATTTTGAATTAATATTTTTTTTATTGTTTCAATATATGATTTATCTTTTGTTATTTTGTCTTTTTTTAATCTTATTATTTGACATCTTGATTTTATTGTTTCTAGTATTCCCGATGTATTTTCAGTTACTAATATAGCAATAATTCCTTCTTCAGGTTCTTCTAAAAATTTTAGTATGGAATTGGCAGCAGATGTATTTAATCTGTCTGCATTATTTATAATATATATTCTCTTATTTCCGATAAGTGCTTTTTCTCCAAATTCTGTTTGAAGCTCTTGAAGCTGATTTTTTTTAATCCAAAGGCCATCGGGGTTTATTATTTTTATTTCAGGAAAGTTTCCCGATTCAATTACTTCACATTGATGACAATTTCCACAGTTTTTATTGTTTAAATATTTATTTGGACACAATAATGATTTTACGAAGGACATTATTAATTCTTGACTATTAGAAAAGCCATTTGTTTCGAATAAGTAAGCATGAGATAATGTTTCATTTTTTATTACATTGCTTAATATTCTATATACTATTGGTTGTATGTTGTTATAATCGTCTAGCATGTTTTTGCCTCCTAATAAATTAGTATTTTTATCATTATTAATATTAATAATGCGGGTAATTTAAATATTGTCATTAGCGTTATAGTTATCAGATTTATGGGAATTATAGCTTTGGCAGGTACTAATATATTATATCCGTATAACATGAAAAAACTTAATGTTATGTTTTTGAAAAACTTATATAATTTTTTTAGCATTTACACACCTCTTTAAATTATATAAGTCTTTATTTATTTTTATGAAATTGCTCTTCTATCTTCGATAGCCATTTCTAAAGTTAGTGGATCTATGTAATCTATTTCGGCTCCCATAGGAATTCCGTGTGCAATTTTAGACACTGTAACTTCTTTTCCTTCTAGCATTTTACTAATATAAAGCGCGGTTGTTTCTCCTTCAACGCTTGGCTTTATTGCTAGAATTACTTCTTTTATTTTGTCTTTTTCGATTCGGTCTATAAGTTTATCAATATGAATATCTTCAGGATTGATTCCTTCTAGTGGTGAAATTAAACCACCTAAAACATGGTATACTCCTCTAAATGAACCTATTTTTTCAAATAAGATGACATTTTTACATTCTTCGACTACGCATAGAGTTTCCCTGTTTCTAGTTTCATCTTGACATATTTGGCATAGGTCTCCTTCAGTTAAGCTTCCACATTTTTCACATTTTTTTATTTTTTTCTTTGTATCTTTTAAAGATTTACTAAATAGATTTAATACATCTTCTTCCATATTCAATGTTGAGAGAGCCATTCTTTCAGCAGTTTTCTCTCCTATTCCAGGAAATTTTTTAAAGCATTCTATTAAATTTAATATTGTTGTTGGGTAATTCATTAAAATAGTCCTGGCATACCTTGGGTATATTTACCCATTTTTTGTTCTGTTACTTGATCAACTTTTTTGCTTGCTTCATTAACTGCTACTTGAATCATGTCTTCTAGCATTTCAATTTCATCACTTTCAATACTATCAGCATCTATTTTTACTGATACTATTTCTTTGGTTCCTTTCATTGTAACTGTTACTAAAGAAGACTTTCCTTCAAATTCTGTTTTATCAATTTCCTCTTTAGCTTTTAACATATCTTTCTGTAATTTTTGTGCTTGTTTAAGCATTGCTTGCATATTCATTTTCTTTTCCTTCTTTCTTTAATTATATTCTATTATATCTTCAAACATTGTTATGATGTCATCATTATCTTCTTTAAATACTTCTTCAATGTTGAAATCTTCATTTTTGTAGATGAATTGTCTTTTTTTATGGTTAAATTCATTTTTTATTATTTCCCAATCTGCCTCATCTGTAGCAATTAAGGCATATTTTTTCCCTAGTGCTTCTTCAATTGTGTTTTCTATCTGAATTAATTTTTCATTAAATGATGTGGCTATTGCGGTGGTTTTGTATACAAAGATTATATTATCGTCACTTGCGGCTTTTAGTGTTCCATCTAGAAGTATTGATGCCGCTTGACTATAATCTGGATTAAGTAATAGTTCATTTAATCTATCTTCTAGCTGAGTTTTTATTTCTAACATTTTCTTTTTATTAAATTTTGATAATGTATTATCAATTCTTATTTTTTTTATGTAGTTAATAAATTCTTCTATTTGTTTTTCCTTTGCATTTTTTTCATCCGGTTTTGTAGATTGTTTTTCTTTAGTATCGGTTTCTGTTGTTTTAGCGTTCTTTTGTTCGTGTTGTTTGTTTTTAATTTTTAATTTTTCTATTGTTTCTTTGGAAATTTTTTCCACATTATCTGGCTTTTTTTCTAATTTAGTTTTTATGTCATTTGATTTGTTATTAGGTTTTTCTTTTAAATTTATCATTTCTATAAATGCTAATTCGAACATTAGTTTTGTATTTGTCGTTATTTTCATTTCGTTTGAGTATTTATTTAGTATTTCAATGTAGTGAAATAAAGTATTTTCATCGAGTTTTCCACATATTTCTTCGTATGCATCTATATTTTGATGTATTTTTTTGAAATAATTTGGGACTTTTTTATATAATAAGGTGTTTCTAATAAAATTTATAAATTCTTCTGTTAATTTTGAAAAATTTTTGCCCTTTTCATTATATATATCTGTATTTTTTAATATTTCTTCTAGATTTCCACCTTCTATATACACTAATAAGTCTTTTAAATCATTTTCTGTTAAAGTTCCATTTATATCATGTATATCTTGAAGTGTTATTTTGCTATCTGTATATGACTTTGCTTGATCTAACATTCCAACGGAATCACGCATTCCACCATCTGAAATTCTAGCTATTTCAAATAGTGCTTCTTCTTCTATTTCAATTTTTTCTTTTGATGATATTTTCTTTAAGTTTTCCACAATTGCTTTATCACTTATTTTTTTGAAGTCGAATCTTTGACATCTAGATAATATTGTTTCAGGTATTTTTTGTGGATCAGTTGTTGCTAGGATGAATATTACATGTCCTGGTGGTTCTTCTAGTGTTTTTAGAAGTGCATTAAATGCTCCAACGGTAAGCATATGTACTTCATCAATGATATATACTTTATATTTGCCATAGGATGGAACTAAATTTACTTTGTTTCTTAGTTCTCTTATTTCGTCTACACCATTGTTTGAGGCAGCATCTATTTCTATGATGTCACTGTTGTTACTTTGAGTACAACTATTACATTTTTCACATGGGGTACAATCTTTTAGATTTTCACAGTTCACTATTTTAGCAAATATTTTAGCTATACTTGTTTTTCCTGTTCCCCTAGGTCCTGCAAATAGATATGCGTGATTTATCTGTTTTTTTATTATTGAGTTTCTTATTATTTTTACTATTGTTTCTTGTCCACAGATATCATCTAATGTTTTTGGACGATATTTTCTATATAGTGCTTGATACATTTTTCCACCTCTAACATTATAATTATATCATATTTATGCACAATAAAAGAAAATAATGTTTAGTATTTTTGTTATTTTCTTTTATTTTTAAAGAATTGTTTAAGTAATGTGCTGAATTCTAAATTATTTTCTTTCTTTATTAATTCAATCTCTTTTTGATTTGTAATTTTTTCTTGTTTTGCATAGTAATATATTTTTTTTATTCTAGCTTGCTTTATTATTTCTAAACACATCGTACACGGCTCTAGAGTTACATATAGTTCGCAGTTATCTAGGTGCCATGTTTTTTTCTTTTTACATGCTTTTTCCACAGCATTTATTTCTGCATGTCCAGTTATTTTTTTATTTTTCTCTCTAGTATTATGTGCTTTGGATATTATTTTATCATTTTCTATTATTAGTGCACCAACTGGAACATCATCTGATAATAAACTTTGTTTAGCTTCTTCTAACAATATTTTTTTTATTATTGATTCTTTCATTTTATCACTTCTTTTTTTGTATATAAAAAGGTACACACATTCATTGACCCTTAAGGCTGCTATCTTCCGATTCTGACCTGGTTCAGATATAAATGTTGTACCACTTTATATTATATACTATTTTGTTTAACAAATCAATACTTTTGGAGCGATGTTAAAAAAATTTTACTGTTTCAATTGAAACAATGTTTATCTATTTTTTAAATAACTATATTTATTTTATTTTTTTTGTTATTTTTTTTGCTGATTATTTTAGTTTCCACAAGTATTAGTTTTTATAATGTTTCACGTGAAACATTATATTTTTATTCATGATATATTATGCTTTGTTAAAAAAACAATATATATATTAATTAAAACTTTATGGCATAATTTTTCAGTGGTTATATTTATATGTAGTAATTTTATTGCTATAAATGATAGTGTATTTTTCCACACTTTAATTATTTTTGCAATGTTTCACGTGAAACATTGGTTATTTTATTTTACTTTTAATTATTATAATCTTGGATATTTTTTTGATACTTTTTATTTATATTTCTATTTTTTGTTATTTGTTAATTTGTAAAAAAAAAAAAGACTTATTGTATTGTTTTTAATAATTATTATTTATTTTTAAAACATATACTAATTTTTTATTTAATGTTTCACGTGAAACATTATACTTTATTTATAATATATTTTACTTTGAAAGATATAAAAAAATAATAGATATTCTTTTTTTTTAATTTCTGACATTATATATAATTAATACTTAAATATATTTTTTGTATAAAAGATATTTAAATTTTCCACATTTTGATTATTTTTGCAATGT